>ONIU01000077.1 GCA_900317935.1 uncultured bacterium
CTGAGAGCGAATTATTCTTGCCATTTCAGCCCAACCAACTATGGCTATTGCAAAAATAACCGTTCCCAAACCATTTCCCATAATCATAGAAATAGCCAAAGAGATAAGTAAACTGGGAAAAGCCAGGAACATATCTACTATTCTCATTAAAATCCAGTCTATCCAACCACCGAAATAACCGGCAGTCAAACCTACTACTAGACCGATTATAAGAGCAACACATCTGGAAGCAAAACCAATAATCAAAGAAAGCCTAGAACCATGTATTATTCTTGAAAAAATACATTGTCCTAAATTATCGCACCCTAACGGATAGCCTTTGGCATCATTATTCCAACGTAATTCTGGATTGGTTTGCATAGGATCATGTGGAGAAAGGACAGGTGCGAATATAGCCACCAAAGTCACCAATATGATTCCTATTAAGCTTAGCTTACCTGCAAGAGTAAGACGGCTGAAAAAAGACTCTTCTGCAATTGTATTATTACTTGGATCTATACTGTTCATGCTGCACTTTTCCCCATCATTTCTTCTCGAATTTTAGGATTTATCCACGCATAGATAAGATCCATTATCAGGTTTACAATAATAAAAACCAAAGCTCCGATAAGAATTACACCTTGTATAATTGGATAATCGCGCTTTAATATTGCGTCCATTGCAAATCTGCCGATTCCTGGCAAGTCAAATATTGTTTCAATGATTACTGAACCATTCAAATAACTTGATAAATCCAGGCCTATTACAGTAATAACTGGAATAAGAGCATTAAAAAGGCCGTGTCTGAAAAGAATTCTCCAAGGACTCAACCCCTTTGCTCTTGCTGTTCTGATAAAATCCTGATTCAAAACTTCTATCATGCTACTTCTCACAATTCTTGCCAAAAAAGCTGCTGAGCGTATTCCCAAAGTAAAAGCAGGAAGAACAAACGCAAGTATGGGATTTTTCAACATTAGCGGAGAACTGGCCGAAGCAGGAAGCCATTTAAGTTTTACTGCGAAAATATAAAGAAAAACCAGACCGGAAAGAAAAACCGGAATGCTTATTCCTGTAACAGAAAGAATTGTACAAAATCTATCTATTAGAGTTCCTCTTGTAATTGCGCTGATAATACCGATAAGAATACCAAGAACAACAGAAACAATCATTGCAATACATGCTAACTTCAAAGTATAAGGAAGTTTTTCGCAAATTGATTTCAAAACGGGGCGTCCGGTTATAACAGAATTTCCCAAATCACCGCTGATTACTTTCTTAACGTATGTAATTAATCTTATATGATAAGGCTGGTTTAACCCCATTTCTTTTCTTATTCGCTCAATAGCAGCCTTATTGGCTCTTGGGCCGGCAATAGCCTCCGCTGGGTCACCTGGGATAAGATAAAGAACAGAAAAAATGACAAATATTATTCCCAATAAAACTGGTATTGTTGCTGTAATTCGTCTAAGAGTAAATTCTAACATTCTGTCACTTCCTATTTATTGACATTCAAAGACACAGTCAAGCCTTTGTCGCAGAAAAACATTGGATAAAAATCAAGTTTTTTTACTCTCGGCCCAGTTACATAGCTTTCGCTACAATGCCATAAATATAGCCATGGGGCCTGTTCTACAACCTTTCGGTTAATACTGTCGTAGGCTTCACTTCTAAGTTTTTCATCTGTTATTCTTACTGCTTCTTCTAAAAGTCTGTCTATTTCGTCATTTTTGAACCTGGCTCTATTTCCGCCAGAGCCCCAGTTTTTAGAATGGAATAATGGATACAAGAAGTTTTCTCCATCAGGATAATCGCCAAACCAGTTCATAAGAAAAGCTTTTGCTTCACCTTTATTGATGGCATCTTTTAAGGCACTCCATTCCATAGGCTTAGTTTCAATAATTACAGGGTATTTTTTGAATTCACCCTGAATAAATCTTGTTATTTCAGTAGCAGACTGCTGAGCCTTCTGATATAGTTCTATCTTTAATGGGTTTTGTTCATTGTAACCAGCTTCAGCAAGCAACCTTTTGCCTTCTTCAGGATTAAAGCTTATTCCTGTATCTTTACTGTTAAAACCGGAAATGCCTGGAGGAATGCTACCAATAGCCGGAACAGCTCTGCCAGAATAAACAGCTTTTATAATTTTATCTCTATCTAAAAGCAGATTTAATGCTCTTCTGACTCTAACATCTTTAAATGGCTCAGCCTGATTATTAAAACCAATATACCAAGTATTTAATGCAGGAATATCAACAATTTTGCCAGCATATTTGGGCATTGCCTTAAAACGTTCATAATTAGACGGGTAAAGCTGAAGCATATCAATCGAATCACATTCAAATTCAAGCTCAGCCTTGAGATTTTCGGGTATTATTCTTACAAGAATATTGGCAACGTTTGGTTTACTAAGAAAATATTTGTCGTTAACAGCCAAATGAATATAACTGTCTCTCACTCTGTCTTTTACAAAGAATGGACCAGTGCCAACAGGTTTTTCAAAAAAATCACTGTTTTTAAAAGAATCTTTGCTTTCTGAGGGAAGAATATAGCAGGCTGGAGTAGTAAGAAGACTCATGAATGGAGCAAAAGCTTCTTTCAGCCTGATAGAAACTCTGTATTCATCTAAGGCTTTTATTCCTGCTGTTGCAGATGCTTCACCCTTCATTCGCACATCAGCGCCATCTATTTTTTCTAAAACCCAGGTTCTTGGCGAACTGGTATTAGGATCTAGTATTCTATCTAATGAGAACACAACATCTGCAGAAGTAAATTTCTGTCCATTGTGAAAAACCACATTCTTTCGCAAATTGAAAATGTATTCTCTGCCGTCTTCTGAAATATCCCAAGATTCAGCCAAATCAGGCACCAATTCCATCTTTTCATTGTATCTGACAAGGCCATCAAAAATTCTTGATTGGACCACGGCTTCATTTACGTCTACACCTCTAGCAGGGTCAAGGTTTGAGGGTTCACTAGAAATGTAAGTAGAAAAAACGTCTAAACTGTCTAAACTGTTACTGCAGCAACCTGTAAAAGAAAGGCTCAAAACTAAAGCTATAACTATAAACAAGCTGATAGAAAGGATTTGTTTCATTTTGCCACCAATTAATATTTTTCTTCTCTATTAATCGGCTATTTGCAAAACATTATTTATCTAAAAATCAATTTAGCGGAAAGTTTGTCTCCATCAGTGTTTAAAACGGCTACCGAAGGTGGCATACCGCTGCGAGGCTCATAAGCACTACCTGGATTAATAACAAGTAAATCATCTTCTTCGCTTATATCCGCTATATGAGTGTGACCGTAAACCAAAACTTTGCTTCGCAAGTCAAGTGCGTTTCTAGCATCTCTAGGTCTGTGAGCCACTGTTAAAAGCCCACAGCCTATATTTATAGAACGAGAAACAGGATTATCTGAATTGTAAGGGTCGCAGTTTCCCCTGACCGCATAAACAGGAGCAATATATTCAAGATTTGTAATATATTTGCTGTGCTCAATATCGCCAGCATGAACAATCAAGTCTACCCCATCAAAAGCCTTTTTTATCCAATCAGGAATGTCGCAGCTTTCTGAAGTGTATCTATGCGTATCAGATATGATTCCTATTTTCATGCTATGACCTTTTCTTAGTAAAGTTGTAAGCATATTCTATACTCTATCCGCCGATTATGTCAAAATCTCTTTGCTTTACACCTTTCTAAGCACTATACCCTTTTCCCTTGAAAGGGTTGCTTTTAAATTAATAAAAAGATTATAATTATTAGTTATGAGTCACAATCATTCGCTGTTAATTATAATTGCAATCATAAGCTGCTTCTTTATTTATTTCTTCATTCCTGAAGATAATAAAGACAGCATATCTTCTTTAGAAGGTGTCACACTCACAGCAATTAATGGCCAGCAATTCAGGCTTGCGGGGCAATTCACAGAAAAGCCATTACTTCTGGTTTTCTGGTCTACCACATGCGGTTCATGCATAGAAGAAATACCTTTTATCAGCAAACTTCATGAAAGCCTAAAAGACAAAATCACAATCATAGGCATTCATCAAAACATGCCGAATTCGCCTATAAAGAAAATTCAGAAATTCGTCAAAAAATATAAGCCTGCTATCCCATATATGATTGCAATAGACAGCCAGGACACTCTTTCCAAAACCTATAAGATTACAATTCTGCCGAGAACGATGTTGATAGACCGTAACGGAAAAGTTGTTTATGACCACTTAGGTTATTCACCGGATCAAGAAAAGGAAGTAACAGATGCAATTAATGCCGCTTCAATCAAGCTCTAAATCAAGTTTTTTCAGATTACTGCTCTTAACGATGATTCTAGTTTCTTCTATATGCTCTGCTCAAGAAACAGCAGATGGGAACAAGTCGGCATTATCTCTGCTTCAGCCAGGCAGTTCTGCCCCTATAAACACTCTTAAAGACATCTCAGGCGAAGAACGCAGTTATCCACTTCCCGCCAAATGGAATCTGGTTTTCTACTGGTCACTCTTCTGTCATTCCTGCATTGAAGAAATGCCTGAAATACAAGAAGGCTTAAGCAAGTTAGAAGGCAAAGATTTTGCAACATTCTTTGTTTCACTAGATACAGAAAAGATGCAGAAAGCTTTGCAAAACTTCAAAAAACGCAGAAAATTCCCTGCCCCAATACTAATGGAAAAGGTTGATAACGAAAAATACGTTTCAGCGGACTCTTGGGGTGTAACTATGACCCCTTCAGTATTTATAGTAAATCCTGAAGGCAAAATCATTTTTTCTCATCAGGGGCCATTAGATTTAGACCTGTTTTTTAAGAATCTTCCAAAAGAACTAGTTGGAAGTTCAACCATTGACTGCGACGAATCTGATGAGGATGGAGTTATTATAGATGAACAATAAAAAGAGGTCTATAAAGCATTATCTTATACTGCCTTCTTACCAGCTAAGACTGGTTTTGTTCATGTCTTTAGTGGTATTAGCCGGTTCAATAATGCATATAGTTTTTTTGAACTATATTACAGCACGCAATCTTTCTGATTATTTCAGTCAGAGCCAGATAGAACAGATTTGGGATATCCTCAGACCAGCAATAGTAGTTACAAATATATTCAGTTTTGTGCTGTTAACCCTGTTCTTAATTATATTAACGATTTTAATTACTCATAAACTAATCGGCCCAATGCTTAAAGTGACTGGGCATATCAACAAAATTAATTCGGGAACCCTTCCCAAAAATGAATTAAAGCTAAGAGAAGGCGATGAAGGGCAGCCTCTTTGTGATGCAGTCAATAAAATGCAGAACCAGATGAGACAGCATTATGCTCAACTTGAAGAGTTAAAGACTTTAATAAAAGATGAAGATGCTTCTTCAAAGTTAAAAGAAATAATAGAACAGATGAATGTAGAAAAGCAGGATTTATGATTAAGCATTTTCAAATTTCATTAACTTTATTACTACTTTTAACTTGTAGTTTTGCAGATGCTGAACCCAGTGTTCAGAAAGCAAGAAATATAGCACTGGTTGAAAAACTGATTAAGCAGAGAAGTGAATATGCCGGTTCACAAGCATGCATGGAATGTCACAACGACATTTACGATGAATGGAAACTCACGCCTCATGCTAGAATGATGAGAAAGCCTTCTGAATTAGACGAGAAGGATGTCGTTCCCTTCAAAGAGCTTAACTACCCTGAAGATAAGATTATTTCAGTATTAGGTTCTCATTATGTTCATAGATTTGTAGTTGAAGCCAGCGGTTCATACGTTGTTCTGCCCAAAATATGGGATATTCACCAGAAAAAATGGTTAGATTCTAACGACAAGAACTGGACAAAAAGATACTGGCTTAAACAATGCGCTGGTTGCCACACAACAGGTTTTAATCCAAAAAACGATACTTTTATTGAAACCGGTGTCGGCTGTGAAGCCTGTCATGGACCAGGTGCAGAACACATCAAAAGGAAATCTCCTGATTATATAACCTCTATAAAAAAGATGGACCCAAAATATCAGGAAATGATATGTATGTCATGTCACACTTCAGGTATGGATGAAAGTGGTGATCACCTTTTTGCTGCAGGCTACAAACCTGGTGACAATTTAGAAGACTTCTATTCGGGCTTAACCCCTAAACCAGGGCAGACACAGGAAAATTTCTATGGTGATGAAACACTGGAAGATCGTGAAAGACAATGGAAATTTTTGAAATCTCGTCTATTTTTAGCTTCCGGTCTTACTTGCGATTATTGTCAGAATTTCAGGGAATACAAAACAACCGACGGTTCAAAGTATCTGACTTATGATGCACAATCTGCCATCAGCCGAATGTTCATTTGAACAATAAGCTATCAATTCACGACCATAAGTTCAGATTCAGAGATTGAGGAATGAGATTTTAGTGATTTGTGGTGAGTGATTGTAGTGAGACTGTCTAAAATAAAAATGATTAAGGAAAGCTTATGCCAAATATCGTTGTTTCCGGATTAATAAACATTGAAACTTCTTGTCCCATAAAAGAGTTTCCTATAGAGTATTTTCCTATTGATTACCCCTTTGGTAAAGTAAATTCGTGTATTTCTGGTGTTGGATTTAATTTGATTTCCAATTTAAAGGTCCTTGGTGCTGATATTACCTTTATTTCTATGGTTGGAAACGACTTATTCGGCAGAATGATTTTAAAAGAACTTGAAAACACTAAACTACCCACACAAAATATCTATACAAAACTTTCTGCGACCCCTCAATCTGTGGTTTTATACGATAATTTTGGAAAGCGCGAAATATATTGTGATTTGAAAGACTATCAGGAAGTTGATTTTGATTTCTCAGGAATAATTAATTCTTTGAAAAAGGCTGATGTAATCATAGCCTGCAATTCAAATTTCAACAGACCCCTTTTAAAAATAGCATCTCAGCTTAATAAAACCGTTGCAACAGATGTTCACGTTTTTTCAAATCCTGATGACGAATACAACAGAGATTTCTTAGAAAACGCCAAAATTCTCTTCATGTCAGATGAGGGTTTGAAAGATAGAGATATTAGAGCTTTTGTTCTAGAAGTTCATAAAAGGTTTAACAATCAGATAATTGTTGTTGGCTGCGGCGATAAAGGTGCACTGCTTTTTGAAGCAGAAAAACAAGAATTTACAGATTTTCCTGCTGTATTTATAAGGCCTGTTGTTTCTACTTCTGGTGCCGGCGATACTTTGTTCTCATCTTTTATTTATTTTTATTCTAAAGGGAAAAAGCCCAAGGAAGCCCTGAAATTAGCCATTATTGCTGCTTCTTATAAGATTGGTGAAGCAGGTTCATCAAAAGGCTTTCTCGACGAAGCAAGAATAGAAAAGATAAGAGCCTGTGGCTTTTGAATATTTAATTCCTTAGAGAATTAACCATATTATTCCTAGTTTTTAATTTTTGTGCGTTTTTTGCCGTATATTTTTGAATTGAAATCTTATTTTCAAATACTTATAATGATTTTAAATTGATTAATTTGAGGTAAGAAAGCATGAGCAAAGTCATTCAGGAACGCATAAATAAAACATTGGAATATTTAAAAAGTATTGATATAAATAAACTGGAATTGGGCAAGCATGTCATTTATGACTGGCTTTATATCAATGTTCAGGAATATATGACCAAAAGTATTTCAGAATGCCGATTTGAATCTCATAAGAAATACGTTGATATACAGATGATGATTCATGGAATCGAAGCCATTGAAACCTGCGATGTAGACAAGCTGGAACTAGAAACAGAATATAGCGATGAAAACGATGTAATGTTTTGGAAGCAGAAATCTAATCAAATGAGAAGCGTTATAGTTGACGGCGGATACGTGATTTTATTCCCTCAGAATGCTCATATGCCATGTATTGCAGTAGATGAGCCAGTTAAGGTAAAGAAACTTGTCGCCAAAGTTTTAATCTAATAACAAGTGCTACGCTTCGCTGTGGGACACTACTTTCTCGAAGAAGCTCACCCAGAGTTTAAAAAACTGCTGGAGGAGCTGGCGAGCAATAGCGAGACTGAGGGGGTCTTCTAAAGCCTCTCCTTGAGGAGAGGTGGCACGTAGTGCCGGAGTGGTGAATGAATTAGAATAACTCTTCTTTAGCGATAGCGTATTATTAATCCACAGAACTATGGCTTCCTCTAACTCGTTCACCCCTGCGACTCGCTGACCTCCTGTCGCTCGCTTGCACAGCAACATCCTGTTGCTAGTCAGTCGGCTAAAGCTGACAGCTACCACTTACCATCTAACACTTATTACCAATCCCTCAATCCCTAAAATTTTCCTCTTGTACTTTTAAAAATAATATGTTAACTTTTTAAGAGGCTGATTTCTTAGTCTTGGGTGTATATAAAGGGGGGCAGAAAATGCAGTATATGCCTCTTTTTGTCAACATGAAAGACAAAGCTGTTCTCTTTGTAGGAGGCGGCAATGTTGCCTTACGCAAAGCACGCCAATTTGCTGAAGCCGGTGCACAAATAAAAGTTGTTGCACCTGAAATAAAAGAAGGTTTCAAAGAATTGAGCAATATCAGTTTTGAAGTCAGAAAGGCTGTTCCAGAAGATATTTCTGATAAGTATTTCGCAGTAATTTTTGCCTCATCAGACAAAGAAACCAACGAAAAACTATCGAAAATATGTAAAAATAAGCGTATAATTGCAGATAGATGTGATGAACATTCCAAAAGTGATTTTATCACAGGAAGCATCACAACAAGCGGAAGCATAATTAATGCAACTGTTTCAGGCGGAATTCCAGCATTAAGCCGATTTATAAACAAAGAAATCGAAAAGCTGTTCACACCTGAACTTAAAAAGCTTAATGAACTTCTAGCAGAGCTTCGGCCATCAATTCTATCTTCAAAAAAGATTGATTCAGCTTATATGAGCAGTCTAGTTTGTAAAGAAACATTACAGCGCATAAAAGAAGAAGGAATTGATTCATTAAAGCAGGAGATTCTAGCGTGTCTTTAATAGTTTTCGGTTTAAACCATAAGTCGGCACCTATTGCCATTCGAGAAAAACTTGCTCATCTTAACGAGATGACTATTCCAGATGCAGATGGATACACTCTCGAAGTTGTTCCTCTATGCACCTGCAACAGAGTAGAACTTTATTATTCTGGCCCAGAGAGAGACGCTAGAGCCAGTTTCATAGAACTCCTTGCCCGCAAGAATCTCAAATACGACAATCTTAAAGAATATTTTTACGAATTTAAAGAAAAAGACTGCGTTAAACATATTTTTTCTGTGGCTTCAGGCCTAGATTCAATGATTCTTGGAGAAAATCAGATTCTTCATCAGATTAAAAATTCATACAAAGAAGCTGTTAGCAAAAACTTAGTTAACAAGCAGCTTCACAGTCTTTTCCAAAAAACTTTGGAAGTTGGCAAAAAAGTCAGAAGTCAGACAGAAATCTCTGAAAACCATGTTTCAATAGCATCTACAGCTGTAGATTTAGCTAAGAATCTTTTCGGACCTTTAAATTCCTCCAAAGCTTTAATTTTGGGCGCTGGGGAAATGGCAAGCCTAGTTGCCCTTCATCTGCACCAAAACGGTGTTGAAAAGATGTTTTTCATAAATAGAACTGAATCAAAAGCAAAAGATTTGGCTAAGAATTTCGGTGGAATTGCCTTTTCATATGATTATCTGAATGAATTTTTAGCAGACTGCGACATTATTATTTCTTCAACTTCTTCTGCTGAAGCCATCATAAGTAAAGAAATGATGCAAAAAGCGATAAATCAGAGAAAAGACAGACCTATATTTGCAATAGATATAGCTGTTCCAAGAGACATTGAACCAGAATGCAGAGAGATAGAAAACGTATTTTTATATGACGTTGACGACCTCAAGAACGTGGTCAATGAAAGTCTTTCCCATAGACGTTCTGAAGCAAAAAAAGCAGAAGTAATTGTTTACAACGAAGTTAACGAATTTATGGATATAATGAGAGAACAGTTAGTAGTTCCTCACATAAAGAAGTTAAAAGAACGCGCAAAGCAGCAGTGTTCAAGCGAACTGGGCAAATTTTTCTCAGAACATCCAGATATGACACCTGAATTAAAAGAAGCCTGCGAGGAATACAGTCGTCAGATTGCTGCGAAATGGTTGCATGAACAGATAACGAGTCTGAAAGAACAGGGCGCCATTCGTTCAGACAATCTAGAAGAAATAAGCCTGAATCTTGATCTGAATCCAGTTAAGGTTTCAAAGTATTTGAAGCACAGCCCAATGTTTTTTGCGGCAAAACAGCAGCGCCGAGGAACGGCATGAAGCTCAAATACGGCACCAGAGGCAGCAAGCTTGCGCTACACCAGACTAGATTTGCCATAGACATATTGAAAAAAGCTTCTGACGAAATAGAATTTGAAGAAGTTATCATAAAAACTCTTGGGGACAAGGTCACAGGGCTTCCTTTATTTAAAGTCGGTGGGCAAGGCCTATTTATTAAAGAAATAGAGCAGGCTTTACTAGAAAAACGCATTGATATTGCTGTTCACAGCCTTAAAGATGTTCCTAGTGTTCTGGCTGAAGGTTTAACTATTGCAGCTATTGGCTGTGCTGAAGACCCAAGAGATTCTTTTATTTCCCACAAATATAAAAGTTTCGAAGAAATGCCAGCAGATGCTGTTATAGGCACATCAAGTCTGCGCAGACGCTCACAATTAAGTGTCTTAAAGCCTAACGCCAAATTTTCTGATTTCAGAGGCAATCTTGATACCCGTTTAAAAAAGCTTGAAGATGGCGAAGTAGACGCTATAATTCTTGCTGCAGCCGGAATAAGCAGATTCGGTTGGCAGAATAAAATCACTCATTATTTTGGCATAGATGAACTTACACCCGCAGCTGGCCAAGGATTATTAGCAATAGAATGCCGCAAAGAAGACGAAGAAATGCTCAAACCCATTCTATCGGCTTTTATTGATGAAAAGGCTATGATTCGCTCAAGAGCTGAAAGAACCTTCTTAGAAATACTTCAAGGCGGCTGCCAAACTCCAATGGCTGTGTATGCTGAAGTTTCAGACAAAGATATTATTCTTCATTCCTATATTGGTTCACCAGATGGAAAAGATACTATCAGAACTCTGCATACAGGCAGTCTCAGTAAGCCTGAGGAACTAGGCAAAGAAGCAGCAGATACCATTCTAGAAATGGGCGGAGACAAACTGATTGCGAAGCAATCAAAATAGGTGGTGAGTGGTATTCTAAAGCCTCCACTTGAGGGGAGGTGGTTACAAAATAATCGGAAGGGTGACTTAGCAAGAGTAAATTTATGTTTATTGTTCTAAAACAATGAATAAAACCTTAAATAAAAGTTATCACTGGTTCGGTCACCACCCCTTTAATTCCCCTCCTCAAGGAGGGGCTTTAGGAAAGAAACTTAAATATTTATACAGAATTTAAAGAGGCTAACATGGTAGATTCAACAGTTTATTTAATAGGTGCTGGTCCAGGTAACGAAGGTTTAATTACAGTTAGAGGCTTAGAATTAGTAAGGAAAGCGGATGTTCTTGTCTATGACCAGCTTGGAACCTCAGCATTTTTAGATCAGGTGCCCGAAGGCTGCCAGATGTATGACGTTGGCAAATCATCTGGAAATCATAAGCTAAGCCAGGATGGAATTAATGAACTGTTGGCACAAAAAGCTAAAGAATTCAAAACAGTAGTAAGATTAAAAGGCGGCGACCCCTATATTTTTGGAAGAGGTGGCGAAGAATACCTTTATTTGAAGGAAAGAGGCATAAAAGTTGAAGTTGTTCCCGGCATAACTTCGGCAATTTCTGTTCCTGCTTTCGCAGGTATTCCTATTACACAGCGCGGCTACACAACCTCATTAGCAATAATTACAGGTCATGAAGCCCAAAAAGAAGCCAGCGACTTAAACTGGAAAGCTCTAGCAGGCATCGGAACCCTTGTAGCTGTAATGGGTGTAAAAAATATTGGAAAAATCTGTCAAAACCTGATTCAAGAAGGCAAAGACCCCAACACTCCCGTTGCTATGATTCGCAACGGCACGCTGCCAACCCAGAAAACCTACATTGGCACTCTAGCCACAATGGAAAAAATAGTAAAAAAAGAAAATATTCAACCACCATGTATCACCGTTGTTGGCAAAGTTGTAGACCTTCACCCTGAATTGAACTGGTTTGAAAAGTTGCCTCTCTATGGGAAAAAGATAGTCGTAACCCGTTCTAGAAATCAAGCCAGCAGCCTAGTTGAACAATTAAAAGAACTCGGCGCAGATGCTATAGAATGTCCAACTATAAAAATTACAGAAATTGCAGACAACAAACTTTTTAACAGCTTTATAGAAAAGAATACTGATTATTCTCATCTTGTATTTACCTCTGTTAATGGCGTTGAAGTCTTTATTAAAAAGCTGTTAGAAGCTAAAAAAGACTTGAGAATTCTTTTTGGTAAAAAGATAGTCTGCATTGGCCCTGCTACGGCAGAAGCCTTTAAAACCAGAGGCATAATTCCAGACTTCGTTCCCGAAACTTTTGTTGCCGAAAGCATGATTCCCTACTTTGAAAAAGAAAATAAATCAAAAGTCGCTATTCTAAGAGCAGAAAAAGCAAGAGAAGTCTTACCAGAAGCTCTAAGAAAAATGGGGCATGAAGTTGATATAATACCTTTATACCAAACAGATTTTGAAGAAAACATCAGTCCTGAATTGCTTGAATTACTGGAAAAAGGCCAAATAGACTATGTTACTTTCACAAGTTCTTCTACAGTCGAAAGCTTTGCTAAATTGCTAGAAAAGACTAATATCAAAGCAGATACAATTCCTGCGGCAGTAATAGGGCCAGTAACAGAAGAAACCTGCAAAAAATACGGTTTCAACGTAAAAGTCAAAGCAGAAGAATATACAATTCCTGGCTTAGTCGAAGCAATCAAAATCAAATCATAAAGAAGTTATTTCCGAATGATCTAATTGATTTACTTTACAACAAATCAATAGCTATATAATAGAAATGAAGCCAGGATTGCCTTAACTTGCAGTCTACACATTGTCATAACCGTATAGCTTTCAGGGCTGAAGCCCATACGCTATACTTATTATGACAAATGTGTAGACTATTAATATAATCTAATTCGGGTTAAAAAATTAGTTTTCGCACACCCTCTCGCAATGACGATAATAAAATTTTGATTCCCAAAATCTATCTTTTGCTGAAAAACCTAATTAAAAATTTTCTTGTTTCTGGTGACAGAGTATAGAATAATTCAGTTAAATTGCTTATCAGATTATAAAATTTCTTATACGTATAGGGTAGAATAAAAGTAGGAACAATACCTTTTACTAAAGCCAGCAGAAATTTTTTCTCTGAAAAATCTTGAATTGACAAATAAAACAGATAGTAGATAGCGATTAAAAAAAAGCTGAAAAGAATAAACTGCTTAAAGGTTTTCATTAAAAAGATAAATTTATGCATATAATTTAATTCATCTTCAACCTTAGGCTCTCTATTAATTAGTTTGAAAAACATAACCCAAAACGAAATAATTACTATATACGAACAAGCAGTATCTATATAATTGTTTTCGCTTGATAAGGTATCTGCACAACAAATAAAACTTCCTATAAGCACAAAGAAAAAGAAGGCAAAGAATAATCCCTGAATTTTCTCATGATTTTTACTGAGTATTTTGTTGTTAGGGCTTAAAAGAAGTTCAATTCCAAGAAATTCTTTAAAAAACTCTATACATCGGCTAGAAATACTTGAAAAAAACGAATTGTAGTGTTTATCAGATAAATACTTATTTAACTCATCATTTAACTTTTTTCCTGCATATTTTCGTAATGTTTTATACAGGTCAGATTCATAATCAATTTCACATTTTTGTAAATCTTCTATTTCAGAAACTTTGTATTGAGCTAAAAAAAGAATCAAATAAATATTAGGGTTTTCAGAATTTATCTGTAATGCTTTATTACAAATTCTTTTGCTCTTTTTGAAATTATGAGCTTCTAATTCTTTGTTAGCTAAAACTATTAGAGTTTTTAATTCAGATTCTTTAGACTTATCCATAGCCTAATTCTATATTAGTCATAGATTACAATCAATCGTAATTATTGTTGGCAATTGTAATTTTTATTGTCGTTAAGCTAAGATAAAGATTAGAGCGTCAGAACTTAAGGCTTAAACAGCTATTGAATAATTAATAAAATTTGGTTAGTATAACTAAAAAATAAACGAAAAAAGGCGAACAAATGATTAATATAAGCAAGATTTACGCAAACCACTCAACTACTGGCGACCCACTTAGATACGGTCAGGCTCATCATGGACATGTTTCTCATTCCCATCAATACAAAGGGCATGAAGTAGCCAAATCAGCTTCAGAACGAAAACCTGTAGTTTGCTGGAATGTTTCAAGACGCTGTAATCTTAAGTGCACCCATTGTTACGCAAATTCAGACGGAAATCTTGCTCCAAACGAATTGACAAATGCTGAAGGCAAAGCCCTTATAGACGAGTTAGCTGAATTTAAGATTCCTGCTCTGCTTATGAGTGGTGGCGAACCTCTTATGCGCCCTGATTTGTTCGACTTAGCCGAATATGCAGTCAGCAAAGGTGTCAGACCAGTGCTTTCAACAAACGGCACTCTAATAACAAAAGAAATAGCTGCAAAGATTAAAAAGACCGGTTTTATTTATGCCGGCATTTCCTTAGACGGAATCGGCGAAACCAACGACAAGTTCCGAGGCGTTAAAGGCGCTTTTGAAAAAGCTATGGCTGGTTTTAGAAACTGCGTCGAAGTCGAACAGAGAGTTGGCTTAAGACTTACTTTAACCCGCAAAAATGTAGAAGACTTAGAAAAGATTTTCGATTTTCTATTAGAAGAAAAAATACCTAGAGCCTGTTTTTATCATCTGGTCTATTCAGGCAGGGGAAAAAGCAGCGAAGATTTAACACACGAAGAAAGCCGCAAAGCTCTCGATATCATTTGCAGACGAACCAAAGAAGCTATTAATTCAGGAATTGACTTGGATATTCTAACCGTAGACAACCATGTTGACGGGCCCTACATTTATATGAAGCTTTTACAGGAAGACCCGGCTAGAGCTGAAGAAGTCAGAAAACTTCTTGAATGGAATGGTGGAGGTGCCTACTCTACAGGTGTAGGAATAGGCGAAATAGACTGGCAGGGCAATGTCCACCCCGACCAGTTCTGGATGGATAAAACTTTTGGAAACATCAGAGAAAGAAAATTTTCAGAAATCTGGCAAGACACTTCTGATGAACTTATGGCAGGTTTGAAGAACCGTTTGCCTCTCTTAAAAGGCAAATGTGCAAACTGCAAATATAAAAAGATGTGTGGTGGCTCTTTAAGAGTCAGGGCTTTCAGAGTTTACGATGACCCCTGGCAGACAGACCCCGCCTGCTATTTAACAGAAGAAGAAACCCAAGAATAAAATAATCCTTAAACTTTCATTTATCATAGATTCATAGATAAAACCACAATAGGAGTCACTGCATAATGAATAAAAAAGGTCTTTCAATAGCCATAATTCTTGCTGTCATAGCTATTCTCGGTATTATTGCTATGTTCATCGGATATAAGATTCACGTAAACAATAAAATTACTCAAAGCATACAAGAATTAGCTCAAACAACTATTAACGATTTGAAAGAAAAACATCCTAAGGGTGAATTTCCTGAAGAAATGAAAGACTTTCTGAGTACTTCTACAGAAAACTTATTTGATTACTGTGTTTCACATCCAAGTGATTTTAGAAATAAGGAAAAAATGATCCGCCATTATGAAAGGGTTCTTCTTTGCAAAAAGACAGATTTATACAAATATAAAAAAGAACTTTTACCAAAAATTAAAAAGTTGGTTGGAAAATATACTAAGCCTGACTGTTTTGAAAATAACGCCAAACCAACACAGAAAAATACTCTACCATATTCCCCTGATTTAAAACAATTTCAGAATACTTTGATAGAATGGTGCTTGATTGCAAATTGTTTTGAAGAAAAAGATGACGGAAATTCAGCCTTTCTATTAAGTTATGCTGCAGCAAGACTAAGTATAAAATTGCTGACTGATTATGCAGACGGAGCCAGCGAAGAAAACCTCAAAACGGTTAATAATATTCTCAGATGCGCTAGTTGCCAATTAATATATATTGCAAACAGCGGTTTAAGACACAATAGGAATATGGTTCGAGCTATGGCAAAAGATTTATATACTATTTCCGAAGACTTTGCTCCATTTTCCAGAACAATAAACTACGATTTAGATTTATTCGATACTATAATAAAAAAATTATCTAATCAAGGGAACTATGCAATTAGTAGCACTGCAAGTAATCCAAGTGGAGAAAAACAATTATTAAATCAATTGAGAAGTTTATTCAGACCATTATATGAATTCTGTGATTTATCTTATTCCGAATGTGGTTCAAAAATAGTTTCATGGGATAAGGATTTAAGAGAAAAGGCCCAAAAAGCAGTTAATGATTTAGACAAGGGAAATATGCCCAAACTTATTTCTTATGCTTTTATTAGCAGTTTTCTCCCTGATTATAATGAACTAAAATTATTCACCGATGAAACAAGATCTATTATTGATGGTACAGCAACAGTTTTAGCAACTTATGAGTTTATAGATAACCAAACAGGTTCTTTCAAATATTCTCCCAGTTTAATAGCAAAATATGTTGGCTCATCTCCTCCAGACAGTAGATTATCTGGATTTCCTATAAATATATACTTACCTGGTTCAAACATAATAAGTTCACAAGATAATGAAGTTATTTCATATAAGAATTCTGAAACTATAATAAAAATGAATAAATACAACAATATAAGATCCGAAACAATAAAAAATAATTTTGGCATTACATTTTTAACAAAAAATGAATTTATATTAAAAAACCTTCGACAAGAGTATAAATCCGATTATCCTGATCTTGATAAAATATTAAGCAAAATTCCACCAGAGCAAAGAGCTGACTATGAAAAAAATTTGTTGCAAGAACAGGAACAAGAACAACCTGAAAAAGCAGACGAAGAAGATAAACTATTAAAAGAAATAAGAGAAAAACGTGTAAAAAAAGACAGCATAGATGATATTCTATGTGGATATAAATTTGGGGAAATACCAAAAAATGTTAAAGAATCCAGCTATTCAAGATCAGATCCCAATAAATTGACTTTTAGTGTTGAAATTAAAAAGCCATTTTTAGGTTTATTTAAACTTGCTGAAGTATATGTTGGTAATAACAAAAAAGTTCGGAGTATTCAATACCATAAATGCTGTAATACTACTTCAGAACGCGAAACTGTTTTTAATCGTCTTAAAGCAACAATTGAAACTATGGAAGGAATTAAATTTGAAAAACATAACGAAGATAATCAGCAAGAATGTTATGAATATTATAGAGAAAAAGATGATTGCAGTATAAGCCTTTCATTAATAAAAGGCTTAGATGGTGGTGGCACAATATCTTTAGGTGCTAGTTCTGTCAACGCAATAATAGATTCCATAAAGCGAGAATGAATAAATAAAAATCATGTACCCCCTTGCAAGGTTTATATTAATAATGATATAAATTTCTGCATACAAATTTATACACTAATTTTTAGGAGACCTACATTTAATGAAGCCTATTAAAACTTTTATCGTAGTTCCTAGCTTGCCAGAACCATTGGCACACCTCAAAGACTTAGCTTATAACCTTTGGTGGTGCTGGAATCCAGAAGCTATTGCATTGTGGCGCCGCTTAGATCCCAAACAGTGGGAAGAAACCTACCACAATCCAGTAAAAATGCTTGGCTCCATTTCTCAGGAACGTCTTGAAGCAAAAGCAAAAGATGAAGCTTTCTTAGCAAATCTTCAGAGAGTTTATGAAAGCTTTACTGCTTATATGAACGATACTCAGACCTGGTTTGATATAAACCATGGTTCTAGAGAAAAAGCAGAAGTTGCTTATTTCTCTGCAGAATTTGGTCTGACCGAAAGTGTAAGACTATATTCAGGCGGTCTCGGCATGCTTGCTGGCGATCATCTCAAATCTGCATCAGACTTAGGTGTTCCGTTAGTAGCTGTAGGTCTGCTTTATAGAGTTGGTTATTTTAAACAGAAACTTAATGCCGGCGGATATCAGTTAGAAGTTTATCCAGAAAACGATTTTCACAATATGCCAATAACTCCTGTTCTCAACAGCGAAAAGAACCAGATTGTTATTGAATGCCAGTTGCCTGGCCGCGTTGTAAAATGCTTGCTTTGGAAACTTCAGGTTGGCCGCGTTCCTCTTTACTTGTTAGACACTGACACACCAATGAACAACGAAGGCGACCGTTGGATTACCAGAGAACTCTACGGCGGCGATACAGAAACCCGTATCATGCAGGAAATAGTTCTTGGTATTGGTGGTTTGCGCGCTCTCCATGCTATCGAAGTTCACCCCTGTGTTTACCACATGAATGAAGGTCACTCTGCATTCTTGGCTCTTGAAAGAATCGCAGTTTCTATGGAAAGACACAACATGAACTACCGTGAAGCTTTGGAACTCACTCGTGCCGGTAACGTATTCACTACCCACACTCCAGTTCCAGCAGGCATCGATATTTTCCCAAGAGATTTAATGGAAAAATACTTCACCAGCTATTACTCTAAATTAGGCATCAGTTGGGAAGACTTCCTTAAGATTGGCTGGCAGAACAACACTCCAAAGGGCGACGGATTCTCAATGGCAGTTTGTGCTTTGAACCTCTGCGGCGAAGCAAACGGCGTCAGCAAACTTCACGGAGCTGTTTCACGCAAAATGTGGGGCGGCCTCTATCCGGATGTTCCATTCCAGGAAATCCCGATTAAGTCTATTACTAATGGTGTTCACACTCGTTCTTATGCTTCTCAGGAAATGTCTTTACTCTTTGACAGATATCTTGGCCCCCGCTGGACAAACAATCCTGGTGACCAGACTGTTTGGGAAAAAATAGACATGATTCCAATGGAAGAACTCTGGAGAACTCACGAACGCCGCAAAGAACGCCTTGTTGCTTTCGTCAGAACCAGAATCGAAGCTCAGTTGAAAGCACGCAATGCTCCTCCATCAGAAATCGCTCGTGCAAGAGAAGTCTTGAATCCAAACTATCTCACAATCGGTTTTGCTAGACGTTTTGCTACATACAAACGTGCAACTCTTCTCTTCAAAGACAAAGAAAGACTCATCAAGATTCTTTGCAATCCAGAAAGACCAATACAGCTCGTAGTTGCTGGTAAAGCTCATCCAAAGGATGAACCAGGTAAGAATTTCATTAAAGAAATCGTTAAACAGAGCAATGATGAAAGATTGCGCAAACACATCGTCTTCATAGAAGACTACGATGTAGTTGTAGCTCGCTATATGGTTCAAGGCGTTGATGTATGGCTGAACAACCCACGCAGACCTCAGGAAGCTTCAGGAACTTCTGGTATGAAAGCTGCCGTTAACGGTGTTCTTAACCTCTCTATTCTTGATGGTTGGTGGGATGAAGCTTACAATCCTGGTATCGGCTGGGCAATCGGAACTCGTGAAGAATACGAAAACAGCGATTATCAAGATGAAGTTGAAGCCAATTCTCTCTATGAACTTCTTGAAAAAGAAGTTTCAAGAACCTTCTACGATCTCTCAAGCGATGGCATCCCACGCAAATGGATTGAAATGATGAAGAACAGCATGAGAGAAGTTAATGCTGTATTCAACACTAACCGCATGGTTTCTGAATACACTAACAGATTCTATGTTCCTTGCGACAAGCATTACAAAGAACTCTCTGAAAACAACAGACAGCGTGCCCGCGAATTAGCCGGCTGGTTAGATACAATCGGCACAGAATGGCACAATGTCCAGATTACAGAAGTTAATGCTAATGGTCATGAAGAACAGCGTGTCGGTGATATTCTTGAAGTTTCTGCCAAAGTTAAACTGGGCAACCTCAAAGCTAGTGACATTATCGTTCAGGCTTTCTACGGTCAGATGGTCAGCACAGAAGATTTGCCTCAGGGCGATATAGTAGACCTTCAGTTCATCAAACAAGAAGGCGATATAGCTGAATTCAAAGGCGGTATCGGTCTTGCAACCAGCGGCAAAATGGGCCTTGCAGTCAGAGTATTGCCAAATCACAAAGATTTGATTCACCCATTGCTTACTGGTCATATTATTTGGGCTAAGTAAACCTAAAAATAAAAAACCTCAGATTCATTTCTGAGGTTTTTTATTTTTAGAAAAGCGAAATACTTAGAAAATATGCACAAAACCCATAAAGTTAAGTGCAATAAACGGAAGCACTAACCCCGAGCAATATAACATCAGAGAAGCATATTCTGTCAGAACATCGTAGCAGTCTAATTCTACTTTATCTTCTGGAAAAAGTGTGAATCTTAATGCTGCTGGAACGAAGGCTCTCCAGAAAAATCTGCCGTTAAGCATATAAAAGAGTATTTCGGCTATAGTAAAGCCGCCGAAAACCAAAGTTATAGACATTATAAGACCGGCTAGAAACATATAATTCTCCTGCCCCCCTTATCGGCAGGAAAAATAGTATACTTAACGATAATTTTGACTTTCCTTTTGAAAACAACTATCAAGTAACGAAAGTTGCTAACCCTAAGCCTGTTGGGAATGAATAACGAAAGAATAAAGTTAAGGAAGTGATACGAGGCTAACGCCTCTGTGGGACGATTGCGCCTGCAATCTGTGAGACGGCAGCTATGCTGCCTGTGAGAATTGTTATAAGGGTTAGAAGGGTTAGAAGGGTTAGAAGAGTTGGAAGAGTGAGAAGTATTCCACGATAATTTCTGTTCTTTGCAAGTCTACACATTTGTCATAATAAGTATAGCGTATGGGTTTTAACCCTGAAAGCTATACGTTTATGACAATGGGTACGTTTATGACAATGGGTAGACTGCAAAATTTAGAGAAAAGATATGGACAGATGACGAGAGACCTTCTATTCTCCGCACAAGGCTCGTTCCCTCAAAGAGTATCCAAAAGTAGAAACTCTCAGAGACCGCGGAGGAGAATAAGGTCGAACAAGCAGGCTGTCCGCTATAAAAATTATTACTATTTCGGATGCGGACAGCTGACGAGAGACCTTCTATTCTCCGCACAAGGCTCGTTCCCTCATAGTTTATCCGAAGGCAGAAATTATCAGAGACCGCGGAGGAGAATAAGGTCGAACAAGCAGGCTGTCCGCTATTATATAAAAAGTTATTCTGAAATGCCTTCTTTGGTAAGGGTATTATAAATAACGCGCTTGCCCTTGAGACTACGCTTTTCTTTCTGATTGGTATCTGGATTTAATTCCCAAGTATTAATCAAAGCATTGCCCGCAGCACTACTTAAAACAGCCAAAGAACGTTTGCGAAGATAATCTAGTCTGTCGCCCTTTCCATCACTGGGGTTTTCGCCTTCCGGTTCATAAATCTTAACGTTTCCAGAGAAAATCATACGTTCGCTGTCTTCCTTGCCAATCAAGTCATCAGAAGTGATAACAACTCTTGTATGGGTAGCCAAATCCCAGGTTGTTTCATCTATCGTTACAACAACAGTATCCGATGCGCTGAGCAAACCATCATCCTTGCATAAATATATATTCTTGGCTGTAATATTCATTTCTCTGACAACTTTTAGTTCAAATATACTTTCTTTGCGGAAAAGGCTTGGTCTTATTGTTGCGAGTATCCACTGTGGTTTATTACAAAGCTGAGCCTGCTGACAGGTAAGAATGTCGTTTTGTCTGGTGGCTTTAACACGGCCTTCTAACGTAATAATACCATCTCTGGCAGTAAGAGTATCGGCCAGAATAACAGCGTCTGGCTTTTCCCTTTTTATTACAAAAGTATCGGAAGCGGGAATAAAGTCTTCAGGCACAAGCGGCTCATTTGCTGCAAAAAGCGTGATAGATATTATTCCAAATATAACTATAAAAAATACTAGATTCTTTCGCATAGGCTAATTATACCTATAACTTTAACCATCTTCAACCACAAATAGATTTTTAGTAATATATTCATTGTTTGAATTATTAAAAGGGTCTTGAAGCAAAGCAACTTAGAGAGTATATTTAATAGTTAGGAATTAGTAGTTAGGAGTTAGGAATTTAAACCTCTCTGATAGTCATATATAATCGTTATCTATAATATAGATGATTGCCGCTTTTTCAGAGCCTTGTAATGACGTTTATAATAAGACTTAAGGGAACTAAAACAATCCTCTAATCTCTAATCTCTAGTCTCTAAAAATATAAATTAGCTTGACTATTGAATATATAGCAGTAAGTAAATAGGAATTACAAGGAATATAAAACACTAGACATGGAATTAAATGTAAAATACCGCGATTACACACTTGATCCCTATCAGGTTCAGGCAATAACCGAGATTGAAAATGGGCACTCATTGGTGCTTTCTGCTCCAACTGGTTCTGGTAAGACTTTGGTCGCAGAATACCTTATCGAAAAAGTCCTTCAGACAGATAAGCGCATTATTTACACATCACCAATCAAAGCATTGTCTAACCAGAAATACAGAGATTTTTCAAAGCTTTATGGCGATAAAGTCGGCATACTTACCGGTGACGTTGTTATAAACCGCGATGCTCAGGCTCTTATTGTAACCACTGAAGTTTACCGCAATATGTGTGTTGAAGACCCAGAAGCTATTGCAGATGTTTCCTATGTGATTTTTGACGAAATACACTATTTGGGCGATATAGAACGCGGCACAGTATGGGAAGAATCAATTATTTTCTCGCCCAAAACAGTCAGATTTCTTTGTCTTTCTGCGACTATTCCTAATTGCGATGAATTAGCACATTGGATAGAATCAGTTATAGACCATCACGTAAAGGTTATAAGCCACCATCATAGAGCAGTTCCGCTGACCTTCCAGTTTTATTATCAGAAAAAACTTCTGGATTTTAAAGAACTTAAGAAAAAAGTTCGCGGCGGAGCTGATAACCCAAGATTTATCAAGGGTGCCAAAGGTAAGAAAAACGAAGATGAGTTCAGACATTTCGATATTATTAAAATGCTTAGAACTCAAGATAAGCTTCCTCTGCTCTATTTTGTTTTCTCAAGAGCCTTAGCTGATAAGTTTTCTAAAGATGTAGCCAAAAAGATGAATTTTACTACTGCTGAAGAAAAGGCTTATATAGAAGAAATGTGCGACAGCTACATCGAAAAATATTCTCTTCAGAATCTGGAAACGGCTCAAGATCTTAAAGAAGAACTTTTAAAAGGCGTTGGCAGACACCACGCGGGCCTTCTTCCCCAATTGAAAGAACTGGTCGAAATACTTTTTGCAAAGCGTATTGTGAAGGTTTTGTTTGTCACTGAAACTTTTGCGGTCGGCATCAATATGCCTGCCAGAAGTGTTGCTTACGATGCTCTAAAGAAATATGACGGCAGAACCTTTAGACCAATGCAGTCTTTGGAATTCACCCAGATTTCCGGTCGTGCAGGTCGAAGAGGAATAGACCCAACCGGTTGGGTAATAGTTCCTCATATTCCTAGAGATTTAGACATTGATCAGCTTCAAGACTTGGTTTACGGAGATATTGAACCTCTCGAAAGCAGATTCGATCTTTCTTTTAACTCTGTTTTGAATCTTTACGCAGGTCATAAAACAGAAGAAGTCAGAATGATTCTAAAGCGCAATTTTGCACAGTTCCAGGCAAATAAAAATCTGCCAGAATTAGCAGATAAAGTAGCCAAATATCGTGCTGAAATGGAACAGGTTGAACATCGATGCGTTGAAAAGAAAGATGATTTTGAGCAGTTTATGGTTTTCCATAAAAAGAAACAGCAGCGCTTAGACGTTATGAACCGCCAGCTTGAACAGATCAGATTCGGCATGAGAGGCAAGAGAAACAAATTTGCCCAGATTGAAATCGAAAAACAATTTAATGAAAGCAATGCTCTTTTACGTCAAGAAGAAGAACAGTTTATCTGCGGCAAGTGTAGACACAAGCATAAATGCGTAAGCAACCATTATCAGGCTTTAAAAGTTAAGAAAAAACTTGATTATTGGCGTGAATTGCTCGAAGAACAAGGCGAATTACAGCTTCCTATCTACGAACACAAATTGGAAATTCTTCGAAGAATGGGTTATATAGATGAAAAAGGGCTTTTGCCGCGCGGCGAGCTTGCAAGCAAAATACATACTGAAGAAATTACTGTTACAGAACTGTATTTTCATGGATATTTCCACGAAATGGATGTTCATGAAATAAACGCTCTCTGCCTTTCCTTAGTTTATGAATACAGGCGCAGAGGTCCAAGTAACGGCGAACAGAATAACGGCGGCGTTAATAAACTTCCAGAAAAATTGAAGAGCGCCAAAGGCTTTGTCAATTCTCTTGCCAGACAGTATAATTTCGTAAAACCACTCGAAACCAAGCTCTGCAATCTAATGCTTGACTGGAGCCATGGTGAACCCTTTGAAGAAATGATGAAACATACAGATGTTCCTGAAGGCGATATTATCAGATCTTTCAGGCAGGTAATAGATTTGCTGAGACAGCTTAGAGATGCTCTCGAACAAGACCCAGGCTTGAGAGACAAAATGTTGGACTGCCTTGGCTGTATTAATAGAGATATTGTTCTAGCAACAGAACTAAGAGACTAATGGAAACAAATAAATTTACAGCTTTATCCGAAAATGACACAATGTCAATAGCAGGTGAACTTGCAAAAAAATATCCAAATCATCTGGTTTTGCTTAAAGGCGAACTTGGTGCAGGAAAAACAGTTTTTGCAAGAGGTTTCGCGAAAGGTCTTGGCATCGATTGTAATGTTTCAAGCCCTTCTTACACTCTTATGAACGAATATCGAAAAGGTCACAAGAGTATGTTCCACTTAGACCTTTACCGACTCAACTGTTTGGAAGAAGTCGTTGATATTGGACTTTTTGATATTCTTGATTCTAAACAGCCCTGTCTTATTGAATGGGCAGAAAGAGTTTACGAACTATCTAAGCTACCTCATCTTAATGTCGAAATAAAAAGACAGAGCGTTAGTGATAATGATGAACAGCGAATTATAACTTGGCATTGGGAAGACAGTAAAGAATGAAATATCTTTTTATAGACGCATCAGAAAATTTAACTCACATTCAAACAGGTACCGAAAATGGCTTCAATGCTGAAACCATTGATACCAATCGTGACTTTGCAGCCAAAATTACAGAAATCTGCGATAATATGCTAAAAAATGCAGGTTGGGAGCAAAAAGACCTGACTCATTTAATTGTTTGCACAGGTCCAGGTAGTCTTACTGGTTTAAGAGTAGCAGACGGTTTTCTAAGAACCTTAGCTATGCTTCTTGACATTCCGTTAATCGGAATAGATTTATTCAAATGGTCTATTCAGACTCTTTCTGACAGAAATTTTGAAGGAGAAGTCAGACTTGTGATGCCAACACTAATTGACAAAGCTTTCGAAGTTAAGTGCCAATTACCTCAAAAGCAGCAAAGTCAGCCTACTTTAATAGAAAAAAAAGCCATTCCTTCAGACACAAAAACCTTTGGAGTCAGATGGTCTAATGAAGCTGCGGAAAGACTAGACCCCACACCAGAAGCTCTTCATAAAATAATTTTAGAAAATGCAAAATCCGCAAAAAGCGGAATTGACGAAATATTAAAAGTTCTGCCTTTATACATAATTCCATCTCAGGCAGAACGCAATTTTAAAGGGGGCGACAAATGATTACACTAGGCATAGAATCTTCTTGTGACGATACATCAATCGCCCTTGTAGAAAACGGTATTAAAGTTTTAGCAAGTCTTGTTTCTTCTCAAATTGAGATTCATAAGCGCTTTGGTGGCGTTGTTCCCGAAGTAGCTTCTAGAAAACATTTAGAAGCCATTCTCCCTTTATTGAACGAAGCATTGGCAAAGGCAGATAAAAAACTGACAGATATCGACCAGATAGCCGTAACAGCAGGTCCAGGCTTACTTGGACCTCTACTTGTAGGTTTAACAACAGCAAAAGCTCTTGCTTGGTATCTCAAGGTTCCGCTAGTGCCTGTAAACCACATAGAAGCTCATCTTACTGCCGCATTTTTAACCGCTGAGCAATTACCAGAATACCCATTTTTAGGTTTAATTGTTTCTGGTGGTCACTCTAACCTTGTTTATGCAACAGGACCAAGAGATTTTGAAGAATTGGCTCATACTCTTGATGACGCTCCGGGTGAATTATATGACAAAGTGTCAAGACATTTAGGACTTGGCTATCCAGGCGGTCCTATTATTCAGCGAACCGCCGAAGGCGGCGATTGCAAACGTTATAAACTTCCTAAACCAATGTCTGGCAAAGGCTTCGTTTTCAGTTTCAGTGGTTTAAAAACTGCTGTTATGCGTATTATGGAAAAAGAAGGCGATGCTCTTAACATGCCCGATCTCTGTGCTAGCCTGCAGTATACTGTTGCTGAAACACTGGCTGAAAAAGTAGAACTGGCTTTAAAGGAAAGAAAACCTAAAGTTTTAGCTATGGCTGGCGGTGTTGCCGCGAATAAAATCTTGCGTGAAAGAATGCAGAAAATCGCAGACAAGCACAAAATCAGGCTGCTTCTTCCAACAATTCATCTCTGCACCGATAACGGTGCCATGGTCGCAGCCCACGGGTTCTTAACATCAAAACTTGCTCCAGAAAACAGTATAATGGTTAACGCTTCTGCCAACTGGGAAATGGGCCAACCATATAACTTTTAGGATACAGGGTATATGAGAAAGATCTTCCCCCACCATTTGGGGCTGTCTAAAAACTCGAAATCTGCTATAAAATTAGAATTACTTTTTTTGTTGTCTACACATTGTCATAATCGTATAGCTTTCAGAGCTAAAGCCCATACGCTATACTCTTTATGACAAATGCTCCCTTACGAAGTTTTCAACTTAAGTTCGTAAGCATCTAAAAATTCTAACAACGCCTTTATTTGAGGTGCTTTCAAAGACTTTATCTTATTGGTGAATTTGATCCTGTGAGTTTTTATTTTTTATCCGCTTCTAGTTCTTGTATATTTTTTAATAAAAATTCTTCTAATTTCTTTCTGTCTGGAAGATAAAGCATATAGGTTGAAACAAACAATTTATTGTCCATACCAGATAAAGCATATTCTACCATTTTGGGGCCCTTGTGGGTACAAAGCAGTATTCCAATCGGAGGATTGTCACCATTATTCATTTCATTTTCTTTATAATAACCAACATAGGCATTGAGTTGCCCTAGATATTCATGCTTAAATTCATCGTTTTTAAGCTCTATAATGATATTACAGTGCAATATTCGGTTATAGAAAACTAAGTCTGCATAATAATATCTGTCATCTATTATTATTCGCTGTTGTCTTGCTTCAAAGCAAAAGCCTTTTCCCAACTCAATCAGAAAATCTTGTAAGTGATTAATTAAAGCTTCTTCTAAATTTGACTCTGTCACTATATCTTTGGTATCAAGTCCTAAAAAGTCAAAAACAAATGGATCTTTTATGGTTAATGGCAAACTGCTCTTGTTATCTTTATATTGGCCTAAAAGTTTTTCTGGATTTTTGCTAATCCCAGCTCTTATATATAGATTAGTAACTATCTGATGTCTTAATTCTCTGACACTCCAAGTGTTTCTGATACATTCTGTTTCATAAAAATAACGTTCCAAAGAGTCTTCTATAGGCATTATCTCTCTAATATGTGAAAAAGAAAGCCTATTTAACAATAATTCTGAGTCTGTTTCAAATTTGTGAGACAGTGTCGAACTTTTTTTATAGTCTATTAAATTGAATTGGTTAGACACTGTCGAACCAATCTGTGGATATTTTAAATAGAATTGACGGCAAAGTTTGAAGAGAGTTAAATTTAAACCTTTTTCATTTATACGTTTTTCTAAATTCTTAAGTAATTTTGCACCATATTTAGCTCTGTCTTTGCCATTTTGCTCAAATTCAACAATATAATAACCTATAGCCCAGTTTCTAAGAGTCATTAACTGATTAACTGCGCTTTTTGCATAGTTCCCCGCTTTGGTGCTTATGTCTTTTATAGAAGCAACAAGATTTTCAAACGATATTTGTTTATCCATAATTTGTATTTATAATATAAAAGGGGGAAAATAACAATAACTACCAACTACTATAAAAGCGAAAAAATAAGCTACTTCCTTTTCTGCCATAGCACTCTAGACTTTAGACGAAAGATTATTTGGAACATATTTTTTCTTTTCTCTCTCTAGTATTTTCAATCTTCTGCTCTTCTCTCTAAAAAAGTTAGTCCCCAAAACATACACCAGTAATGAAAATCAAATAATATTATCTCATTTCTCAATTCTCAATTCTCAACTCTCAACTCTCAACTCTCAATTCTCAACTCTCAACTCTCAACTCTCAATTCTCAACTCTCATTTCTCAGTTCTCAACTCTCAATTTTCATCTCTTTCGCTCTAAGCTCTCTTGCTCTCTTCTCTAACCTCTTATTTCTAAAAATATTTATTGCTTTCCGTTTTTCCATCGCCCCAGAAGCTGTCTGAAAACTAAAAATTTGTTAAAAATTCAGAGTATGGAGTAACAGTCCTCACCCCCTTTCGTAAAGGGGGATTAAGGGGGATTTTAAAACAATTAAACTAAAGTAATTATGGAGTCAATACCTAGTTTTAGACACTCGCCCAGAAGAAGTTTTCAACCTCAGTTCGTAAGCATCTAAAAATTCTAACAACGCCTTTATTTGAGGTGCTTTCAAAGACTTTATCTTGTTGGTCAATATTCTGGTCAGTTGTTCCTGCTCTTCTGTTTCGTTTAGTCAACATCACTAAATCCAGCAAGTTTTTCTAACGAGAATTTATATTTATCGCGTAAACGCAATAACGAAGAACCTACTTTATCTACAAACTCTTTTTCAGATAGCATAATCATTGACCTCACTATTGCGAGGATACAATATTTCACTAGTTTCTATTTTTGCGTATTCAAAATATAATTTTATTGTGTACACACAATATTTATTGTAAGATATATTGTTCTAACGAAATATTACTATTGTGCAAAAGCAATAATTTTTTTAAGGGAGTATAATTATGTTTGATAGCAGACAGAATAAAGGTCAGACTGCTTTAGTAATAATCATAGTCTTAATTTTAGTTGTAGTTCTTGCTTACTTTTTAAGTGCACCAGCTAAAACCAAAATAGATATGGCTTATAAAGAAGCTACAACTTGGACTGCTGACAATATCCAAAAAGACCCTGTAGGATATTTGACTTGGGCTTTAGGAGAAATTAATGTTACAGCAAACAAAATTGAAGCAAGAGAAATTGCTTTAAAGACCAAACAAAAAGAACTAGAAGCAGGTTTAGTAGAAAAAAATACTAAATTGGAACAAGAAAAGAAAGCTCTAGAAATTGGTAAATCAGCATATTTAGAAGCAAGTAAGAACAATTCATTTCCTACTACCATAAACGGCGTAGTATTTAAGGAAATTGAATTGAAAACCAAAATTGTAAAAGCAAATCAGAATATACAAAATATAGGAAAATTTATTGCAACTTATCAAACATCTTTGAATACAATAAAAAGTAAACTTTCTGAAATAACTAACAAAAAGTTTGAAATAGATAATTTGAAAGTAAAACTTTCTTCTGATTTGGAACTAGCCAAACTTCAAAAGACAGTATCTGATTTACCTGAATTGTCAACTAACTTTAACACTATAAAGTATACTGCCGAAGCCTTATCTGATATTAACGGAATAAAAACAGATAGTTTACCTGATTTGTCAGATTTAGTTTCAAACAATAATACTTCCTTAATTGACGAAGAATTTGCCAAAATTATGAGCAATTAAGGATTAGAGTAAAAATAGAATTCTTATGTATAGGAATAAAGCAGGTAAAGTTTTTATATTTTTATTTTTTATAGTTATTATTGTTGTCTTAATAGCACTAGTTGCTCTTAATAAATATGCTTTAAGTGATAATGAATTTAAAGAGTTTACTTTACCTGTTTATTTATACCGAATTCAATACTTTGTTGCTATAATTAGTAGCTTATTTGTTTTATTAGGCTTAATTACCATCTTCAATAAATCAGGCTTAGGAATAGCTTATTTAATTATTGGTTTATTCTTCTTTTATTGTTTTAAACCAGAAAAAGAACCTTTATCAAAACAAGAAAAAATAGCTTTATTAAAACAGAGGGAATTACAGAGGGAACAACAAAAAAGAGATGATGAGATAAATAATAAGCGACTAGAAGAAGAAAAATTCAGAAAAGAATTGGATACCTTTTTGCAAAATAAAATACCTGATTTGAATTCGGCTATAAAAGAAACTCAGCGGATGAGTGAAGAAATTAAAGATAAAAGAGCAAAATTAACAAAAGTTTTGCAGCAATTAGGCAGAGATTATAGAAAAGATGATGATATTATAAGATATGACGAACTATTAACTAAGTTAGATAAAGCCAAAATAGAATACGATGAAATGCTAAAAGAAGGTTATCTACAATACAAAAAATTTGAAATTTCCTCCGACCCTGCCTACGAAAAAATATTAGATAATTATAACATCAAAGCAAAACAATCACTTAATGAAAACATTGATAGCTTCAATAAAATGCGTAATCAACTTTCTGAAATAAAAAACAATGAATAATAGGGAGTTATGATGGAATTTTTATATGATTTTTGGAATTACACATTACCTATTTTGCTCTATTGGATAAGATATATTGGTATTGGTTGGCTTATCCCAATAATAGCTATTTTAGCTATAATAGCCATTATAGCTAATCTAGCAAATGCTGGATATAATAAAGGTGAAAATATAGGCTGTTGCACATCTGCATTAATAATAGGTATTTTAATCTATTTTGGAATCGGGGTTCCAAACGAAAAACCTTTATCAAAAGCAGAAATGATTGCTAAACAAAATCATTTAGAACAAAAGAAAAGGGATGAGGAAAAAGCAAAAAAACAATTAAAAGACGCAAAATTGAAAATCGAATTAATAGCTTTTGCCAAAGAAAAAATACCAGAATTATATAATGCAATAAATGAAACTTCTCGTATGAGAGAGGAAATAAAAAATAAAAAAGAAAAATTAACAGAGGTTTTAATAAAATTAGATAAAGATTATAAAACCGATGAAGATATTAAAAGATATGAAGAATTATTAAGTAGACTAAATGTTGCAGATATCGAATATGACAAAATGCTTAGGGAAGGATATCTTCAATACAAGAAATTTGAGATTTCTTCTGACCCTGCTTATGAAAAAATGTTAGACAACTACAATAATAAAGCCAAACAATCTCTAGAAGAAAATGTTGATAGCTTTAATAAAATGAGAAATCAGTTATCCGAAATGAAGAATAATGAGTGATTTAAAATATAGCAATGATTTACTAATAATTGTTCCCTTTATTTCTTGTTAATTAAGAATCCAATAACCGCTTGAATTGTAAAATCAAGCGGTTATTTATTAGTAGTTAAATGTTTGTTTATTATGTTGCTAAGCCAGATACAAACTTCTTCTGCTTCCTTTAATGCTAAATCTTTATGATGAACTTCTATTTGAAGTTCTTGTGGATATCTTGTCTTTACGCCATAAGTAGTTAAATCATAACAATAATCTATATATTTATCATCCACATTAATGTAGTTATTTAGTTCTTCTGCTAATAAGCCTAAATCATGAGTTTTGCGTATTTCCACACCAAATAGAACCAAGGCACCTTTTAAATACTTTTCAACCGCTTGTTGGCAATGATAACAAATAATTGCCAAAGGCTGAGGGAACATTGTCTTATTTAGGTGTTTCGCCGTATTCAAATCCATTTCGGCAAATGATACCCATTCTTGAAC
>ONIU01000075.1 GCA_900317935.1 uncultured bacterium
GAAGAATAAGTCATTTTTTTGATTACTGCAAACTCTTGCAGTAGGCCTTTTCTTAATTAGAATTTTATAATACACTAAAAAATTCTGTTTTTCAATTTAGCTAAAAACATAAAGTCGAAAACATAGCTTTTATAAACCATATTCTCGACTTTATAAAAAAGAAATCTTTTTATTTAATTGAATTTTCCAATACTTTAATTTCAGAACTTCTATCGTTAACTCTAAAGAAAAGTCTTAATTGTCTCTTTAAACCAGAATAATCTTCAACAGCAACACATATAGAAGGAAAATGATTTTTTTCTAATTCTTCAACAGTCTTTAAATCGTAAACTTTAGGTGTTCCATCTTTCAAAGTAAAATAAATATCACCATTTATATGCTTTTTAATATCTATTTTTTGTTCTTCACCTAAATTTTCAGATTCATTAGGTATATTAAGTTTGATAACACCTTTTTTAATACCTGTTTCAAATACTCTTGCATAATCCAACAAATTTGGTTTTCCAACCATTAACTGAATTGTTGGAGCATTTGCTTCTGGTTTTGACGGGTCTTTAGCAGACCTGAGACCTGTATTTTTTACTTTTTCATAATGCATTTCTGGCCCGCCATCAGAAGATTCAGGATATTCAATGTTAGTCCATTTCACATTATCATCAGTCCAAACATCCAGCTTATATTCAACTCCTGTTTTGAAACGGAAACTACCAGTATTTTCAAAAAGAGCTACCATATCTGAACAAGTTCCTCGTTTTTTACCAAAAGAACCTTTATATTTTTTGCTTTTACTATCAGCACTAAAAGTAGCTCCTCCGTCTTCTGCCGTATCAGAATAGTAATAGTCTTCAACTCTGACATTTTCATTAATAAATTTTATATCTTTGTTGAGCAATAATCTATCTACATACGAACCTTCTGTTTTTGTTTTTATACTTTCATCAGCTATTGAATAGATAGTATAGTAAGGCTGTAATTCAGGCACTTCGGCTAAAACAGTATGATTATAGTCCGGTCCTAATTTTTCTACAAACAAAGCATAATCATCCTGATTTGTTTTTCCCTTTTCAGCTATGGGTTTATATTTGCTTGAAACACTTATTTTACATTCACTTGAAGCTACGCAAGGCGGGAAAAACATCTGTTCATTTGTTTCAACATTAGTTACTCTTATAATTATATTTGGTTTATCATTGTCATAAATTCTTAAACGGCCATCTATATAACCTTTTCCTGAAATTTCACCTAAGGGGCGTCTATCAGGCCAGTCTTTTGCTGTTTCAGGAGTATTTCCTAAATCACCTGCTGTTGGGTAGCCATAACCTGTTTCTGGTTTATCTTCTTCAACAATAATACTTGGGTTTGTTGGAGATTTATCATCTGATGCTCCTTCTTTTGCAAAAATAGAATATCTGATAAATCCATCTAAAGGTTCATAAAACTTTATTACATCTTGAAAATATGGTTTAGCTACAAATGTTCCTTTATTTGTTTTTATTTTTGCACTTTCATAGTCTATTTTTTTTATTGATTCCATTCTAGACCATTCTTCATAATTTTTCCAATCTTCGCCATCTTTAGGACATTCTTTAAATCTTCCAAAAGAGAACTTTGCATAATAGACAGGCGGATAAGGCTCTCCTATTAATATACCATTAGGTGTTAAATACCAGTCTCCAGAAGTACAGGGTTCATAAGAAATATCACCGCCTAATACAGGAAAACCGTTATATTCTTCTGCAATACTTCCATCATTAGTAATCGCAGGCGGAGTTCTTTTTACAAAAGACATTTTTATACAATTCTTTTTATTATCTACTTCTTCAGCATCTATTATTTTTGCTTTAGATATAATATTTTGTTTGAAATCAGAATATATATTTTTCTTCTTTTTATGCTTATTTTCACATTCAGAACCACAGAAAGAAGTATCAGTAAAACAAGAAACAGCGTCAGGTTCATATTCTTTAAAGCTGCTTACAAATTTATAACTATCATCCATTTTCAAATAAAAAGTATAAGAACCTGGTTTTGTTCCGTAATACTTATTAGGAAATTCGGTAATATCTTCAATTGAAAAATGTTCATTCATAAATTCTTCAAAACTAACATCTTCATCTGTAACAACAGCATGCTGTGAAAACTCTTTAAAATACTTTTGTGCAGTATCTTTTGAAACATAACCTTCAGGTATTTTATCTATATTTACTATAGGATATTTTTTATTTCTTTTCTGGAAAGGATTAAGATTAATATTGACATCTTCGTAAGTCTTGATGCTGCGTCCATCTTTTGTTTCTAAAATTGCCAGCTTAGATAAAAATTTTTCCATAGGTGAAGCAGCCATAGAAATACTATTAATAGGAACAAAACACAATAAACCAAAACATAGATATTTCAAATTCATATAAATACTCTCCAAAAGTTTATCACTATTAGTAAATTATACTTTAAATAATTATCTATTGTAACCCCCAAAAAAGGTTATTTACTAAGACTTTCATTTTTGTCCAATTCTTAATAAAGCTAAAATAAACAAAAAAAGGAAGAATAAACCGAAAAATAATATTGGTGCTAAGGCTTGTTTAAAAACATTAATAGCTAAAGAATCTCTTTTTAATGGCTCAGTAATTAATTTATAACCATTATCTGTTTTAACAACTTTTAACTGTTGTTCTTTATTGCTTTTTACAGCAGGAACATCAAACAAAATAGATATAGCATCAGTTAACAGACAATCATTAGGATATTGTCTAGAACAAAAATCGTTTAATGCCAATAACTCTCCGTTAGATTTCAACAAAACCACATTAGATTCTTCTACTTCATTAGTTATAATATTACCAGGATTATGTCTAGTTCCCTGTCCAATATGGTTATTTACGCCTACTGACAAAAGTTCATTTTGTTTCAATAATATTTCTTTTGAAAGGCTTTTATCATTTCTATCACGCTTATCCTTGTAGATTATTTTATTTTCATAATCTAATACCAAGTATATCTTATATTTATTTAGTGTAATACAACCTAATAGAAAGAAAAATCCACAAAAAAACAAACCAGTTATTGAATTTATAGTTCTACAAATAAGTAAAATAATAAATGCTATAAAGAAAAAAATTAAACCAAGTGCTGGCACACCTTTATAAATCAATACTTTTCCTTTTTCATAGGTAATATTTTCTTCTTTTGCTATACCTCTTAATTTTATTTTTACATCTTCTATTTTTTTACTAATATCTTCTTCATTATTATATAGCATATTTTTCCTCCTTAATCAGACACTCTTTATATATTATAAATAAAAAGACCCTAATAAGTAAAAAAAAAAAAAAAAAGCCACTAATTAAGTGGCTTTTTTTTTACTTATTAGGGTCTACAAATCTTTTTATACGCTCAAATTCTTCCGCAAAATTCTTGTCGTTTTTAATCATTTTGTTAACTTTATCACAGGCATGCATTACAGTAGTATGGTCACGGCCGCCAAATTTTTCACCTATTTGATTTAAGGAAGCTTCGGTAAAAATCTGGCAAAGACGCATTGCCACCTGTCTAGGAAGAACAAGATCAGCCGATCGCCTTTTTCCTACCATTTCTGCTTCAGTAATATCATAAAACTCTGCAACACGTTTGATTATCCAACTAATGCTTATTTTACCGCCAGCAGTTTCTCTTAAAACATCTTTTAGAACCTGATCAACCAAATCCTTATTAATAGGCTTATTCATTACACCAGCATAAGCTAGAACAGAACTGAAAGCACCTTCTAAGGCTCTTATATTAGAGGTGACACCCTGAGCAATATACATAATCACATCTTCAGGAACATCAACCATAGATTTTTTGGCACAATTCATAAGAATAGCCGTTCTTGTTTCCAAGTCTGGCGGTTGAATATCGACAACAACTCCCATAGCAAATCTTGAAGCAAGCCTTTCGTCAACATCAGGTATTTTGTCTGGAGAAGTATCTGATGTAAGAACAATCTGTTTTTTCTGCTGAAAAAGTTCGTTAAAAGTATGGAAGAATTCTTCCTGTGTCTGTTCTTTTTTGGCAAAAAACTGAACATCGTCTATCAACAGCAAATCAATCTTGCGATATTTCTTTCTGAAATCATCAGTTTTCTTTTCTCTAAGAGAATCAATAAACTCATTAGTAAAACTTTCAGAAGAAAGATAAGCAATCTTAGCTTTAGGATCATTTTTTATAATTTCATGACCAATAGCTTGAATAAGATGAGTTTTACCCAGACCGACACCACCGTAAATAAAGACAGGATTATGAAGAACTCCGGGATTTTTAGTTACACCCTGGCATACAGCATATGCGAATTGATTGCTTTTTCCAACTACGAAGGAATCAAAAGTATATTTAGAATTAAACATAGAATCATATTTGGAAGAAGGGGTTTTGGTTACCGGCGCAACAGGTTCAGAAAGAGTAGGCAGACTTGGCTGTGATGGTTTATTAACTGTTTTGCCAGCTTTAACAATGATTTCATAATTTAAAACCGGATCAAATTCTTTTAAAATCTGGTTAATAACTTTTTCATAACGCTTATTAACAAAATCACGGCAGAATTCATTAACCGTAACCATAGTAAGAATATTGTTTTCGAGTTTGTCAGGCTTAATTGACCCCATAAACATCTTGGAAGGACCTGATTCTTCAGCATTAATCTTTTCTATAATTTTTTGCCAAACAGATTCCAAAGCAATTGTCATTGTACATTAACCCTCAAAATACATTGTACATTTTACTTAGAAAGAAAAAGCCTTGAATAGGCTTTAGGCAAGTAATTTTATGTACATTTAAGATTTATGAAATATAGCAAACAAATAAAAACTAAGCAAGAAATTTATATACTCATATTTTGATAATAAAGAGGAAAACTATGTTAATTTGTTGTGGAAAATCTGTGTAAAAAAAACGAAAAAGCATCTTTGTGGATAAAAATAATATGACAGTGCAAAACAAAGACAAACTTTAAACAACATTATCCACCAAAATAAAACCTCTACAGAAAAAATGTACACATAGTTATCCACAATTTCCACATAGCCTAATATTAAGAATACTAAAATCTATATCTATAAATACAAATATAAAACTATTAACTTAAAGTGGAAAAACGCCAGGGTGCAACAAACATACATAAAGTCTTGCTAATTAAATGAAAATTGTTTATAATCACCAAACACAAATAAAGAGGAAAAACAAATGGCACAGAAAAAATCATCTAAGATAGACAATAGTGAAATATTAGCAAAAGTATCAGAATTAGTAAAGTTTGCAAAAGACAATAAGCTTAGTGAACTTGAATTTGAAACAGAAGACTTTGGTTTTAAAGTAAAGAAAAATGCTTCACCAGCTATGCCAATAGATTTATCTTTCCTAAGCCATTTGGGCATACAGAATCCTCAAACAGCAGAAACTCAAGCTGAAGTTGTTTCCGAAAAACCTTCATATAATCCGGATAAAATTTTAACAGCTCCGTTAAATGGAATTTTTTATAGAGCAAAGAGTCCTACTTCAGAACCTCTTGCAAAAGAAGGAGACTATGTTTCTCCTGGCAGCGTAGTTTGTCTCGTATCTTCCTGCAAAAACTTAAATGAAATTGTTTCTGATAAATCTGGAAGAATAGCAAAATTCCTGGTTGCTAATGAAGATAATGTAGCTAAAGGCGATGCTATCGTATTGTTGGAGTAACAGATTACCTTGTTGATTTTTAAAGGGAATTAAATGAGAAGTGCCGGTTTTTTAAATTTACCATCATGGAAGGAACGGTTCCAGGAAATACTTATAAAAATGGGCCGCAGCGATTTATTAAAACTGCCTTTGCTTGGTAGAGAAAATTCCGATAATACATGGTCGGCCTTCGATAAAGAAGAATTTTATTCTTTGGTTCAAACAGGTATATGTTTTACTGGCAGACCTCTTTCCGATTACCCTGAAAGAGTAATTACCAGTAACGCTTCATTAGCTTTAGAACGTCTAAAAAAGAATCTTTCAAAAAATACTTTTTATTCGGCTGCTATGGGAGGAACTTTTCCTTTTATAAAGATTCTGTCTGATTGCAGTATATCAAAACCTGTTAAATTTTATGTACAGAACGATGCGTTTTCTGGTTTAGTTCTTTCTATAATGGAAAAGGACGGCAAAAGCTTTGAAGAAGCTGTTTGTGATGCTCGTTGGAGGATAAATAGCGATGATAATAATAATTTTAATCTGCATGGTATCTGTTGCCTTAATCGTTTGGCGTTGCAAATAGCAGAAATATTCGGTTGTTTTATAAACCCTGATAAAATATTATGCAGAGGCATAAACAATCTTAGTAATACTGATATTGAAATAGCAAAAGAGTTAGGTTTATCTGTCAGACTAATCGGAGTTGTAGAGTATGACGGCAGATCTCTTAAGGTTATTGCTGAACCATGCATCATGCCAGGTCGATATTTCCTTGCTCAAGCAAGAGGTGGTTCTGAAATTATCTATTTAAAAACTGAAGATGGTCAGTCTCATGTTTATGCCTGCCCTGGTTCTTCTCAAGAATCAATTGTCAGAGGAATAGTAAAAGACTTGGATTATTCTTCCTGCCATGAAAACAAAGAACTGAAAATTATTGATGAAGTAAAGGATTTTGAAAACAGATTTTACTTAAGATTTAACCTTATAAACATAACCGATACTTTGTCTGAACTTCTCAAGATTTTTGCCCGAACAAACATCGAGATAGAAAAAATATATCAGCCTAAAGTTTCACATGAAACTATCGAAGGTAATCAACTTGTTATTTTTACTAACCCGATAACAAGAAACAAACTTAATTCTGCTATTGAAACAATTGCTAATAAACTCAAGCTAGCTTCTCTTAAAGCAGATTTTAGAATTATAGACAGAGGATGAAATGTTTAAAAACGGGCAGGTATTGATACAGAAATTCGGTGGTTCTTCTGTAGCTTCCGTAGAACGTATAAAAAATGCTGCCGTTAAAATTGCTGAAAAAGCAAAGAGAGGTTACCCCATGGTTGTGGTTATTTCAGCTATGGGAGATACTACAGACGAACTTATTGCACTTATCCACAAGATATCCACATTTCCAGACAGACGGGAATTAGACCATGTTATGGCTACTGGTGAAATGGTAAGTGCTTCTTTAATGGCTTCTGCTTTAACTGAACTTGGAGTAAAAGCCAAATCTTTCAATGCTTTTAACCTTCAGCTTTTTTCTGAACTATGTGGCAGCGATTATTGTATTACTAAAATCGGTCGTCAGAAAGAGTTTGAAGAATTTTTGCAACCAAGCTCTGTGGCTGTTGTTGCTGGTTTTCAGGGAATTACTAACGAAGGTGATTTGACCACTCTTGGACGAGGCGGCTCTGATTTAACCGCTGTAGTTATGGCGCGTGAACTTGGACAGAAAGTCTGCGAGAAGTATACAGACGAAGATGGTGTGTACACGGCAGATCCTCGCATCATACCTGCTGCAGGTAAAGTTTGGCATTTAAGTTATGATGAAATGCTTACTTTGGCTCATTTTGGAAACGGCATTCTTCACCCTAGAGCTATTTCGTTAGCTAAAGAATCTGATATAAGACTTCACGTTCGTTCAAGTTTTTCAAATGTTGAAGGAAGTGTAATAGGACCTGATGGTGACGATTCTGTTTTGGTTAAAAGCATTACCTGCTGCAAGAAATTTATATATGTTCGTATAAATGGTTTAACATTAGATTCTGTAAATGAAATAAAATCAATTAGAGAATTTCCATTTAAAACAGTGATAGTGGAATTTTCGGAAAATTCTGCTGCTTTTGGGTTTGCAAGAGAAGAAGCTTTTGAAGCTATTACATATTGTTGGGAAAAAGCAGCCGAACTGAATGCTGAAAATGTTGAATGTTTCTCTGATTTAACAACTATTACTCTTGTAGGTTCAGGCTTGTCTTACGACAATAAACTGGCTGAAGATATACTTGATTCATGCGAAAAATGCGGTGGAATAATAAAGCAGCATGATAGATTAAGAGTAAGTATGGCTGTTCCAAAAGATCTGGTTTCTAAGGCATTGGCTTTGCTTCATGGTTCTTTTTTGCAATGAAGTTAATCAATCTTAATAATTTTGATATGGAAAAAACTTATTAATTAGTTATAAGATAAAGGTATAAGACAAATATAACCAAGCATTGCTTGGCGTGGTGAGATCTTTATTTAATCTTGTATCTTATGTCTCTAAAAATACTGGGAGCTAATATAAATGAAAAAATTAATGTTCGTATTTATCATCGGTGCCGCACTTGTTTGGTTCGGTATGGATTATTATAAAAAGAATAATACTTCAGATAAAAAGGCTGGCGGCCGTGGCGGTTCTAGACAGGTCATCGTAGCAGTAGAAACAGGCAACGTAACAAAAGGTGATATGAATGATGAAGGTATTTTTACTGGTTCTATCCAGCCAAAATCAAAATTTCAGGTTGCTCCCAAAACTTCTGGCCGTATAAAAAAGGTGAATTTTGATATTGGAGATACTATAAAAAATGGCGACATTGTTGCTGAGTTAGACGATGAAGAATTTATTTTAGCTGTGGAACAGGCCGAAGCTGCTTTAGAAATAGCTAAAGCTAACTACAATGAAAGCGGCGAGTTGCTTGAAATATCAAAAAGAGAATTAGAACGCGTAAAAACAATGCGCAAACAAAAAGTTGCTTCTGAAGTAGAAGTTGAAAATGCTAGTGCAGATTATAAAACTCGTTCTGCAAAACACATGGTGAATAAGTCATCTTTAAGACAGGCTGAAGCTTCTTTGGCTCAAGCTAAATTAAAACTGGCTTATACAAAGGTCGATGCATCTTGGAGTTACGGTGTTAACGACAGATTTGTTTCAGAAAGACTTCTTGATGAAGGAGCTATGATAACAGCCAATACACCGATTATTTCTGTTATAGATATTACAAATCTAACTGTTGTTATAGATGTTGTAGAACGAGATTATTTCAAAATCAAACCTGGTATGGAAGTTAATGTGTTCCCGACTGCTCTGCCTGGTGCTACGTTTACTGCAAAAGTAACAAGAATCGCACCAATGCTTGACGAAGTGTCAAGACAGGCAAGAATAGAATTAAATTTGAAGAATCCTGAATTTGAGCTTAAACCAGGTATGTTTATTACTGCTAAAATTATTTATGGCACTCATAAAAATACTACTATTGTTCCTATAGAAGCCTTAGTAGTAAGAAAAGAAAAAGAAGGCGTATTCATTGTTGATGAAGCTAATAAAGTTGCTAAATTTGTTCCTGTAGAATGTGGCTATAGAAATCCAAATCAAGTAGAAATTTGTTACCCGAAATTAAGTGGACGAGTTGTAACATTAGGTCAGCATTTGATTGAAGATGGAATGTCAATCAGAATCCCGTCTGATGAAACAAAAACTAATGGGAGCGAAGCCAAAAAATGAAATTATCTAAGCAATCAGTAAGACACCCTATTGGCGTTACGATGATAATGCTTATGGTGGTTATATTTGGTTTCGTTTCATTATATAAGCTTCCTGTTGATTTGATGCCAGATATGACTTTTCCGATGATAAGCGTATCTGCAACCTATGAAAATGCAAGCCCTACAGAAGTTGAAACTCTTATTACCAGACCGATAGAACAGGCTATAGCTGCTGTTTCTGGTGTTGAAGAAATAAACTCGTCTTCCAGTGAAGGAAGAAGCAATGTTAGAATTTCATTTGCCTGGGGCACAAATCTTGATGCGGCTACCAATGACGTTAGAGACCGTATTGACCGTATTATTAAAAGATTACCTGACGATATAGACAGGCCTCAGATTCGTAAATTCGACTCCAATGCTATGCCTATTATGGTGCTTGGTGCTTCGGCTGAACTTGACCCTGTTAAATTGCTGGATCTAATTGATAACCAGGTTAAATACCGCATAGAAAAAATAGACGGTGTGGCTTCTATCGATGTTTTGGGTGGTAATCAGCGCGAAATTCAAGTTAAGTTGGATATTAATAAAGCAAAAGCGTTAAAAATAAGTCCAGAACAGATTATAAGCCGAATAAGAGCTGAAAACATTAATCTTCCAGCCGGTATGATAGAATCTGGTAATTTTGAAATAAGACTAAGAACGCCAGGTGAATTCCAAACTGTTGAAGAAATTTCTCGACTAGTAGTAGGTATGAATGGGCAACAGGTTATCAGACTTTGTGATGTTGCGAATGTTGTTGACCATTGGGAAAAGAAGCGCAGCGTTGTTAGAATCAATGATAAGGAAGGGGTTCGAATATCTGTCAGCAAACAATCCGGTGCTAATACAGTTAATGTTGCAAAGGCTGTAAAAAAAGAAGTTGCGGCAATTAATGAAGAAATACCTCAATTAAGGCTTACCCCGATTGTTGACAGTTCTAAATACATTACCCGTTCTATAAATAATGTTAGTTCATCTGCTATACTAGGTGGTATTCTTGCTGTTGTAATCTTACAGATTTTCCTTGCAAACCTCGCTAGCACAACGATTATTGCTATAGCAATTCCTGTTTCAATTATCGCTACTTTTACTTTGATGTATTACTTCGGTTTTACATTAAACATTATGTCTTTGGGTGGTGTTGCTCTTGGTATCGGTATGCTTGTCGACAACTCCATTGTTGTTCTTGAAAATATTTTCAGACACAGGGAAAATGGCGTTCCTATAATAGAAGCTTCTATTAATGGTTCAGACGAAGTTGCTATGTCAATATTGGCAAGTACTCTTACAACTGTTGTTATATTCCTGCCGTTGCTGTTTGTTGAAGGTGTTACGGGAGTAATGTTCAAACAACTTGCTTATATTGTTGCTTTTTCACTTTTCTGTTCAATGGTTATTTCTTTAACCATTGTTCCTATGATGACTTCTATTTTTTTGAAAAATGTTGTTACAAAAGAAGAAAGAGCTACTCATGATGTTGGCTGGTTTAAGAATCTTTCTGATTATATGGTAGGATTCATCTTAAAGATACAATCCTGGGCTTTGAATAAGATTCTAACTTATAGAGCATCAACTTTCTTTATATTAGGCTGTTTAATTGCATTTGCCTGTTCTTTGGTAAGTCTTATGGGAACAGAATTCATGCCAACTGCCGATGAAGGCGAAGTCAGAGTTAGTGTTGAAATGGAAGAAGGAACCAGATTGTCTCTTGTTGATGAAACATTCAAAAAAGTTGAAAAAGTAATAAAGGAAAAGGTTCCTGAAAGAGACATTATGTTTACCAATGTTGGCGGTGGCAGAAGTAGTTCTGTTAATAAAGGTGACATACGTGTTCCTTTGAAAGCTTCTAATGAACGAACTAGAAGCAGTGCTCAAATTGCTGCTGCTCTTAGAAAAGATCTTGCTGGAATACCAGGCACTGTTATTAGAACAAGAGAAGGTCAGGGCATGTTTATGATGCGTATGGGCTCGGGCTCTGATAAAGTTCAGCTTGAAATACGCGGCTACGATATTGAAACAGCCGATGCTTTGGGTGCACAGGTTGCAAAACTGGTTAAAGAAGTTCCAGGAATTACAGACGTTAAGCTTTCTCGTGAAAAAGGTGTTCCTGAACGTTCTATTGTAATAGACCGCGATAAAGCTGCCGACCAGAAACTTACAATAAATGCTATATCTACTTTCCTCGAAACAATGATGTCAGGCAGAAGCGCAGGAAATCTCAGAGACGGCTCAAACGAATATAAGATATTGGTAAAAGCTACTGATGCTGAATACATGAAGCTTGACGAAATTCTTAATATGGTAATAACCAACTCTGCTGGTAAACCAGTTATGCTTCGCAACGTTGCAAAACTTGAAAGCAAGATGGGTCCAACTATTATAGAACGTCACAATCAGGAAAGAGTTCTTACTCTTTCTGCAGATGTGGAAGGCCGCTCTCTTGGTTTTGTAATAAAAGATGTTCAGGAAAAGATTAAAGAAATTCCTTTGCCAGAAAACTTTGCTATTGTTATGACTGGTGATTACGAAGACCAGCAGGAAGCTTTTATGGAATTGGCTTTCAGCTTTATTCTGGCAATTTTCTTGGTTTATATGGTTATGGCAATTCAGTATGAGTCTTTGAGAGACCCATTTATTGTTATGACTACAGTTCCTTTGTCGGTAATCGGTGTTGTTCCTATTCTTTATTTTACAGGAACCACCTTCAACGTTCAGACATTTATCGGCTGTATTATGCTTGGCGGTATAGTTGTTAATAACTCAATTCTGCTTGTAGACCATATGAACGAACTTAGACGCAAGAATCCTGATATGGATACAGTAGAGGCTGCAAAGGAAGCTGCTTCTAATCGCTGTAGACCAGTACTTATGACGGCTTCAACTACTATTCTTGGTCTTGTTCCGTTAGCATTAGGTCTAGGTGAAGGCGGAGAAATGCAGGCTCCGATGGCTCGTGCCGTTATAAGCGGTCTTACAATCGCAACTTTCATTTCTTTGTTGATTATTCCGCTGATTTACATCGAATTCGACAAAGCCTTCGGCACAAAGAAGGATTGATCTAGGAGTTGAATTATGTTGCAAAGATTTTTCTATAAAAAATATGCCTTGATATCATTAATTGCCTTTAATTCTATTTGTTGTTTTGCACAGGAACCGGAAATTAAAAGCAGTCCTAAATATTATGACAGAAGTATTATTAATAGAATTCTAGACAAAGAACAACTAGAAAATAAATCACCGAAATTTTCTATTGAAAGTACAAAGGAAGGACCTATTACTCAGCCTGCCGAAGAAATTTCCAGCAACAGCTTTAATTTAACAACTTTTGAAACTTACGAAATATTTGATAAAAACGAAGACGCTTCTTTTACTATTTCCCTTAAAGAAGCTGTAGAAATGTCTTTAAAGAATAATATAGCTTTAAATATAGAAAAAATAGATCCGGAGATATACGCAACAAGTGTTGAACAAGCAAAAGGAGAATTTGACACAAAAGTGTCTGCTTCTGTGTCTGCTTCTGATAGAAGAAGCCGCTCTATAAACGCTAATGATGTTATCGGGCGTAATTCTAATAATGCAACAACTGCTTCAATAGAAGCTGAAAAGAAGTCTACTTCAGGGATAAAAACCAATATAAGTGCATCTATAAATAGAAGCAGAACAACAAGCCATTCAAGCCTTTATGCTGCTCGACTTGGAATAGACGTAACTGCACCTTTGATGCGCGGAGCCGGCAAAGAAGTAAATCTGGTTTCTTTACGAAAAGCCGAATTAGACTTAGATTGGTCAAAATACGAACTTTACGGATATATTCTGGATTTCGTTTCTGAAACTGAAAAAAAATATTGGCAGTATTATTTAAATGCCAAACAGCTTGAGATAGTAAAAGAGTCTCTACAACTTGCTTTACAACAACGTGATGAAACACAGAAACGTATCGGTGTTGGTAAAATTGCTGAATCAGAAATAGCAGCTGCTGATGCAGAAGTGGCTCTTTGTCAGGAAGATTTGATCGATGCAGAAAGTAGAGTTGTTAGTTCCGCTATTTCTTTACTTCGCAATATAAACCATGATACAGAAAACTTTTGGAGAAAAAGACCAAATCTTATAAGTGTGCCAAAGCTTAGAGAAATAGACCAATATGATTTCAACCTGGAAGATTGTATTGCAGACTCTCTTTTAATGAGGCCTGAATTGAGACAGGCAGAGTTGATGCAGCGAAAGAATGAGTTAGAAGTTGTTTCTACAAAAAATGGAATGTTACCAAGACTTGATTTCTTTATAAGTCTTGGAAAAACAGGCTATTCAAAGTCATTTGATGGTTCTGAACCAAGTTTTAATCACAAAGAACCCTTTGATTCTTCTGTAGGTTTAACCTATGAATTAAACCGCCATAGAAGAAGTGAAAAAGCTAAATATGACAGAGCTAAGCTGAATTTAAGGCTTCAAAATGAATCAATTAAAAATCTTGAACAGCTTATTAAAGAAGATGTTATAAAAGCTTATATTGAAATTAAAAGAACTAAGGAACAACTTGCTGCTACAACTGCTACAGCTCAGAAACAGGCAGAAAAGCTAAGGGTTGAAAACGTAAAGTTTGATGTTGGTAAGACAACAGCATTTCAAGTTGCTCAGGCACAGCGAGATTTAACGGCTGCCAAAATAGCTCAAGTAAAAGCTATTATAGATTATACCGTTTCAAAATCTGAACTTCTTCGTTCAACCGGATTATTGCTTAAATTCCGCGGCATAGAGATTAAGTGACTCTTATCAAGTGATACGCTTCGCTGTGATACGATTGCTGTCGCAATCTGTGTGACGTTTCACTGTGGTAGTTGTTTGCGGACAGTAGACGCGAAACCTTCTATTCTCCGCACAAGGCTCGTTCACTCAATGATTATTCGAAGGCAGAAATCCACAGAGACCGCGGAGGAGAATAAGGTTGAGCAAGCAACTGTCCGATTGAAATATTATAATGGTTAGATGTGTTGATTTTCCACTATGATCTCAAATCAAAGTAAACTTTTTCTAGCTGTTCAAGAGACATTTCCCATGAAAGAGAAGAAACAACCTTTTCTTTTGCTGTTTTAGCTATTCTTTCTAATGTTTCAGGGTGAGCAAGCAATACTCTTATTGCTCTGGCTAATTCTGACGGTCTGTCAGGTCTTACTAACCATCCGGTAACATTATGTTCCAATAATTCTAAAGTAACAGGCATATTTGAAGCTACTACAGGAACTCCGGCCGCCATGGATTCTACTATTTTTATTGGACAGCAGCCTTGAACCAGATTTCTCTCACACTCTGTCAGAGGGGCTAAAGAAATAGACGCTCCCTGTAGCCAGTCTTGAACTTCACTTTGCCCAATTCGCAAATTCCATACTAATTTATCAGATATTTCCATTTTTTCGGCTAATTTTTGTAAAAATCTGATTCTTGGTTTGGTGCCCGAAGCGCAGAACACTAGCTTTAAATCAGAAATATCTTTCAAAAAAGTCATGGCTTTCATTAAACATTCAACACCCTGCCATGGTTGAACAGCACCAATATATATTATGTATTTATCAGGGGCAGATTCTGGCTTTTTATGTTCTATTCCAGAAAGCCTGGCGCCGTTATGTATAACAGTAATTTTATCTGAATTAACACCAAGACTCTCTAAAAAAGACTTTATTACAAAAGAAGGGCAGATAATAGCATCTGCTTTTTCTAAGCATTT
>ONIU01000074.1 GCA_900317935.1 uncultured bacterium
TTGTATTGTGGAACCTGTTGTTGTTAGCATATTACCTGTAATAGTTGCACTAGCACCTTTTTCAAATAGTGCTTTACCGTTATTGCTTACAAGTAGTCTGCCTGCAGCAATTCTTATATGTGCTTCAGGGTTGATAAATCTGAATATGGCAACTGTTCTTAAAATTTCTTCTTCAGATAAGCTTTTCAAATTACCTAGTGGGGTGTTTGGAATAGGGATCAGAGCGTTTATAGGAATAGATTTTATTCCTAGTTCTGCGAGGGTTAAAGCCATATCAATTCTATCGTTAAATGTTTCACCCATGCCGATAATGCCTCCAGAGCATACAAACAACCCAGCTTTTTGTGCCCTTTTTATATTGGCGATTTTGTCTTCAAAAGTATGAGATGTACATATTTGGGGAAAATAATTTTTGGAAGTTTCTATGTTGTTGTGATAGCTTCTAACACCAGCATCATAAAGCCTTTTAAATTGTTCTTCTGTGAGAAAGCCTAATGAAGCACATAATGAAATCGATAATTCCTTATGCAATTTCCTATATATTTCTAATAATTTTTCAAAATCTTCTTCTGAAGGGCTTTTTCCAGAAGTTACGATTGCAAATCTGTCTACGCCTTCATCTTGATTTGATTTGGCTTCTTTATAGATAGATTCATAGTCTAACAAAGAATAAACATCACAGTTTGTATGATTATGAGCTGATTGAGCACAGAATTTGCAGTTTTCTCCACATTTACCGCTTTTCCCATTAATTATAGTGCATAAATCAACCTTATTACCGACAAAAGCTTTTCTTATTTTATCTGCGCCTTGAGAAAACTTATCTAGGTCTACTGTTATAAAATCGTTTAAATCGTCATTTTTATTAAGTCGTCTACCAGCTATGATTTCATCTGTAAGTTTTGCTATATCCATATTCTTTGTCTTTCTGTTCTTGATTTTGGAGAGATAATAACACTTTTTTATTTCGCAGGCAATATGGGGTTTATGGCGTTAGAACCTGAAATTTGAAATTGAATATTATTTTTTTTGAATAAAAGAGTTTTTATCGTCTTTTAATAAATAACAATAAACCAATTCGAAAAAGGAGAATGGTCGTGGAAAATACATTATCAATGACAACAGCTTGGCAAGAAGCTGAAGAAATGCGTAAATCCGGTAATTTTGAAGCTGCTTTCCCTATCTTTATGGAAAATTTTAAAGCTAATGCTAATGAAAGCAGTCTTTGGAGAGCTATACACTGTGCACGTAAAATGGGTGATTATGAAACAGCCTTAGCTCTAATCGAAGAAAACAAAAGTATGATTTCTACCTCACAAGCTTTAAAAAGTCAGTTCTGCTGGTTAAAATACGATTTCATTATTGATAAGAATAAAAAGTCTGGTTGTTGGGAATCTGTACTTAAGGCTTCAGAAGAAATACTGGAAATGACTACTGATATTAATGATCTTTTGTTTAAACTAGCCTTATTTACCGCTATAGATGCGGCTAAAAAATTAAATGACTGGCAGAAAGTATTAGAATTGACTGAAATAATTGGACCTGAAAAATTACCAGCTGAAGGTGAAGTTTACAAAGGTAAAAAAATACTTTCTTATCGTGAAAGATGGTTTTATGCAAGATTAAATGCTTTATTTGAAGTTCAATTATATGAAGAATGCAGAGAGTTGTCTTTGGAAGCTATCAAGCAGTATCCTCGCAGATTGGAATTTTGCCGACGTGGTGCCCTGTGTAAAATGATGCTAGGAAAATATGGCGAAGCTGAGGAAGAACTACAGGCTATTTCTAGAATGCGAGGGTGCCCTTGGTATATAGTTGCTGATCTTGCTAAATTAAGATTTAATGTTGGATCTTTTAATGGTGCATTAGACGCTGCTTTTAAAGCAACTCTTATGCACGGTGAACTGCAGTCAAAAGTAAATCTTTTTACTTTAATTGCTAAGATACAGCTTGTTCTTGGTAATTCTGAAAGTGCAAAAAATCACGCTATATTAGCATGTGCAATTAGAAAAAACCTGAATTGGAAATTTAACGAAGAAATTACTCAGTTGTCTTTAAGATTTGGAATAGGTGATAACGTTCCTTTGCCAAATGTGGCTGTAAAAGTATGTGAAAATGAATGGCGAAATCAGTCTGAAGGTGATTCTGTTAAAATAGATAATACAGCTTGCAGCAATGAACCTATTAAAACAGGTTTACAGGGTATTATTACTTCAATAGTTGATAATAGGCCATTTACTTTTATTTCTCGTGCAGATAATAATCAGAAAGTTTATGCGAAAATCAGCGATATACCCGAAGATTTGCGTTTAAGCGGGGCTGAAGTTGAATTTGATCTGGTTGAAAGCTTTGACAAGCTTAAAAATAAAAAGAGTGTTAGAGCAACAAATATTAGATCTATTCAAGTTGAGCAGGCTGTGGCGTGACATGGCTTACACCTTGTTATTGTTGTAGTTGGTAGTTATTGTTTTTGTTGTATATTTTAAAGGAGAAAAGATATGGAAATTAACGCTTTGCTAAAAGATGTAAGAATGAAAATTGCAACAGGAAATTTTGACTCTGCTAAGGAATTATTATTTTCTAAAGATATACAGGAAGGCAATGTGGAAGCCCAGGCTCTGAAAGCTAGAATACTTGGCTTTACTGATGGTATTGAAAAGGCACAAAGCATGTTTTTTGACTTAGAGTCAGTTTGGCCTAATAATTTTAAATTATTTAAAATGCATTGTGATTTCTTGCAAGAAATTGGCAATTATAATGAAGCTATAGCTATTGGACGCCAAATTGTTTCTAGGTTTAAATTAGAACCAGAAGCCTATATGCTGCAAATTGAGAATTATGAGCTTGCTGGAATGAATAGCGATGCGCTGAATATCTGTAATCAAGCTTTGGTTAATTTCCCAGATTCTACTGATTTTTATAATAAAAAACAGATGCTATTGTCTATGACTAATGATGACTTGCTTATAGATGAAAACTTAGAAAACATAAAATCTGAGATGACGGTAAAACATATTGTGACTTCTGATGAAAATATACTTATATATCTATCTCTATTTAAAGGTAGAAGAGGTGTACATGCCGTTCAGACTAAAATGGGAAAAACCTGGGGTTATATTCCAGAACACAGAGATATGCTGGCTGAAGATGTAAGAATGCATATTTCAGGGCAGAAAACTCTTGGTATATATGTAACTGATATTCAGAATGTTTCTAATCTAATGGTTTTAGACTTAGATATTCGCAAACCTTACATGAAAAACTATGCACAGAATCCAGAAGAAAGAACAAGGTTAACAGAACTTTTAAGATTAAATTGTAAAAATCTTTTAGCTTTGTGCAGTGATTCTGGGTTGTTCCCGTTGGTGGAATCTTCAGGCAATAAAGGTTTGCATTTCTGGTTTTTCAGTTCAGAGCCTATTGCTTGTAAATATTGGCGTGCATTAGGTGGCTGGCTAATTAATAGATTAAAAAATGTTCCTGAAGAATTATCTTGGGAAGTTTTTCCAAAGCAGGATAAAGTTTCGGCTGATGGTTTGGGAAATCTTGTAAAATTGCCTTTGGGAACGCATCAAAAAACAGGTCGTCAATCTTTATTTATAGATACAGAAAAATTTGAACCTTACGAAGATCAGATTGAAATATTAAAAAATGTGAATAAACTTACTAAAAAAGATTTCGAACATATCCTTGGAACAATTACTATACAAAATTGCCAATCTGGAAATGTAGCAGGTTTTAAAGATATAGAATTTAAACCGGTTAAAAGTGATTATGCACCAAAGTGTCTTGATGAAGTTAACGAAAACTTTAAAATAGACGTAAAGATTCCTTTGCCTGAACGCAATACTATTGAAGTCGAACAGGTTCTAAGCGGTTGCCGTCCTATGTGGGAAATAATGCAAAAGGCAAAAAATGACCATTTTCTTACTCAAGATGAAAAGCATGCTTTTGTATATGTATTCGCTTCTTTAGGGGAAGAAGGAAAAGTATTCGTGCACCAGGTGTTAAACCAACTCGATGACTATCAGCCTGATTTAGTTAATCAAATGATTAAAGCTGTTCCTCCGAATCCAACTGGCTGTAATAAAATAAGAAAAAGAATACCGCATCTTTGCTCAAATGATTGTTGTAACTGCCAATTCAGGCTTCCAAACGGAAGTTATGCTTCACCGGTTGTGCACGCTGGCATTTTCCCAAATACAGGAAATTTTAATGTTAATGCTGTAAGACAGCCTGCAAAACTTGCTCAGAACGAAATGTATGGCGGAGAAAGTGGCGGAATAGACAGACTTATGAACGAATATATAGAATTAAATAATAAAATCGGAGCTCTAAGGGAACGTTCAGCACTTCTTAGAAGGCAGATTAATAAGATTTTTAATGATGCTGGTAAAGATGTAATTGAAACTAGGATCAGAGTTTATAAGAAATTGCCCGATGAAGATGAACCAATAAAAGGGATTTAGGAAACTGAAAGTTGAAAACTGAAAGATGAGAACTGAGAATTGAGAAATGAGAGTTGAGAATTGAGAATTGAGAATTAAAAGGTGTTGAAGTAGGAGCGAAATATGGAAGTCGGCACATTATATATAGTTACTCAGGGGGCTAAACTGACTAAGGTTGGTGAACGCCTTGTTGTTAGAAGCAAAGAAAACAAAATAATTCACGATATGCCTTTCTTCAAAATCAGACAGATTTTTTGCTTTGGAACTGTTGAAGTAACTGCCCAAACAATCTTCCAGATAATGTATAGAAATATAGACTTGGTATATTTAACGAAAAATGGACGTTTTAAGTGCAGGCTTTCGAATCTGAATGAAAAATCTGTTTTAAGCAGAATTGCTCAATATCAGCGTTCCCTAGATGAAAAGTTCAAATTAGAAATGGCTCGCAAAATAGTTATTGGGAAACTTAGCAATTATAAAAACTGGATAATGTTTAAAAACAGACATGGAGTGATTGACGCAAACAACGAGGCTTTTGTAATTAGCCAGTCTATTAGTCTTGCTGAAAGTGCAATGTCTGTTGATGAATTAATGGGAATTGAAGGAAATGGAAGTAAGATTTATTTTGAAGCATTCAGGAAAGGGTTAAAGCAGAATCTCAACTTTTTCGAAAGAAATCGCAGACCTCCAAGAGATCCTGTCAATGCTATGTTGAGCTTTGGATACACAATTCTATATCATAAAGTTTTGGCAGCGATTGAACAGGCTGGTGTAGACCCATTTATGGCAAATCTTCATTCTAATCAGAATTCTAGACCTTCTTTAGCTTTAGATTTGATGGAAGAGTTCAGACATTTTGTTGTTGATAATGTTGTTTTGAAACTTGTCAACTTGGCTCAGGTAAAAGCTGATTATTTTACTTATACGGCTGATAAGGGTGTTTTGATGAATGACTATTCTATAGCCTTAGTGGTTAAAGAAATACAGGCTAGACTAGGCAATTCATTTTATTACCCTCGTGATGGAAAGAAAATGGAACTTCAGGAACAGATTTTGCGTCAGGCTTATGCCTATCGCGAAGCCGTTAATAAAGGGGTAGAGTATTATGTACCACTGGTGTTCAGTAGATAATACCCAAGAAAAGCTTGGAAAGGGAGAAGGGGAGGCTTAGGGATCAAGACTCCAATTACAATTCATACCAATAAAACTTATATACAAAGATTAAAAACAAATTCCTTTGCTCTTCGCTCTATGCTCTTAATTAAAATAATATACAACTTTCAAAAGCAATATAAATAATTGATAATTAACAAACTTACATAAGGAAAACTCAATATGTCAGGTGAATTCTACATAATTTGTTACGATTCTCCAAGTAATAAGCGAAGAAGAAAACTACATAAATTATTAAAGAATTATGCAGTGCCTGTGCAGAAAAGTGTGTTTGAAACCTTCCTTGATAAAGTTTCCTTTGCAAAAATGATGAAAAAAATAGAAGCTTTGATGGACCCAAAAGAAGATTCTGTTAGAATTTATGGAATGAGCAGACAGGTTCAGAAGCAGGTTCGCATAATTGGGAGCCCTGGCATGCTTGCAGACCCAAATTATCATTTCATTGGTGACACTAACTCAGATAACCCAATCGTCGGAACTACGATTGAAATTGAAGATGACGGAGAACTTCCTGATTGGTTGTAAATATTCTTTTTAGGCTTAATATTATACTAGAGTTGGCGTAGATTCAGTTTTTACTGGCCAATTATCTGTTGATGGTTCCTTTATCCCTTTTAAGACATCTAATAAGGCCTTTATTGCTGGGGTTCTGAAACCAAAAGTTGCACCTTTTGTCTTAGCAAAACTGCACTCAAATATGTCATAAGGGTTCCTTAAAGCAATCACAATTATGTTTTTGCATTTTGTGGCTAAGTTTTCTGCTGCTTTTAACTGATCTTTAAATAAATGTCCATTGTAAGTCATAAATACTATTCTGGATTTATCTGAAATATTAACATTCTTTAAAATGCTTTCACAATCTGCTTTGGGTTCATAAACTTCAGAACTGCTTTTGGGGAAATACTCTTTAATGATGTTTGCCAGACTCTTGTCTTTATGCTCTTCTTCAACTTGCACCAATGACGAGATTAATGGCAGAATAAAATGAGTGTCTGGAGAGTCCTCTACCGGCAAAGTTCCTGGGGCGACAGACAAAAACTTAATTGATTTTTCAGAAACTTCTTTAATTAGGTTTTTATGCTTTTTAGATAAGTCTTTTAAAGAATAATTGATTTTTGAAATATCTGGAAGTTTTGCTTTCGCTGTTTCAATTCTTTCTATGCTTTCTTGAAGTCTAGCCGCGGCTTCTTTATTGTTTTCCACTTCTTTCAGAATTGTTTCTGCGGCAATTTTCTGCTGGTCTAAGCTATGGCAGATTAGTAACTGGTCTGCTCCGGCCATAAAAGATTTTAACGCAGCTTGAGCGATTCCGTAAGATTCTGTGATTGCTCCCATTTCTAAGTCGTCTGTAATTACTAGACCTTTAAATTTAAGTTCTTTCCTGAGCAAATCTGTTAAAACTGATTTAGAGAGGGTTATTGGAAGATTAGGAGTTTTTTCAAAGGCAGGGAAAAACACGTGAGATGTCATTATAGCTGCTACATTGTTTTCTATGGCTTTTTTGAAGGGATAAAGCTCGAAAGAATGCAGTCTTTCGGCAGGGTAGGGTATTGTAGGCAAAGTCAGATGTGAATCTTTTCTTGCTTCTCCTTTACCAGGAAAGTGTTTCGCACAGGCCATAACACCTGTAGACTGCAAACCTTTTATTGCTGCAATACCAAATTCAGCGACTTTCTGAGGGGTATCAGAGAAAGAACGAGCGCCTATGCCGGGGTTGCTCGGATGATTTATGTCTAATACCGGTGCCAAATTCCAATTCAACCCAAGAGAAAGCATTTCTTCACCGATTGCTCTGTAGGTTTTTTCAGCTAAGTCTAAATCGTTTGCTGCTGCTAATGCCATTGCTGACGGGAAAAGGCTGCCATATCTCAATATTCTTAAAACCAGGCCGCCTTCCTGGTCTATTGCTGTAAAAATATTATTCCCAGCGGCTTCTCTAATCTTTTTTAAGTTTTCAGGCAGTTTTAAAGGATCTGATAGGTTTCTAGCAAAAACAATTACACCGCCGATGCCCCATTCTTTAACAAAAGAAAGGAATTCTTCTGATGGTTCTTCACCTTGATAACCTATAATAAATAATTTGCCAATCTGCTTTTTATCCATAAATCTGCCTCACTGTGATTTTTATATATTATATAATATCTTTTTGCATTGTACAAGACTTCTTTAATAAACCCTCTAACATTTACAAGAAAAATATGATATAGTATCAGACATCATACTGAAACTCATATTAGGAGTCGCACTTTATAATGTATACTGAAACACAAACATGGTATAGTCCCGCAATTGGTCATGACATGACTATTAAAGTTTATGGTCACTACGGCAAGCCTTTATTGGTATTTCCTTGCGCTGGCGGCAGCAATCACGAATTTGAAGATTTTGGAATGCTTGATATCGTTAGAGACGATGTTGAAGCAGGTCGCGTAAAAATATTCTGCGTAGACAGCCTTGACAACGAATCACTGTTGAAGACAGATGGTCATATGGGCGACAATGTTTATCGTCACGAAGCTTACGATAAATATATCGTTAATGAAGTTGTTCCATTTATAAAGGAACATTGTAAAGGTGACTGGCGTATAGCTTTAACTGGTAACAGCATGGGAGCTTATCATTCTGTTAACTTTATTCTTAGACACCCTGATTGCTTCGATGCCTGCATCGCATTAGCCGGTGTTTATGATTTAAGAAGAGTTGTCGGCGATTATTGGGATCAGAACGTTTATTTCAACTCACCAGTTGATTATTTGCCAAATCTCAATGATGAATGGTTCTTGGAAAGATTAAGAGATACCAGAATTATTATCTGCACAGGTCAGGGTGCATGGGAATGCCCAGACGATACCAGACGCATGAAAGAAATTTTTGAAGCAAAAGGTATTCCAGCTTGGGTTGACCTTTGGGGTTACGATGTAAATCATGACTGGCCCTGGTGGAAGATTATGCTTCCTCATTTCTTGCCCTACATTCTTAACGAATAAAAATGCTTAAACAGCCAGATTATACAACTTTTGCAAAGTTTTATGATTATTTTGAGCTGGAGGGCACTACTGAAACGGCAGAATTAAATGCTTTTTTAACAGAAATTTTTAAAAAGAATAATGTAAAAAGTGTTTTAGATTTTGCTTGTGGAACTGGTGCCCAAAGCATTGGCCTTGCTAGAAACGGCTTTGGTGTTACTGCTGCTGATTTAGACGAGGCAATGCTTAAAATGGCTTCAAAAAAGGCTAAAAAGGAAAAACTTAAAATCAGATTTCAGCAGGGCAATATGAAATCTGCTAAATATGGCATTTTTGATGCTGCTATTTGCATTTTTAATGCCATTGGTCATTTAACTAGACTAGATTGCTCAAAATTCTTTCAAAATGCTTATAAAAGTTTGAATCAAGGCGGAATTTTCGTTTTTGATATACTTAATTTTAATGCACTAAAGACTGATGTTTTTGAGCTTTATAAGCATATTGACGAAGAAGCCGAAATTGACGGATGGTTGGTGAAAAGAGTCCGGGACTGTTCTCTGAACAGACGTCTGAGACAGGTTTCTATTAAATCTTATACCGCCTGGAACGATACAATTCATTTTGATTCCCTGATAGAAGACTGGCAAATGCAGATTTATGATAAAAAAGAACTCTGTAATATGCTTGATTATGCTGGTTTTTCTAAAATTGATTTTTATGACCAGAACGGGGCCCCATTTATAGATGATCGTTCAGGCAGTATAATGGCTGTATGCTTTAAAAATTGAGAAATGAGATATAAGACCATAACTTGAGATATAAGATTAAATAAATTCTCACTACTTATCTCTTAAATCTTATGTCTTGTGTCTTAAATCTTAAATCTTATATCTTATATCTTATATCTTATATCTAAGAAAATAGAAAAGGAATGAAATAAATGAAATTAAAAAGAGGTCATCCATATCCACTAGGTGCTACTTATGATGGTAAAGGTGTTAATTTCGCCCTTTATTCCGAACATGCAGAAGGAGTTGAGCTTTGCCTTTTCGATGAAGAACTGAATGAAACTCAAATTCCTCTTAGAAACAGAACAGCATTCGTTTGGCATGTTTATGTAGATGGAATAAAACCTGGTCAGTTTTATGGATACAGAGTGCACGGTCAGTATAGACCAGAACTTGGTTTGCGCTTTAATCCTCGTGTGCTTTTGATGGACCCCTATGCAAAAGCTTTGAGCGGAACAGAAAACCACGAAGAAGGCCTCTATGCTTATAACAATTTCAGCCCAAATAAAGACTTAGATGTAAGCGTAGACTATGCCAGCGGTACTCCTTTCTCTATTGTTATGGAAGATGATTTTGACTGGAGCGGCGATGTTAAGCCTAGATATCCATTTAACCGCTGTGTTATTTATGAAGCTCATGTTAAGGGAATAAGCAAGTTGCATCCAGATGTGCCTGAAGAATTACGGGGCACCTACGCCGGTTTGGCGTCAGAACCAATTATTTCTCACTTGAAGAAATTAGGTGTTACAACAATAGAATTATTGCCTGTGCACCAACATATAGATGATCCATTCTTGTATGAAAAGGGTTTAAAGAACTATTGGGGCTACAGTACCCTTTCTTTTTTCGTTCCAGAAATTCGATACAGCTCAGATAAAAGTATTGGTGGGCCTGTAAGAGAATTTAAGCAGATGGTTAAAAAGCTTCATCAGGAAGGTTTTGAAGTAATTCTTGATGTTGTGTACAATCACACCTGCGAAGGCAACCATCAGGGCCCGACTATGTGCTATAAGGGTATCGACAATATCAACTACTACAGATTGCAACCGGATAATAAACGTTTTTATAAAGATTATACTGGAACAGGCAATACGATTAATGTGGTGTGCCCTCAAACTTTGCAGTTGATAATGGATTCTCTGCGTTATTGGGTTAACGAAATGCATGTAGACGGTTTCAGATTCGATCTTTGTTCTACTCTTGCTCGTGAAATGCATTATTGGAACCAGCTTTCCAGCTTTTTTACTATTATCCACCAGGATCCTGTTATCAGCCAGGTCAAACTTATCGCGGAACCTTGGGACGTAGGTGAAGGCGGCTATCAGGTCGGTAACTTCCCTGTTTTGTGGGCAGAATGGAATGCAAAATACCGAGATTTAATGCGCTCTTTCTGGAAAGGTGACGGCGGTACTGTTGGAGAAATGGGTTACCGTCTAACAGGTAGCAGTGACTTATATGAACTGGATGGAAGAAAACCTTATTTGAGCGTTAACTTTATTACTGCCCATGATGGTTTTACGCTTAGAGACCTGGTTTCATATAATGAAAAACATAACCTCAACAACATGGAAGGCAATAGAGACGGTCATTCCGATAACCGTTCGTGGAACCATGGAGTCGAAGGCGAAACAAATGATGCTTATATAAATGAACTTAGGGCACGACAAATGCGTAATCTAATGTCTACACTGTTGTTTTCGCAGGGCACGCCAATGATTTGCGGCGGAGATGAATTGATGCGAACTCAGAGAGGCAATAACAACGCTTATTGTCAGGATAATGAAATAAGCTGGTATGATTGGAATCTCAGTGAAGAAGCTAAGGCAATGATTGAGTTCACGAGTGAAGTTGTGAAAATCAGACGTGAACACCCGGCTTTGCATAGAAGAAAATTCTTCCAGGGTCGCATGATTAGAGGTTCAAATATTCGTGATATTATCTGGTTCAGACCAGATGGTCAGGAAATGAGCGACGAAGACTGGAACAATCCTCATGGTAAAGCTTTGGCTATGTTCCTTTCTGGAACTGGTATTGATGATATTGATGAAGAAGGCGACCAGATAAGAGATGATAATCTGATGCTGATTTTGAATTCTTCTTCACATGATATCGAGTTCGTCTTGCCGCAATGTAATGCTGATTGGGAATGCCTTGTTGATACAATTTCTGCCAAAAAATCAGAAGAAATGGTTTATTCTGGCGGGAAGACAATGGTTAAATCTCGTTCTTTGAAATTATTTAAGTGTACACACAGATTTCTGGAAAGAATGACCAAGATTAACCATCTTGTTCAGCAGATAAAGGAGTCTCAGGAAGAGCAGATAAAAGAATCGCAAGAAGAGCAAAATAAAGAATTACAGGGAGAACAGGTTCAAGAAAACCAAGAAGATCAGAATTCTTGATTCCTTTTGTATTAAAAAATCTCCCAGTAATTCTATAGAATGCCAACCCCCTTAAACAAAGAGGGTTGGCATTATTCAAGAGTAAACAGATGTTAAAGATAGCTCGTAAAACTGAATGTTGCAGAGTCTTGGGCCCGGGTAACCGTGCAGTAGTTTGGTTTCATGGTTGCTCTAGAAGCTGCGATGGCTGCATTGCAAAATCAATGAATTTATCAGAAGATTTTGAAGAGTGTACGCCAGAGGAACTCTATAATTGGGTTTTATCATGCAATCATATAGAAGGTGTTTCAATTTCTGGAGGAGAGCCTTTAGAACAGAATTTAGATGAACTGACTCTTTTTCTTCAGAAGATAAAAAATGATTCTAGAAATTTGTCAGTAATTCTTTTTACAGGTTTTACTTATGATGAAATTGTGTCTAGCCCAAGAAAATCAGTTCTTTCTTTTATTGATGTTTTGATAGATGGTACATACCAAAAAGAATTAAACGACGATATAGGCTTAAGAGGCTCTTCAAACCAGAATATAATTTTCCTTACAGATAGATATGAATCGTTAAAAGAAACTTTTTATAAAAAAGATTGTAGAAATGTTGAGGTAAGTATTACACTAGATAATAGAATAACTATTAACGGAATTCCGAATAATGGTTTTTTAGATAATTTAACTGATGAGTTAGCCAAAGAGGGCTTTGAATTAACTTAATTTTAGGAGTGTTTTGTTATGAGCGGAATGAAAGAAGGCCATATAGAAGCTGCTATGAATCGCTTGGGCGAGTTTTTGGATAGATATCAGAAAATAAGTGCAGAATCTTCCCAAAGATTAAATAATATAAATAATGACTCTGAAGCTCAAAAGGCTAAAAGAGATGCACTAAATGCTATTGCCGCTTTGCAGAATCCCTCTCAGACTGCTATGGAATTTGCGGGCGATGAAATAAAAGAATTAAATGAACAAAGAGCCTCTTTGAACGCTGCTTTGAATGAAGCTGAATCTTTGAATAATCAGGCCGCAGATTTAGAACGTCAGGCTGCTGAAATCAGAAACAACAATGAGAATGAAAAAAATAAGCTATTAAAACGAATAGATGAAATTAATGCCAGAGCTCAGCATAAAATCAACACTACAAGCTGGGTAAATCTGGCTTTGGATCAAGAAGTTCATGAAACAAATGCTGTTAGAGAAAAAGTCACAAATCTGACTGCAAGGGAAAGAAAAGCTGTTAAATTCCTTGAAGAAGCTGCTGACCTCAAAAGACAGGCTTTAGGAAAATATAAGACTGTTGCAAGAAATGGAAACTCTGCTGAAGAAAGCCTCAAGGCAATAGAAGTAATTGCTCAGAACAAGCAGAAAACTCAAGATGAATCAAAGGCTTACAAAGAAGAAATAGACCAGAGAATGTCTGCTCTTTCCAATATTGATTACGAAAGATTCGCTCCAGGAGCAATTAATCAGATAAATAATCAGGTGAATGCTTTTAATAAAGCTTTTGCAGGTAAAGACTATACGACTTGCACCAATACTGGTAGGGCTGTAGCAGATGCCATAAAAGACTTTGTAAAAAATGTTACAGAATTGAAAAATAAGTTTGAAGAAGCAGAAACTAATACCAAAGACCATTTACAGGCAGCTATGAATGAATTTAATGCAGTAGATAAAGCTGAATTAAAGAGATGGTCGGGCAAAGCTAGCGAAGTCGAAAAAAACTACGGGGATTTAGTTAAAGCTTCAGATGAAATTAATGAAGCAGCCAAAAAAGGGAATAAGCCAAGTGTGTTTGCTGCTCCTGACAGCAAAGTAAGTGCTGCTGTCAGTGCTCTTAGAGATTTGATTGAACTTGCCAATCAGAATAAACACAAATTCCAGGAACGCGATGCTATTAGAAAGGCCATTGTTAAGGCTTTAAAACAGCAGAATTATGATAAACCGGTAGCTTACTACAATGAAAAACTTGCTGATGGTTCTCCTGCAGAGTTGTCAGAAATGGTTATTTATGCACAGAATCCGGCTGCTACAGGTGATATGCGCTTGAGAATCGACCTTGAAGGTAAAATCGGCTTGGAAGTTTTCAGACACGATAAAGATGGCAACGAAGAAGAAGTAACTAAGCAGGATGCCCACAGTTGTCATAATTCCGTTAAAAAGCTTGGTGAAAACTTGAGAGAAGCAGGCTTCAATTTTGAAATAACAAATTGGGGTAAAGCAGAAGGCTTAGAAAATACGCCTCAGACTCAAAGAAATCCTGCTTTGAACAGAGAACCTGAAAGACAGCAGGAACGCCTTAGAGAACGTGTTCAGGAAAGAAATAGACAAAGATACTGATTAAGGAATTACTGTTTCATATGAAGGCTGAAGAACTGTTTGAACAAGCTACACAGGCATATATTGACGGTAATGAGGATGAAGCGGTTCTTTTATATAAAGAAGCTGCCGAAGCAGGTTCAGTTGAGGCAATCAAAGTTTTAGCTGAGGCTTATGAGACTGGTGATAAGTTCAATCTTATCAAAAACGACAGAACTGCCTTGAATCTATATAAAAAAGCTGTTTTATTGGATGACTTTGATGCCTTAGAACGAATAATCAATTATTCTAATAGGGAAGAACGCAATTCTGTTATTAAGGAATTCTTGCAGAATAATTTATCCTTGTTCTCTTCAGAAAAAATCTGTCGCAAATTTGGCCAGGTAATGTCAGAAGATGAAGAACTTTCTTCTGATACTACTATGATGGTTGATTTAATATGTTTTCAGCCTTTATTTGCCAGTTATTTTAAATTAAATAAATTTACATCCTGTCAGTTAAAGGATATTTTTATTTCTAGACCTGAGTTGGCAAAAGGTTTTCATGAATGGAATTTAATTAGTCAAACTCATATAGAGGAAATGTCTGAAAAGGTGCCTTCAGTCTTAATTGGTTATCCTAATTTAGATCAATTAAATTCCAGGGTTTGGGTAAATCTTATTGTTTTTGATAAAGGGTATTATAACCGTTGTAATCCGGCAATTGTAGCTACTTTTAATTCTCATGACTGGGTTAAACTCATAAAAAAATATTCAGAATTTGCTCAGAATTGTGCATGGGACCTTCTAGATAGAGAAGACCTTAAGGAACTTGTTGAGGCAAGACCTGAAGTTTTCGTTTACTGTAATAATTGGGCTAAGATGGATTCAGAATTGAGAGGGCTTATAAAAGCTCGTAATCCAAAAATTACAGATTCTTTCATCAGAAGTTTTGATAAACTTGCTGAAATGAAATATTATGAAAATCTTAATTTACCTCAGTTTGGCAACATAGAAATGGTACTTTGTCTCCCAGGTAATTTTTATATGGGGTCTTCGCCCTCTGAAGCAGGGCACTGCAGTGATGAAATTTTACATAGAGTCATTATTTCAAAGCCTTTCTTTATAGGTAAATATCCTGTTACTCAAGGGTTATATCAGGTTGTTATGGGTGAAAATCCTTCTAATGATAAAAATGATAACAAGCCGGTTGAGCAGGTTTCTTATAAAATGGCGGCTGATTTTTGTCGAAAATTGACAATGCTTTTGTCTGGCGTTATTCCAAATGATTATATGTTTAATCTGCCTACTGAAGCTCAATGGGAATATGCCTGCAAAGCTGGAAACTCTAATAATTTTGATAACTCTGTGTCAGAAAATAATTCTAATCCTCAGACCCATATGGTTATTGAGGGAAAAGAGAATAAATGGCATATTTGTGACATGCTTGGAAATGTTTCTGAATGGTGTCGTTCGTGGTATTATGCTTATAAGAA
>ONIU01000033.1 GCA_900317935.1 uncultured bacterium
AATATTAAGCTTAAAAACTCATGCTTAGCTGATTTTGAATTAGTCCATATTCAAAAGTGAATGTACATTTTTTACCCATTAAATTGTATAAAAATAATATAGTATTTTAGAGTATAGGGAGAAGGGATTGGTGGTGGGTGGTAGGTGATTGGTGATGAGTGATGAGAAAATCTTGACTATGATAATTGGTAACAATAAAATATAATCATTAACCCTAAGAGTGCTGAGAACTATTATTATTTGAAATGAACAACAAATCTGCTTCAGAAAAATATAATATAATAATTATTATTCTGCTTTTTGTTATTCCTTTAATTTCATTAAATGTAAGTTTTCTTTATCTATCTTATAAAAATAAAGAATGGGCTTTAAAAGACCAGGAGAAAAAAGCCCTTCAAGAAGCAGAAACATTATCTTCCGAAGCTGATTTTGGTATTCAGATTGAAGCCATTTTTGGAAAGTTTTTTGAAACAATCAATAACGATTCTAAGAATAAACAAAACAAAGATTTTTTGTCTGCAGAATACTTGGAGAAAACAGCAAATAGTATATTTTCAAAACCTTTTCCCAAGCACCATTTTTATGTTTTTAAATTTTTACCCCAAACCTCTAAGGCAGATTTAATATTTTACAAAGGCGATATCAAAAGCGGGAAAAGGGGCCTATGTCTTGCCTTTGAACATCTCTACAATCTAAATAACAACATCAAAACAGACGAGGTTAAGAAGAAAAACAATGAAGCTTTTGCTAAAATGCTTTTAGGGAAGTACACAAACGTAACAGCAATAGCTAAAGATTTACGTGGCATATCAACTTTTTCAAATGGCATTCATAATACTTCCTGGTTTATCTGGGATTACACAGCTATAAATGAAAAGGAAATAATAGGTGCTTTCTTAGCATGTAGCGAAATCTACAATCATGACAGCTATGGCCGCCAGCTAGCTTTAAAAAACCTGCAGCAAAGAAGAAATGTTGCCGGAGCTTTCCTGCCCATCTATAAAGACTATGGAGAAGCCTGTATACCAGCTCCATTAAACCAATCGAAAACTTTTCTAAATTGGGCAAAAAGTATAACTTTACAAAATAAAAAAGACTTAGAGAAATACTTTAAAGAAAGCCTGCCTCAAAGAGTTCCTTTGGGAAATTACACTGGTTTCTGCCATCTAGGAAGAGGCGCAACCCATATCGCTGTAGTTTTAGTAAAATCAGTTAAAGGTCTTGTGATGCCTAAATGGCTGATTTTTATTGATGCTTTTACTTTATTAATACTTTTCCATATTTTAAGCATTGGAATTGCTTTCAAAAAATGGCCTCAAACAAATCTTACAACAAGATTTGCTCTTTCTTATATATTGGCTTCTGTTTTACCATTAACCCTCCTTTGTGTTGCGGCTTATGGTTACATAAAAGAATATAGGAACACAATAATAAATAACTCTGTTTCAGACTTACAGACAGCTTTAAAATCTTTCGATCTCCAGAAAGTTGAAAGTGTAAAAAAGTATAGAACTGCATTTACAAAAGCTATTAATGATGAAAAGCTTGCTCAGCTAATTAAAGAAAATGGGATAGATGGGAATATCGTTGCTCAGCGAGTTATCGATATATTTGAAAATACAGACAAGCTTCCGATTCTAGGGGTTAAAATACTTGATGAAGCAGGTGACGGAGCATTTTTAGAAGGTAGTGCTCCTACTAATTTCAATATTAAACCTTTTGTAGATTCTATCATTCCGTCGCAGGTTAATCTTTTAAGAAACAAACTAATAGAAGAAAACCCTGAAGCAGAAAAAACAATGAAAGAATACAAAGGCAACGAGGAAGAAAGTTTCGACAGCGCTACTTATGAATCTTTTACAGGTGACAAATTAGACAGCAGCATCAACAAGCATTTTTCTATTCCTATAGCAAGAAAAAACGGTGGTTTTGCATCTACTTATTATATTTTTGACTACATAAAAATAGACGGAAAAGTAAAATATATGCTTTTTGTTGTATGGGATGACAAAACCATAGATGATAAAATTATTCGGAGAGCATTTGACAGCTATACTTTTAACAATCATAATCAAAATTTCATTGCATATAAAATAAAAGGCCAGAGTCTATCTCATATTGGCACTCGCCATGCATCTCAAGAACTGATTAGAAAAATTACAAAAATAGCCAGACTCACAATAAATTCAAAGAAAACAGACACTTTTGATGTTGATAATAATTTAATAGTAGCTATGCCAGCAGTAAACTTTAACCAAACAGTTTTAATCGGCTGGATAAGCATGTTTGATATTGTAATAAAAATAACTCTAAGAATAATAATACTGATTTTTTTAATTGTTTTTTCATTATATATTCTCTGGCTTTGCAGCAAACGTTCTGCAGAAGTTTTTCTAAAACCTATTTCTGCTTTAAAAGGTGCACTGGATGAAGTTTCTTCTGGTAATTTAAAAGTAGGCTTTAATAATGAACCTAAAGATGAATTAGGGAATCTTTCCAACGAACTTTCAAATATGATAGAAGGTCTTAGAGAAAAAGAACGTCTTTCTAAGATTATATCTGACCAGGCAGTAAAAGCTATAGAAAAGCACTCTAACGGTCTTTTAAATGACACAGAAACCTTCAAAGGTGTTGCATTGGTTTCGGATATTCGTAATTTCACTGGAACCAGCGAAAAATATGAACCGACATTAATAACAGATTTGCTTAATGAGCATTTTGCTGAAATGACTAAGATTATTTCTGAAAATGGCGGTTTAATATATAAGTTCATCGGTGATGCTATCGAGGCAGTATTCCCTGAAAATGCCGATTTTGAAGAAGATGCTTTAGAACGAGCTTTTAAAGCCGGCAGTATGATGATAGCAAAGCTTGCTACCATCAATAAACGCAGGGAGAAAGTTGGACTTTTTCCATATAAAATAGGAGTTGGACTATGTTATGGCACAATGCACTCTGGAACAGTAGGCAGTCTTGATACCAGATTGGACTATGCTATTCTGGGAAACCCTTTAAAAAATGCCGCAAAATATGAAGCTTTATCTATACAAAATCCTGATTTCCCGTTAGTTTTTGGGGAAGATATTGCAAAAAAAGCTGAAAAATACGGTTTCAAATGCCTGAATATTGATAGCAAAGGTCAGGGTTTTAGTGTTTACTCAATAGATAAGAAAATAAATACAACTAGTGAAAGTCTCAAACTAACTAACGATGAACAAAGCAATAAAGAGACAGAAAAAAATGAAAAAGAAACATACAGCATTTTTTCTTTGCAGGAAGATGATAAAGAGAAAAAGAAAAATAATGACTTGAAACTGAATATAATGGTTTTAATTTTCGTAGCTATTTTTATATTGTTTGGAAGCAACAGTGTTTATTTTACAAAGTTTGATAATCTAAAATCTGAATCAGACAAAGAATGCTTAAGATTAAGCGAACAATTAAAATGCGATGAAGTATTAAAATCAGCTTTTGAAACTTTATGCTTTGATTTTTATGAAGATATCACCAAAGCTTTAATAGACAACAAGAACAATAAAAACACTGTAGAAATAATAGAAAAAATATCGGATGATTATGAAAAATCTGGTAAGCCAATTCCTTATTACTGCTGCAGTCTATATAAAGATGAGACTTCTGAAATAGCAAATTTGAGCAGCAAAGGATTTTCTCCGGATAGTTGCACTAAAATAGCTAGTTTGGCCTATATATTAAAAAAAGACAAATACGGATATCACAGAGACGAAAAAAATAAAATTATCCATAATTTAATGGGAAACCTAACCAGTAGTTTTCATATAAAATCCTCACATTACAGACGTTCAGCCTTAGCAACTCTTGAAGACAAAGAAATGTATGTGTATACAAACATAATTTTTGATAAAGAACATGAAAACTATCTTGCTTACCTATTATGCGGAATGCCTACAGAAACAGTTAACCTTAACCTGCCAAAGTATTATACTCTTTTAGCAAGGAACAATGTTTTATTAGCCCTTCATAATTCTGATTCATGGCAATTTTCAGATAATTTTCCAATTAAAGAACAGGAATTTATTAAAAATAACTTTAATAATACTGATCTACTTAAAGAAAAAGGCTATAAAAATGACAGTATCAAAATAGGAAATGAAACATGGACATATTACTTAATAACCCGGGAACTAGCTGAGTATTATACACCTGGACTTCAATTCAATCTGTATTTGATGTTAATCATTATTTCTATATATGTTGTTATCGGCTTTGGCTTAAAAAAAGTCTTTGAATTATGGGGAAATACAGTAGCGATAAAATTAAGAACAGATATAATTGCTTCAGCAATTCTTCCCTTGTTGACAGTAGGTTTTGTTTCTTATCTTTACGTTAATGAAGATTTCAATGTAAAAAAATCTGAAACTCGTATGAAGCTTAACAAGCTTATGGATGAAATAGAAGAAAGAGAATTATACTATCAACCTCTCTGTCAAACGTTTTTAAGAAAATTAGCGCGTTCTGATACCATTAGACAATACGCCAATGAAGCCAACAACCCTGAAAGCCCTGAAAAACAGAAAGAGGCTCTTAAAAACCTAAGAATATTCCTGAATAATATTTTAGAAACTAAATATAAAAAAGTTTATTTTGATACCCTAGACCCATTTTTCCGAATTCCAGAAATATTTATCATCGGCAAAAACGGCTGGACAGTTGGAGTTTCAGGTTCAAAAAGCAGTAAAAATTTAAACGAAAACCATCTAAGTGATTTTGCAACAATTATGTCAAAAGCAGGTAAATGTGTCTATCTCAAAAATAACCAGAATAATTTTGGCAAAGTTGATGTTAATGAAACGAAAGACGAGATAATAACAGAAAAAGTTGTTGAAGGCTATGGTTCAATGTTTGGTAGCAGTTTCGCAGTAAGAATGGTTAATTTTATAGACAATCTTACTAGTTTAAGCGTAACATTTAGTTCTGCAGGATTTTATATCGTTCCATTACCTTCTCCAGAAAAACCAGATTATGTAGTATTTGTTTTTACATTCTTTTCAAATGAATTCCTTCCTTACATGTGCAGCATTAGAAATGATGCCGTTCCGTATAAGCAACATATAGCTTCTGGATCAGTGGGTGATGAATTATACTGTTTCTACTCATCTCACATAAATCTCGGAGATTATTTCTTCTATGATAGAGACGATTACTACTATACTTACAACAATAAAAAAGAAGAGTTAAAATCATTAAAAGAATTTTGTCTTACATCTTCATGGATAAACACTAGTTACCTACCGGTTTCAAAAACAGTTAATCTTCATGGGTCACATTTTCTTGAAGCTAGAAAAGGCAATTTTGTTTCAGACAACATATACATTGGTTTAGGCTCAGAAAAACCATTAATTCAAGAAGCTAGGAACAACCTCTTAAACTACTCATTATTAATAATCTTTTCTATAATCATGATTTATCTTATTGCTCAGAGCATTATCTTCGATTTGCTTGAGCCAATAAAACAATTAATTTATGGTGCAAGAATGGCTGCAACAGGAGAATATAAATATAGAACTGGTTTTTCTAGAAATGACGAACTTGGAACTCTGTGTAATTCATTCGATAAAATGATGAAAGGTCTAGAAGAAAAGCAGCTTATGAACAGTATGGTTTCAAAATCTGCTCTAAAAGTAACTTCCAAATCTGCTGACAGCAGAAGTAAAAAAATAAATGCAGTATTGATGTATGTAATGCCAACCGATTTTGATAAAGCCATGAAAAATCTGATGCCGTCAGAGTTGTTTACAAAACTCAGAGAACAAATAGCTATAATAGCAGATATAGTTATTCAATACGGCGGGGATATAGATAAAATTATGGGTGAAAAACTGCTTATAGCTTTCCATTTAGGTGATAAAACAGCGGAAGAAACAGCCATTAATGCAGCAAAAGCAGCACATCTCATAGAAAGCAACCCCAATCTGCATTTTAAAGTAGCCGTGGGAGTGAATTATGGTCTGGTTATTTCTGGCTACTTAGGAGTAGGACAAAAACGAGATTTTACTATTATAGGCGACTCTGTTAACGTAACAGCCAGAATTGCCTCTTTTGCCGAAAAACTAGATTCAAACAAATGCGTTGTTTCTAAAGGTGTAATGTCTCTGATCAAGAGTGAAATAAAAACAGAAGAATATGGAGAAGTTCAGTTTAAAGGCAAAGCCCTGCCCGCTAAGGTATATAGGATAGTTTAGGAAAAAGGGAGAAGGGAGGAGGGAAAGTGGTTGGTGGAAAGTGAAAAGTGAAAAGTGAAAACTGAGAGTTGAGAGTTGAGAATTGAGAGCTTAGAGCAATAGAGCAGCAGAGCGACAGAGCCTATGGCTCTCGTGGAAAGTGGGACGAGGCTAAGGCCTCTATGGAACGATTGCTGGAGCAATCTGTGAGACGGCAGCTGACGCTGCCCGTGGTAGTTGTGCGACAATTACCACAGTGAAACGTCTCACGACGAAGTGTAACACAGCGGAGCGTATCACAATGCCAAGCGGAACTTGGTGTGGTGAGTGGTTGGTGAATTGAAAATTGAGAACTGAAAACTGAAATCTGAGAGATTAATTCTTAAATACCCTCTTTGTTAAAGAGGGGTGTCATTCGAAGAATGACGGGGAGATTTTTAATAACACATTAAGTCTTCGGACTCAGCTTTTTACTGCTTAATTAACTTCTCAAAAATCCCCCTGTCAGGCGAAAGCCTGACATCCCCCTTTTAAAAAGGGGGTCTTTAAAGGAATTGAGAATGCTTAATCCAAGGGTTTGCCGCAGTATTTGCAAAACTTTGCATCAGGGTCATGGCCTTCTCTGCAACAGAATGAGCAGGTACGGGTAGTAATCGTTTTCTTTGGCAACATCATTTCTGATGTAACTATACCTGTCGGAATAGCTATGATTCCATAACCCAACAACATAATAAAGAAAGAGAAGGTTCTTCCCAATGGTGTCTTAGGTGAAATATCGCCATAACCAACAGTTGTAAGAGTAACAACAGCCCAGTATACACTGACCGGAATACTGGTAAAACCATTTTCCGGACCTTCAATAATATACATAACTGCTCCCAAACAGAAAACAATTATGAAAACATAGAAGGTAAAGATAGCAATACGTTTAATACTTCGCTTCAAAGAATCAAGCATAAGTTCAACTTCATTGGTAAAATGAACCAACTTGAAAAGCCTGAACACACGGAAAAATCTTAAAATTCTAATAACAGACAAGAACTGAAGTTCTGGTCCATCTATAAAGAGACTGAGATAACTGGGCAAAATAGCCATTAAATCTATAATACCAAAGAAACTGATTCCATAAAGCCAAGGTTTTGCCACGCAATAGAGTCTAAAAAAATACTCTATGGTAAAAAGAATGGTGAATGTCCATTCTGCAATATTAAAATAATAACCGTATTCCGAATGTAAAGATTCAACGCTGTCGCAAGCAGTAACAGTAACGCTTAAGAATATACATATAAGCAGAACAACATCAAAGACTTTTCCCCAAAATGTATCTGCTTCAAAAATAATTTCATGAATTTTATGCTGTAATGGAGAAAGAGAAGGCGTGTGCCGTAATTCAGTGTAATTTAGTTTAATCATAGTAGCAAAAGTATATTACATTTAGATTTTAGAGACAAGTTAAACAATTACTAACTTCTAATTCCTAATTTCAAATTTCCCCCCTTTATTAGTAACAATAATTTGTGGTAGTATCAAAAAAGTTTTAGAAGCCGATATAATAAAAAAGATTCAAGAGGCAAAACAAATTATGGATATTAAAGGGAAAAAGATAAGCATAGTAGGTGCAGCCAAAAGTGGTCTTGCTGCTGCAAGAACTCTTTATAAAGGCGGAGCTAGAATATTTATTTCAGATATACAACCTGAAGAAAAACTTAAAGATACACTAACCAAAGAGGATTTATTAGATAAAGTTTCATATGAAGCTGGTGGAAACACCGACAAAGTCTTGGATTCCGATTTTATAGTGTTGAGTCCAGGCGTAAGACCAGACATACCAGTATTAGTAAAAGCATCAGAGAAACATATTCCCATTTATTCAGAAATAGAAATTGCCTACAGACTTTCTAAAGGCAAACGCCTTGTGGTAACAGGAAGCAATGGGAAAACCACAACAACAACTTTGCTTTCTTTATTTTGTCGGGAACAGTTTAATAAAGTTTTTTTAGGTGGCAATATAGGCATACCAATGATGAGCTTTGCAACAGAAACAACTGATGATTCTGTGCAAGTTCTTGAAGTAAGCAGTTTTCAGCTTGAAACTATTTGTGATTTCAGACCTGATATTGGTGTAATAACCAACTTTTTTGAAAATCATTTAGATAGATACCCTAATTATAAAGCTTATATAGATGCAAAGAAGAACATTGCATTAAATATGGGCCCAGACCAGTGTTTAATTTTGAATGCTGACCAAAAGCTTATGCTTGAAATGGAACCAAAATTAAAATGTAAGACAGCCTGGTTCGGCCGTGAAATTAAAGATAAAAAACCTGCTGTAACCATAAAAAACGGCAATTATGTATTCATAAATAAAGAGGGTAGCGAAACAATTCTTTTTGATGAAAAAGCGCCAAAATTAATTGGCAGCCACAATCAGGAAAACATAATGTGCGCTTCTTTGGCTGCTGTTCTAGCAGGTGTTGAGCCTAAGCGTCTTGAAAAGGTTGTCAGAGAATTCTCTGGTGTAGAACATAGATTAGAATGGGTCAGAGAAGTCAGCGGCGTTAATTTTATAAATGATTCCAAAGGAACCAACTGTGCAGCTTCAATCACAGCTCTTAAAGCTTGTAAAAGACCTCTGATTCTTATTGCCGGCGGCAGAGACAAGGGCACGGACCTAACCGAATGGGTTGAAACCATAAGGCAAACCACTAGAGGAGTTATTCTTTTTGGAGAAGCCAAAGACCGTTTCAGGGCATCTTTAGAAGGAGTTATTCCTTTAAAAACAGCTAAAAATTTAGAACAGTCGGTAAATATTGCTTATCAATGGGCAGACAAAGGCGACACAGTATTATTGTCACCTGCCTGCAGCAGTTACGACCAATATCCTAACTTTGAAGTACGCGGAAAACATTTTAAAGAATTAGTTAATAATCTAACAAGCAAATGATAAAAAAGACAGCACAATTTGACCATATACTGCTATTTGTTGTTGTAGCACTGATGGGCGTAGGGCTGGTAATGGTCTATTCCGCCAGCTCAATTACCTCATTAGCTCAGATGTCTGACAGCTTATACTACTTTAAACGTCAGCTTCTTTGGGTAATTGTTGGTCTTGCAGCAATGCTTTTAACATCTGGAATTCCCTACAACAAACTGGAAAAAATAGCTGTGCCCCTTTTGGGAATTGCTATAGTTCTATTAATCATAGTATTAATACCTGGAGTTGCCAGAGACATCGGTGGTGCAAAAAGATGGATACGTTTTGGAAGCATCGGTTTTCAGCCATCGGAGTTTGCCAAGATATGCTTCGTGCTGTATATGGCTCATTCCATTTCTGTGCGTCAAAAAGTCATTAAAAACTTTTTGCACGGCATGCTTCCTGATTTATTCGTTACAGCACTGGTTTTTGTATTAATCTATAAAGAACCGAACCTTTCTACTGCCACTCTTATCGGTGGAACGTACTTTGCTATGTATTTTCTTGGCAGTGGCTCGTTAATCAATCTTGGCGCACTAGCTGGCTGCGGCGTTGTCTTAGTCACTTCGTTAATATTCCAGGCAGGCTACAGAATGAAACGTTTCTGGGCTTTCATAGACCCTTGGGAAAATGCAAAAACAAGCGGTTACCATATCATACAGTCATTAGTCGCCATAGGTTCCGGCGGAATATGGGGATTAGGGCTTGGACAAAGCCGACAGAAATTCTTTATCCTTCCAGAAAGACACACAGACTTTATTTTTGCAATAACCTGCGAAGAATTAGGTTTAATAGGCGGCGTAGCTGTTTTAATCCTTTTCTTTATACTAATTTGGAGAGGATTATATATTGCTTCTAGAGCTCCCAACACTTTCGGATTCCTTACTGCTGCAGGAATTACAACCGTTATAGGACTACAGGTTATTGTTAATATTGGAGTTGTTCTTAGTTTAATGCCAACAACAGGTGTTACCCTGCCATTCATCAGTTATGGTGGTTCAAGTACCCTGTTTCTGGCTATAGGTATAGGAATATTATTAAATATTTCACGTTACGGATCGCAAGATAATCTTTATGAAAATTCAAGGTCAATTCCGTTTTCCAGCCAATTCAGAGATCCGAAACCTGCGAAATAATCAGAGGAGAAAATAATAATGCGTATTATATTCAGCGGCGGTGGAACAGGCGGTCATATTTATCCAGCATTAGCAATACGTGAAATTCTATCAAAGAAATATACTTTCGAAAGCGGTTATGTAGGTGTAACCGGTGGAATGGAAGAAAAGATTGTTTCCAGAGTTGAAAACATTAGTTTTATGGGTGTAAGAGCGCAGGGAATGCCAAGAACCATTTCACCGAAATGGTTTACTTTCCCATTCACCAATCTAATGGGCATTGTAGATGCCTGCAAACATATCAGAAATTTTAAACCAGACTTAGTTATAGCAACAGGCGGATTTGTTTCTTTCCCAATATTAACAGCAGCAAAAACTCTTGGAATACCCTACATAATCCATGAACAAAACGCTGCCATGGGTGTTACAAACAGAATTTTTGCAAAAAAAGCAGCTAAGGTTCTACTTACTTATGAATCTGCCGCAAAAGTAGACAACAAAAAAATCGTTCTTACTGGTAATCCGGTAAGAAGTGCTTTTCTAGAACAAAAACCAAGTAATGATTCAAAGTTTAAAAAGAACGAAGGAGAGTTTATTCTATTATCAGTAGGCGGTTCTAGAGGTGCCCTTTCCATAAACAAAGCCTGTATTGCTCTTGCTAATGAATGGCTGCCAGAGCATCCTGAAATAAAATTGATACACATTTCAGGCGAAAGAGATTATGAAATGGTTAAAAACTCCATTCCGAAACAGCCAGCAAACTATCAGCTTCTTCCCTATCTGCATGAAATGAAAGAAGCTTTCGATGTAGCAGATTTACTGATTTCAAGAGCAGGTGCAACCATTCTTTCTGAAATAGCCGTCTGTAAAAAACCGGCAATTTTAATACCCTACCCTTATGCTACAGATAATCATCAGGAAAAGAACGCTAGAACTTTAGAAAATCTTGGTGCAGCAAAAGTTCTTTTAGACAAAGATTTAAACAAGGATAACCTGGTAAAACTTCTTGAAGAAATAAGAAAAGGCGACAATTTGAAGGCCATGAGCGAAGCTATGGGCAAGAGCCGACCAGATGATGTTGAAGATCGAATTCTGAAACAAATAGAACTGGTTTTAGAGCATAGAGCTTAGAGCGGCAGAGCGAAGAGATAAGAGAAGTCTACACATTTGTCATAAAAAGTATAGCGTATGGGCTTTAGCCCTGAAAGCTATACGTTTATGACAATGGGTAGACTACTTTAGATAGCATAGAGCTTAGAGCAACATAGCGGACAGTAGACGCGAGACCTCTATTCTCCGCACAAGGCTCGTTCCCTCAAAGATTATCCGAAGGTAGAAATTATCAGAGACCGCGGAGGAGAATAAGGTTGAGCAAGCAGACTGTCCGCTAAAGGAATTGAGAAATAATATTTGCGTAGTGGGACGAGCCTAAAGCCTCTGTGATACGATTGCTGCCGCAATCTGTGGGACGGCAGTTTACGCTGCCCGTGGTAGTTGTTAAAATCGTTCGAATTGTTCGAATTGTTCGAATTGTTCGAGTCGTTCAAATTGTAAAAACTAGGCACTTGTACAAGTTTCAAACAAGTGTTATTATACTTGGGTATGTCTTTTTTCAACCAGAACAACATAGATGATGACGATCAGGTATATTTACCTGTAAAAAGCATTGGAACTCAACTTCCAGACCAGACTTTGTCTGAAGAAGTTGAGGATAAAATACGTGCAAAAGGTTACAAAAACCGATTTCACGAAGCCTCTAAAATTCTGGTTCCCTTAAGAGTTATTGCTTTTATACTGATTTTCATATCTCTTTCTTATCTTGTAATAACTCAATTAAGATATATATTCTTTTCAACCTCATACTTTGAATTGAAAGAATTTGAAGTTAGCGGGAATTCGACACTAAATAAAGATTATATTATAAAAAAATCCGGCATTGCACCGGCTCAGCATATTTTTTCCTTAGATTGCGAAGAAGTCAAGCAAAGACTACTTAACGAACCCTTAATCAAAGATGCTTCAGTAGAATTACAAGGATTAAACACTCTCAAAATAAACATAACAGAACGACGTCCCTTTATATATGCCAAGTTCGGTGTTGCTTTTTATGAAGTTAGTGAAGATGGTGTAATAATTAATACAGAGGGTATGGGAGAAAAAGACCTGCCAATTATTACTGGCCTTAAGCTTCAAGACGCGACTTTAGGCACATCTATCGCACACAATGATGATTTTTATACAGCAAAAAGCTGGATAAAAACTTTAGATGAAAAGATTTTAAAACAAATTTCTGAAATCAACTTTTCTAAATGCCAAAATCCATATATAATAATGCTTACAGGTGAAAAAATTTTCCCAAGAAATGCGGAAGATTTTAAAAATAGATACATTTTTTTGCGTGCACTCCTTGACAATTTACGCAAGAATAATGTAGAACCTTTTTACTTAGATATGAGAGCGATGAATGATATAGTTATTCGTCCGAAAAAAATATCGCAAACAAATTCTGAAAACAGAGGTCAAACTACTGGTGGATGATATAATTGTCGGTCTGGACATAGGCACAACAAAAGTATGTGCTGTTATAGGGGAATTAAAAGAAGATCGCACAATCAATGTATTGGGAGCTGGTTCCTGTTCATATACTGACGGCGTAAAAAAAGGCGCTATTGTAGATATAAAGAAAACTACAGAAGCCATAGTCTATGCCATAGAAGAAGCAGAAAAGTCAGTTGATGTTTCTATTGATTCTGTTTATGTAGGCATTGCTGGTGCACACATAAACTCTATGAACAGCAAGGGTGCTATTGCAATCAAAGGCGCTAACAACGAAATCACTTCTGAAGACGTTGACAGAGCCGTTGACAATGCAAAAACAGCAGTTCAAATTTCTGCCACCCATGAAATAATACACATACTTCCAAGAGAATTTGTTGTTGACGAACAGAATGAAATCAGCAATCCAAAAGGCATGGTCGGCAGCCGACTAGAAGCTCACGTGCACATTATTACTGGTGCTGTGACTGCCATAAAGAATCTTATGAAAAGTTGTGAAATGGCTAAACTCAATGTTGAAGAAGTCGTTTTGCAGCAGTATGCATCAAGTCTTTCTGCTCTTACAGAAGACGAACGCCGTTTAGGTGTGGTTCTTCTTGATATAGGCGGGGGCACCACAGATATTATTGTGTATAAAAACGGGCACGTCGAATACTCTAGCAGCATTGATATTGCCGGTAGTAGTATTACTAACGACATAGCATTTGTTTTAAAGACTTCTACAGACAAAGCAGAAGAGCTTAAAGTAAATGAAGGCGTTGCACAGATTGATCTTGCTGATGAACAAGTAAGCATAGATGTTCCTGTAGCCGGTGGAGAAAAAACAAAGACTATTACCCAGACATATCTGGCAGAAATAATAGAAAGCCGAATGGAAGAAATTTTTGTCAAAGCCAAGGCTAAAATAGAAGAAGCAGTTCCATTAAATTCTTTACCAGCAGGAATAGTTTTGACTGGTGGTTCTTCTCTTTTAAAAGGGTGCACAGAATTGGCTGAGGGTATTTTTGGAATTCCTGTCAGAACCGGCAATCCAATTCAGATTAGTGGCATTAAAGAAAAAGTTTGTAAACCACAATATTCTACTGCACTAGGTTTGATTAGATACGGTGCCCTAAATTATAGGGAACCGACAAGAGAATCAGGCTTTGTTAGCGGAATTTTTGAAAAAATTAAAAATTTTTTCGCTAAGTTCTTTACGGATTAAAAAATATATAGTAAATTACCACACATATATAAAAAAAATAAGGTGAAGTGTAAAAAATAGGAGGCAAGGGCATAGTGTTTGATAATGATTATATGGGAAGCGGTAGCGCTGAAATAAAGGTTATTGGTGTAGGCGGCGGCGGATCTAATGCCGTAAATAGAATGATCGAAGCAGATCTTTCCGGGGTAGAATTTATTGTAGCCAACACCGATGCACAGGCTTTACAGAGTTCTAACGCTAAATCCAAAATTCAATTGGGTGAAAAAATAACCAAGGGTCTTGGTGCTGGTGCAGATGCAGAAATTGGTAAAAAAGCAGCTGAAGAAGACCGTGATGAAATAGCAGAACAATTAAAAGGTGCCGACATGGTATTCATTACTGCTGGTATGGGCGGCGGCACAGGAACAGGTGCTGCTCCAATAATTGCAGAAGTTGCCAGAGAACAGAACGCACTTACCATTGCCGTAGTAACAAAACCATTTGGTTTCGAAGGCAAAAAGAGAGCTAGCAGTGCAGAATTAGGCATCAAGAATCTAAAAGAACGTGTAGATGCTATTATTGTTGTTCCAAACGATAAACTCATTGAAATAGCCAACGAAGATCTTACTATGGAAGATGCTTACAGACAAGCAGACGAAGTATTAAGACAAGGTGTTCAGGGTATTTCCGACCTTATCACTATTAACGGTGTAATCAATGTTGACTTTGCAGACGTTAAGACCATTATGAAGAGTTCTGGTTCTGCTTTGATGGGTATTGGTGTTGCTTCTGGTGAAAACAGAGCTGTAACCGCTGCTCAGCAGGCTATCGACAGTCCATTGCTTGAATCTTCTATTCAGGGTGCAAGAGGTGTTCTCGTAAGCATTTCTGCTTCACACAGCCTCGGTATCATGGAAGTTAACAAAGCTATGAGCATTATCAGAGATGCCGCTGACGAAGATGCAAACATCATTTTCGGTCATAATGTAAACGAAGATCTTGGCGAAAGCATCAGAATTACAGTTGTTGCCACAGGCTTTGGCAAAGAAGACAGAGCTTCTATCAGCAACAGCAATGCTGGCCGCATACTAGAAACTGTTCGTTCTAACCGCCAGGTTGAACAGCCAAGACCAGTTCAGCAGGTTGTTAATGCACCAATAGCCAGTGATGACAACGACATTCCAGCTATTCTTCGCAACAACAGTGATGATCAGAGTTTCCCAGCTTTCCTTAGAAGAGGAAAGAGATAATATAAACAAAGAATATTATCCTTGGTTTTATAAATAATCGAATAAAAAACAGGGGAGAGATAATAATCTCCCCTGTTTTTTAAATTCAGAAAAGAGTGAAAATTGGGTTTAAAACATAGATTTAATTACGAATCAGTCGCAAATCAGTTAAAAAAAACAGAGCAGCATTATTTAGAAAGTAAATACGCTGGAGCAATCAGTATAGCCTTAGTTTATCCCAATCTCTACTCTTTGGGCATGAGCAATCTCGGTTATCTAACCGTGCACCGTCTTGTAAGCTCTATACCCAACACAGGAGTTGAACGATTTTTCCCAGCATTACAACAAGAAACACCTTTGGAAGCTCCTTACTACTCATTTGAAACAGGGAGACCTCTTGGAGATTTTAATGTTTTGATGTTTTCCTTCAGCTTTGAAGGAGATTTCGATAAGATACCCGGAATTTTTGCATCTTTAGGTCTTCCTGTTTTAGCCAAAGAACGCAACAAACATCATCCTCTACTAATAGCAGGTGGTGCAGCGATAGCATCAAACCCAAAAGCTCTTTCACTTATATTCGATATAATAATTCCAGGTGAAGCCGAACCCACTATTGTTCCTATTGTAGAAACTCTACACAAAGATGGATTTGACAAAGATAAAGTTTCAGCGATAAAAGGAGTTTGGGTGCCCTCTGTTACAGAGCATATTCCAGAACTATTTGGTTTGCACGACGTAAATCAGCAGCCGGCATATTCCCATATAGTTTCGCCATATAATTCATTTGGAGGAGCACATATGATTGAAGTAATGAGAGGATGCCCAAGAGTGTGCTCTTTCTGCCTTGCCAGGTGCATTTATGCACCTCCGAGACCAGTAAAAGCTTCTGTAATTGAAAACTGGCTTAACGAACACCCTAACTGTAAAGATTTAGGATTGGTAGCCCCTTCCCTATTCGACCACCCAGAAGTAGAACAAATTTTTAAAATGCTTCAGGAAAGAAATATTAAGGTCAGAAATTCATCAGTCAAATGGGAAAAATTATCTGAAAACATAATCAGTGCACTACAAAAATCAGGTATTACAGGCTTGACTGTGGCCCCTGAAACCGGCAGTGAACGCTTAAGAAAAGCAATGAGAAAACCAATGAGTGAAGATTTATTCATAGAAAGAATAAAATCTTTATTTGACCATGGTTTTGAACATATAAAAATGTATTTTGTAAGTTGTCTGCCTGGTGAAGAAGACGAAGATGCTGATGCAACAATAGAATTCATAAGCAAAGTAATAAAATCGGCACCTTCGATTTCTTCTCTATCAGCAACCTTCTCTGTTTTTGTGCCCAAAAATCACACGCCATGGCAAGATGAACCTGCTCCTGAACAATATACAATAAAAAGAAGAACAAAATATTTAAAAGAAGGTTTAAGCAAACTAGGTGCTTTTAAAGCCAATTTTGAAAGTCCACAGGATGTTTTAAGACAGGCATACCTGGCAAAAGTAGGGCCGGAACTTGGAGAAGAATACGATAGATTAGCCAAAGAAGAAAGAGCCAGCAGGCTTTTTAAAAAAGGTCAGTTCACAAACATTGACTATTAGGTAAATCTTACATTTTTACAAACCTAAATTTTCAAACATCGATTTTTTAGGAACATAATGTTTAACGGGTTTCCTCTTCTTTTTCTCTATTTTATATTTTATTCCTTCCTGCTCTATTTGTCTAAATAAACTCATAACCTTATCCATCATAGATAATCTTTTGTAAATATCAGCATAACCTTTGCAATATAATAACAAAGAATTGTCACCAGATTCACAAACAAAATCTTCTATATCGATATTTTTAAAAACTCTTCTAATTACATCTGAAAAAAATTCTCTAATATCTCTTTCGTTTTTCCCTATTAAAATAAACTTATCAGAAAATGCCTTATCTTCTTCAAAAACTATGTCTTCGTTTAACCATGAAAAGAAATAATCCAAAAGAAGTCTTCTTTTTTTTATAAAAAACTTAGGAAACAAAACACTGGGATTATATATCTGACATAAAGTGTAACGCTTATAAATTTTAATACCATTACCACCTCTTTGATGTCTGGGTTTATGAGCATTAAATGTTCTAAAATCAACTATATTAATTTCATAATCGCCAACTTTTTTATACATACCATTAAAGAATTCGTAAAACTCTGAAAGTTTATAAATATCATAAGCTTCTGTTTTGCCTGTGATTGAATCAGGCATCTCTTCATAAGCGATAAAATGTTCTTCACAATAATCTTTGATTGCTTTTATACGTTTTTTCTCTTTTTTAGAAGCATAAATAAAATAAATAGCAACCCCTAATAGTATTGCTACAAGAATTGGTATAAAATTATTTCCTACAAAGACAAACAAAGATGATAAAAAAGATTTAAAAGAAATAAGAAACATAGTATTCCTATAAAAAATAATAAAGAGCAAATCTACTTAAAAATTTAGTCTAGCATAGTAAAAAATAAAAACATAGTTATTTTACTTCAAAAATACTTATTGACCGAATAAGCTAAAATAGCTTATAAAATTTAGTCAGATACCAAAATTAGAGCAAAAGAAACATGGATAATCGACCTATTGGAATATTCGACTCAGGAGTCGGTGGTTTAACCGTATTTAAAGAAATACGCACGTTGCTGCCCAACGAAAACTTAATATATTTTGGTGACACAGCTAGAGTTCCTTATGGCAATAAGTCACCTGTTGCTGTTCAGAAATACTCTCTAGAAATAGCTAAATTTCTAGAAATGCAGAATGTTAAGATGATTATTATAGCCTGCAATACTGCTTCAGCATTAGCTTTATCTTCTCTTAGGAATGAAGTCAGAATACCTATTATAGGAGTTATAGAGCCAGGTGTAAGAGCAGCAATAAAATCAGCTCATAACAACAATATCGCAGTTATAGGAACCAAAGCTACAATAAGTTCCGGTGCATATCAAAACCGCATAAAAAGACTTCGCAGTTCCATTAACGTTATAGCTGTTCCTTGTCCGCTTTTTGTTCCGATAGTAGAAGAAAACCTGATGGACACAAAGATTGCCCTAGATGCAATGGAAATGTATCTCTCAGACTTGAAAAAAACCGATATCAAATCCTTGATTTTGGCTTGCACACATTATCCATTATTAAAAAATCAAATAAGCAAGTTTTTCGATAACAATATCAACCTGGTTGATTCAGCTTACGAAACAGCAAAAGAAGTCAAAGAAACTCTAGAAGCTCGAAGAATATCTACAGAACAGGAAACCCCTGGCAAAGAAAGTTTCTTTGTTTCCGATAGTCCAGAAACATTTTCAAATATTGCCGCCAATTTCCTAAATAGACCAATAGACGGCAAATGTATCTTTCATCCTTGGGCAGAAATCTGATTAAACGGTAACACAATGGAAGAAGAAACAACAAAACTAGGGAAAATCATATATAACCTCATTGACGCCATGTTTTGGGTTGCAGACGAAACAGGCCGATGGTGGGAAATCAGCAAAATAACTATCCAGATAAAAACCTTCAGACGGCAAAAAGCTGCATTAAACAAGTTAATAAAAGAAAATGAACAAAATTCAATCAGCATCAGCGTCAATCAAACAGCTCAGTTAACTTCTTTAAATGAAAGCATTTCAAAACTGGCCGCCAAAGAAGATTTATTACGAAGCAAATGTTGGAACTGGACACCTTCAATATACTTTTCCCTAATCATTATATTATTTGTCTATGGAGCAGTCTCAATTAATCCGATTCACGAAATTGTAGACAGACATAGAACAAGCATAGGAGTATTCGGAGGTCAGATAAGCAGAGTAAGTGAGCTTCCAATACAAAATCACAGTATTATATCTGACTCAATATGGTTTAATAACCGTCTTTATATAGCTGGCAACAACGGTGTAAACATAATAAATACCGTTACAGGACAAACCCAGGAAATAAAAAATCTTCCTAAAAATTTTTATGCCAAAGATTTGCTTATTTGCAACAATAAACTATTAATTGCTGGTTACCCTGGCATATTTGAATATGAACAAGAAAAAGATAGTGTAAAACCACTTTTTGAAAGTAATCTTCCCAACAAATTAATAAACTCTTTTGCCGTTGTTAACGAAAAGAGAAATCAATTTTTAATAGGAACCTTAGGTAACGGTATTTTTCGTAGCAATGGAAATAATATTTCAGAATTGCCTCAAACCAAAGATTATGTAGCTAGAGGTTTTGGGCACCAGAAAAAAGAGCTTTGGATACTGCACGAAGAAGGCATTTTAACAGGCAATTCAGATAAGCTTTCAAATCTTGATTTGCAGGTATTAGCCGGGAAAAAACCCAGATGTATGGTTACGACAGAAAAAAATGTTTTTATCGGCACAGACCAGGGCATAGTTGCCGGTTATAGAAGTTCAAAGAACTGGGTTTGGACAATGCTTTCTTCTACCAAACCTGGCTTCATAAATGACATTATAAGCGCCGGCGAAGTTCTTTTTATTGCTTCAGATGAAGGTGTTTTCAGATATTATAAAGGGAAAATGGACAGATTATCCAGTATACCAACCTATTCTCTCTGCTTATGCGATACTTTTCTAGCAGCAATAAACAAGTCTTCTGTTCTCTTTTATTACTTCAATTTTTCAGGGAACATCGGAAACAGCTCTATTTTTGGAGTTATTCCAGAATTGGGAACCTATACCCCAACTCTTCCAATCACAACTTTGCCAATGGAAACAAGACCAACCTACAGCCGAATGCCGGATTACGGTCTGTTAGAAACAGATGGGAAAGAAGCTCTAACAGAAAGTTCTCTTTCTACAGAAAGCTATCCACCAGACCAAAAACCTATGGTAGAACTTCCTGTAGAACTTCAGAAACCTGTTTTTTCTGATATTACTAAATTTCACGACAAATATCTTCTAGCCACAACCAACAGAGGCATCTGGTCTTTTGACGGGAAAACATGGGATCAAATTAATCATAATGGCAAAGGTAATGCAAATAAGCTTTGCTGCAATAGCAAACACTGTTATGCCTATAGCAGTCAATCAGGTGTTTATGAAATTTTAGAAAATATAGCAAACCTTATAATTGATTCACAAGAAACAAAAGGTTTAAAACATCTTAGTATCTGTGATGAAGATACCTTGCTTTTGTTGTATAACGACGGAAAAGTCAAAAAATTCAGCAATGGAGAATTAGAATTATTCTTTAATATTCCAAGCGAATTTACAGAAAATTGTCATTCTATCTGGAAAATAAAAGAACAATATGTAGCCTTGCTTAATCAAGGCATTATGACACACGAATCTAATGGAAAATGGAATCTGATGTTTTTCCAGGGAAATATAGATTCTGCAAGAATAGCTGATGTTGTATGTATAGACAACAAAGAACTCTATATAGCTTTAAACGATGGCAGAATATTCAGATTCTTAGACAATAAACTTCCGTTATCCGGAATTATTTCTGACCATCCAAATTCAATTAATTATTCAGGTAATTTGTGGGTATCAAGCATGGATTCTCTTTACATAAAAGATAAAAACAGCTTTACAGCAATACCTTTTAAAAGCAGAGATAGAATACTTGGTGCTTTTCCAGATAAAGAGAACAAAAACATATACGTATTCACAGCTTCTGGTCTTCGCATAATTAATAAACAAGAATAAATTTTCTTAAGATACTTTCAACAATTTACCGATAAATAAAATATATCCTTGAATAAAGCATAACTATGGCTAAAGAATATCTACCAGTATTTGCAGAAGAAATTTTCATCGTCAATCTTTATGGGACTGACGAAGAAATCTATGAATTTAATGAACTGATGAAAGAGACTCAGGTTGAGAAAAATCTGATGTCTATGACTCTCATTATCGAAGAAATCAAACGCCGTAATTTTCTGAAAATAGATTGGCAATGTTGTTCGAGATGCAGATACTATGCTAATTGTAAAATAAATTGGTATAGAGGCGAACGGCACATGAACAACAGGCACTGTTGCACTTATTGCCAGAATTTTTGGGAATGTCACAGCAAATTCTGCAAAGAAAACAATTTAAATGAAAAAAATGCTGAAATATGCAAACAAAAACATGCTCAGTAAACCAATAAACAAATTCAATCTAATAGTTTTACAATTGTTTGTATTAAGCTTCATTCTTTTAGAAAATACATGTAATGCTGGACTTTCCTTCCAAGGACCTTCAGGCTTTATTAACACCCCTTCCCACAAAACTATTCCGGAAAAAGAAATAGAACTTTCTGTAAAAACACGTAAATATGATAGTTTTAAAGGTGATAAAACCAAAGACGGCTATATGACCTCATTTGCGTTCGGCTTTTCACCTATAAAAGATGTTGAATTTGGCATTGAAGCGGATTTTGATTCTGAAACAGATAGAAATAATGTTGAAACAGACCCAAAATTGAATTTTAAAGTCAGACTTCCATCCTTTGGGGAAGGCGAGTTTTCACAAATGGCTTTTGGCGGAGTATTTGACACAAATCCCAACAATTACCATACTCTGTATTTAACATTAGGTGGATTAGGTATTGGCTGGAATTTTGGTGGAAACGAAGGAATAGGAACCGCAGCCTACGGAAAATATAAAAAGAATAACAGAAAACCCGAAAAACTATGTTTACTATTCGGTACTGAAATTCCAGGTAGAAAACCAAGTGAAAGAGGATATAAAAGTCAATACATATTAGACTATAATGGTGATGTTGTTTCTTTGGGCTGGAGATATTACTCTCACAGAGGGTTCTCTGTTGAAATATTAGGCTCAACCAAAACCAGTTATGAGGATTTTTACGATTACAAACCATTAACAATAGGTTTTGGTGCTAATTTCTAAAGTAAAAGTATTGATTTTTTATTTCAAAAGTAGCATAATTCTTTCATACTCCCAAGTAAAGGAAAGATTGTGCTTGGCATTACTTTTATAGGCTCTGGAAGCAAGGGGAACTCAGCTCTTTTGGAGTTGAACCACACATACTACCTTTTAGACGCAGGTATTTCATGCAAGAAAATCTGCGATTATTTGTCTAAGAGAGAAATAAGCCTAGAAGAACTGAAGGGTATTTTTATTACCCATGAACACGAAGACCACATAAAAGGATTAAAAGTCCTTTTAAAAAAAGCTCCTCATTTAAAAATATATTGCACGCCTGGTACTGCATCAGCCATAGTAGAAAGAGGCATTCCTATTGAAGAATACTATTCAATGAGCTATGAAAAAGTATTTGAAATAAGCAATTGCCTGTGCACAGCATTTAAAGTTCCTCATGATGCTGCTCAACCCATGGGACTTCATATTGAAAAAGATAATTATTCTATGGTTATGGCAACAGACTTGGGTTGCGTAACTCCTGAAGTTTTAAATCATACTCAAAATGCTGATTTGCTTTGCATTGAAAGCAACTATGATCTCGACATGCTGAAAAGCTGTTCTTATCCTACTTGGCTTAAACAGCGCATAAAAAGCACCAGTGGTCATCTTCCGAATGAAGGTGTCAGAGGCATACTTTCAAGAATGAACAAAGTTCCTCAAAACATAGTTTTAATGCATCTTAGCCAAGAATCTAACACTAAAGAAAAAGCTTTGGAATCGTTGGAGTCTTTTTTAGAATTCGATGGAAATAATTTCAGGTCTATGCAAGTGACAGTAGCAAGCCAAGATACACCAACAGAACGTTTAATCATAGGTTCTGAACTGCCCCAAAAATTAAAAAATAAACTTATAGACAATAGAGAAAAACAAAAGAGTCGAAGAGAGGCATTCAGATGAAGATTGAAATTCTAATGCCGGGTAAAATACAGGATAAACCTTATCAGAAATTAGTAGACTTATACTTGGAAAGATGCTCTAAGCGTCTACCTGTAGAAATCATTAACTGCAAAACAGAAGATGAACTTGTTAAACGAATTAACGGCAAAGAATTTATCATAGCTCTTGACGAGCATGCCAAATGCCCAGATACAAATGGTTTTGTAAAATGGTTAGATACAAAACTCAAATCAGGCTGCAACCGCCTGACAATTTGTTTGGGAGCAGCAGAAGGCCATGACCCCAGAGTAAAATCCATGGCAAACGAATTCATTTCTCTATCGCCATTAACCCTAAACCATCAATTAGCACTTCTAGTGCTTGCCGAACAGCTTTACAGAGCAATTTCCATAATGTTCGGCGAACCCTACCATAAAGCATGATTATAGTAAAAAAAGAACATTTAAATACAATAAGCAAAGCGATTAACGAATACGCAGGTATAGTTCTTGAACGTATACCCCAGAATCGTGTTGAAAAAAAGATAATAGATCAAATGAAGCAGCTAGACTGTCATAATATAAATGACTTCGTAGAACTGCTAAAAAATTACAAAAATAATTCCAAAATAATGGACAGCTTTATTAGCGAAATAACCATAAGCGAAAGCTATATTTTCCGCAACCCCAAGCAGTTTGAATATATGATAAATTCTTTCTTTCCTGAGTTTTTTAAAAAGAACAACTATGAATTTCCATTAAGAATCTGGAGTGCGGGATGTTCACATGGTGAAGAGCCTTATTCAATAGCAATGATTGCCAAAGATTTCATACAAAAAAATCCCAAAGCCAAATTTGTAATTAATGCCGGAGATATAGACAAAACCTGCCTTTCAGAAGCACAAAAAGGTATATACAAATCTAAGGCAATGCACGGTAAAATAGAATACTTTGAGAACAAACTCGGCTTTCATATTGGTAAACGCGACAATAACGGCAATTGTTTAATTTCGCAAGACATCAAAGATATGGTCGATTTTCATTGGCTTAATTTAAAAAATATTTCTAAACTAAAAATTATGCAGGGTTCTGATATTATTTTTTGCAGAAACGTGTTAATATATTTTGATGAAGTCTTAAGGAAAAAAATATTAGAAACTTTCTATGATTATTTAAATCCTAATGGTCTTCTATTTATAGGAGAAAGCGAATGTTTTTCATTCCCATCAAACACATTCGAACTGCTCGATAATAAAGGAAGTTACGCATACCGGAAACCAGGAAGCAAGTAGAATATGGAAGAAGAACAAAAAAAGATACGTGTTGTCATAGTAGATGATTCTGCTTTTATGAGAACCGCCATAGAAAGAATGCTCAAATCTGATCCTTCTATAGAAATAGTTGGTTCAGCAGCTAATGGCATGGAAGCAATAGACAGAACAATGAGATTAAAACCTGATGTCGTTACTATGGATGTTGAAATGCCTATTATGGACGGTTTGCAGGCATTGAAAGAAATTATGCGTATAAAACCTACTCCTGTCATAATGGTTAGTTCATTAACACATGAAGGAGCAAAGGTCACATTAGACGCTCTTGATTTAGGCGCCGTTGACTACGTTCCCAAGCCAGGTTCTACTTTTTCAACAAACATACTTCAATTAAAAAATGAACTTGTATCAAAGATTCATAATGCAGCTGGTAGTCAGCCTCATTCTATAAAGCTTGAATTCGCACCAAAATCAGCAATCAAGCGTTTTTCTGTCAAAGAAGAACGAATAACAAAAGTAATATTTATTGGTGCATCAACAGGCGGTCCGCCAGCAATACAAAAGATTTTAACATCCTTAGATCCAAATATACCAGCTCCGATAGTAATAGCTCAGCACATGCCTAAAGCTTTTACTTCTGCTTTTGCAACCAGATTAAACACTATTTGCAGATTAAAAGTTAAAGAAGCTTGTGATGGTGAACAATTACAAAATTCTATTGCATATATCTGTCCTGGCGATAATCAAACTACTGTCTCGAGAAGTCTTGATGGCAAATGCACTTTTTCTGTTGTGTCTAATACAGTTCAAAAAGACCTGTTTGCCCCTTGTATAAATACCCTTTTCTTCTCAGCAGCAAAAGAATTTGCTCATAATGCAGTAGGTATAATTCTTACTGGCATGGGAGAAGATGGCGTCAGAGGGTTAAAAAACATAAAACTTATGGGTGGATTAACCATAGCACAAGACCGTAATTCATCTGTAGTTTATGGTATGCCAAGAGCAGCCTTAGATCAGCAGGCTGCAGTAAGAATATTGAACCTTGACGATATAGCCAACGAAATAGAATTATCTCTTAAATAGGCTAAAAAGATGTCTCTAAGCTCAAAACTGAAGAGATTCAGCTTCAGACTGCCCCAAGGCGCAGAAGGAATGTTGTCGCTGTTTTTAATTATATGCGACATGTTCCTGCTAGACTATATATTCAAAGAAACTTTTAATCTCTGGTTATCAGGAACAGGGCCAATAGACCTATATTTAGCCTCATATAATCAGGTTAAGTGGTATCTTTTCTCTTTTTACCTGTTTTTCGGAATAATATCTGGAATATTCAGTCTAAGAAGTCTCAAAGCTGCTTCAGATATAATATTTCACACAACAAGTTCACTGCTATCAACTTTTATAGTTTTCAACCTTGTTGGATTTATGTCTCGAAGCTTTGCATCTCTTTCTCATAATTTTCCAAGACCAATTATGCTTATAGCTACTGCTATAAGTATTTTTGCCGTTTTTTTAACAAGAGTAATAATATCGAGAATATTCAGACCTCATCCCAATCTTGTTAAAGCTATAATAATCGGCGATCCAGTCGAAGGGAAAAGAATTATAAACCATTTTCATCGTCGAGGTGGAGTGAGATTCCGCATTGTTCGCTCTATGAAATCTAGCGAAATAGACGAACTTGCTTCTGAAGTAATTTTCAAACATGCTCACGAAGTCTTTGTTACAGATACAGAGCTTAATCTAGACAAGTTCTGGGCTCAGATATATTATCAACGTAAGGAAGAGCCACATAAATTCAACGTCAGAATATCAGTAGACCCCAGCAAAACAGCAGCATCTATTGGTTTGAGAAGTCTTGAAGATTTTCCTCTTATTACAATCTGTTCTCACCCGCTTACTGATGCTCAAATAATAATTAAGAGAATTTTCGATATTCTGTTCTCTATATTTGCTATTATTATTACTTCGCCTGTAATGCTACTTACAGCTGTATTAGTAAAAATAGATTCTCCAGGACCGGTTTTCTATAAACAAAAACGTGTTGGACTTAACGGTAAAGAATATGACGTAATAAAGTTTCGTTCTATGCGTATGGGTTCCGAAGCACAAAGCGGCCCTACAGTATCAACTGCTGATGACCCTCGCGTTTCAAAATTAGGCAAATTCATCAGAAAATTCGGGATTGATGAACTACCACAGTTTTTCTTAGTTTTAACAGGTGAAATGTCTGTAGTAGGCCCTCGCCCTGAACGCCCATATTTTGTTAATGAATTTTACGAATTTCAGGGAAGAAGACTATCGGTCAAGCCTGGTGTAACAGGCTTAGCTGCTGTTAACTCCAGATATTATCTCAAACTGGTTGATAAAGTAACCTACGATTACTATTACCTTGATTACTATAGCATTCTATTAGACATAAAGATTGTTTTCCAAACCGTTTGGGTTCTGCTTTTTGAACCAAACTATTCAAAGTAATTTATAATTCAAAACCGCTTGTATCTTAAACCTAATGATGTTACACTTTTATATCCTTTAAAGGGGTGAATAAAAATGAGTAAAATCAATTCAAAAATGACTATTTCAGAAGTTCTCAAAGAAAAACCTGAAGCTTCAGAAGTTTTGCATGAATTTGGAATGCACTGCCTCGGCTGCGCTATAGCTGCTGGCGAATCAATAGAAGAAGCTGCAGAAGCTCATGGAATAAAGTTAGAAGATCTATTAGCTGCTCTAAATAAATAATAATGCTGCTAGAACGTATCAACGAACCAAGTGATTTAAAGAAGCTCACTATAAACGAGCTTGAAGCGTTAAGCAAAGAAATTCGCGAACGCATAATTGAAGTTGTGTCAAAAAATGGCGGTCATTTAGCCAGCAATCTTGGTATCGTTGAACTTACTCTTGCCATTCACAGAGTATTTAATTCCCCTACAGATCAGATTGTCTGGGATGTGGGGCATCAGTCTTACACCCATAAACTAATTACCGGCAGACAGAAAGAATTTGATACACTCCGCAAGTTTAACGGTTTGAGTGGATTCCCAAAAATTACTGAAAGTATACATGATTCTTTTAATACCGGTCACAGCTCTACATCTATTTCTGTTGCTCAAGGTCTGGCCTTAGCAAAAGAACAGCTCCAACTTCCCGGCAAAACCATTGCGGTAATCGGCGATGGTGCCATGACTGGTGGAATGTCTTTTGAAGCCTTGAATTACATCGGGCATAGAAAAAGCAACGTTGTTGTCATATTAAATGACAACGAAATGTCAATTTCGCCAAATGTCGGTGCTATGGCCATGTATCTGCACCGATTAAGACTCGAACCAGCTTATACAACCCCCAAAGACTATTTATCTAAGGTCTTGAAAAATATTCCTGGCTTCGGAACCAGACTTTATAACGTTTTAAGCCGAATTGAAGGCAGTTTCAAATATCTGCTGACCCCTGGAATGCTGTTTGAAGAACTTGGTTTCAAATATATAGGCCCGGTTGACGGTTATAACTTTGAAGTATTAGAAAGAGCCTTAGTAAGAGCCAGAGACAGACAAGGTCCTGTCCTTGTTCATGTTCTTACTCAGAAAGGCAGAGGGTATAAACCCGCTCAGGAACAATGCAACAAATTCCACGGTATTGGCCCCTTTGAAATTGAAACAGGCAACGCTAAAAACACATTGAAAAATGTTCCAACCTATACAGAAGTTTTCGGCAACACAATCTGCAAACTGGCTAACGAAAACAAGAAAATTATAGCAATAACAGCAGCTATGAAAGAGGGAACAGGCCTAACTAAGTTCTCAAACGAATTTCCGTCAAGATTTTATGATGTTGGAATTGCCGAACAACATGGTGTGACATTAGCGGCCGCTCTTGCAAAGTCAGGTTTGAAACCTTTCGTAGCTATCTATTCGACTTTTTTGCAAAGAGCTTACGACCAGATTGTTCATGATGTTGCTTTAACAAATCAACCGGTAGTATTCTGCTTAGACCGTGCTGGTCTTGTTGGCGAAGACGGGCCGACTCATCACGGTTGTTTAGATATTTCCTTCTTAAGACCTATACCTAATATGCAGGTTTTGGCACCTCGCGATGAAGTAGAACTTTCTTTAATGCTAGAATATGCAGCAAAACAGAACACACCTGTTGCCATACGCTATCCTAGAGGCTATGCTACTGGAACACAAGACAATCCTTCTTCAAGAAAGCCGATACAAACAGGTGAATCTGAAATAATCAAAGATGGTAAAGACCTTATTTTCATGCCTCTTGGTTCTTCTTATTCAGATGCTTTAAAAGCTATAGATGAACTCGAAAAGAATCATAACCTGAGTGTTAAACTGATTAACCCAAGATTTGTAAAGCCTTTTGACGAAAAGCTTTTAGCCGAAATAATCCGTTCAGGTCTACCTGTTGTTACCTTAGAAGACAGTGTTTTACAGGGCGGTTTCGGCAGCATGATTGCTGAAAAACTAATAGATGCCGGTGCGTCAAATAAATTACTGAGATTAGGGCTTCCCGACAGTTTCGTTCAACACGGAAGTTTGAAAGAACTTAAAGCTATGCTCGGCCTAGA
>ONIU01000311.1 GCA_900317935.1 uncultured bacterium
CCTGGTGTAACCAATGCCTGTTCTTGTATAGGTGCAGGAACTCTGCGTTTCATGCTTACTTATAATGGCGCTGGTCCTTCCGGTGGATATGGTCAGATTATCGTAGATGTTGATGATTACCTAAAGATAGATGGTATTATTAAAAATGTTGCTGATCATATTAGGAATAATTATCCTAGTTCAGATTCTCAGGTTATGAAATTCGGTATAGGTTCTGCTAATCCGTTCAAGATAGAAGTAAGATTCAGAGGACCTGATTCTAAAGTTTTAAGAGAACTTGCAGAAAAGGCAAAAACTATATTACGTAATACCGAAAACGCTCTCTATGTTCGTGATGACTGGCGTTATCCTGTTAAGTCCGTTCAGCTTAAGTTCTCTGAAATTAAGGGAAGACGTGTCGGCGTAACAAGAAGCGATTTTGCTCAGGCCGTTAACTGGAATTTAAGTGGCGAAGTTGCTGGAGTTTTGAGAGAAAACGACGAACAAATTCCGATAATTTCCAGACCTGTTGAAAGCGAACGTAAGAGTATTACAGAACTTAACAATGTGTTAGTTTGGAGCAGCAGCACTGGTAAGAGTTATCCTATAAGTCAGGTAAGCGATGGTGTGGAAACTGTTTTCGAAGATTACCAGATTTATAAACGCGACAGAATGCCAACAATAACTGTTCAGTGTACACCTGCCCAAGGCACTGCAGATGAATTTAGGAATATGGTTTATGATCAATTTGAAGCTATTGAACTTCCTGAATTTTATTCTATGAATTGGGGCGGTGAATTTGAAGCAAGCGGTGAAGCTACTGAAAAACTCAAAACTATGTTCCCAATCAGCGTAGTAATTATGTTCCTCATAATTGCTGCATTGTTCACTACTCTTAAAGATGTTTGGGCAGCTTTTGCAGTATTGCCATTCTCTTTTATCGGTGTAACAATCGGTTTGCTTGCTGTTGGTAAGTCTTTTGGATTTATGGCTATACTTGGCTTCTTAGGTTTGGCTGGTATGCTTTTAAAGAATGCTATTGTTCTCATTGACCAGGCTAACTTAGAAATATCTAACGGTAAGTCAAGATATCAGGCTATAATTTCTTCAGCTGTAAGCCGTATGCGACCAGTTGCAATGGGTGCAGGAACCACTATTCTAGGTGTTGCTCCGCTTATTGCCGATGCGTTTTTTGACGCAATGGCAGCAACCATCGTCTTCGGTCTCCTCGGCGGAACTATCCTTACTCTCTATGTTGTTCCACTAGCTTACGCTATCCTCTTCAATGCCCGCGACGACAGCGAAAAAACTGAAAAGTAGCTTTTTATGAAGATGCTCCCCCAAAGGCTTTGCCTATTGGGGGAGCTGTCAGCTTGCTGACTGAGGGGGGAGCAAAGCGTAGCTTTGCGTAGACGAAAGGGGTCTTATTAAAGTAAAACTATGTAAAAAGCCAGCTCAGCTGGCTTTTTTGTTATGGAGTAAACGATATGTGGTGAGTTGCCCTAAAGGCTCCACTTGAGGGGAGCTGGCGAGCGAATGCTCGTCTGAGGGGTGACGTAATTTATAGTAAACTTTCTTTAACCCTCAAATTGATACTTGTTATATATTTTTATTTAATATATACTTAGAATATAAATAAAGGAGAATGTTATGCTCTCGGCTGTTAAAGGCTATTTCGATGGAAATAAAATTGTTGTTGATGATGACATTCAATTAGCAATTGGTCAAAGAGTAATTATAACTATATTAGAAGAAGACAATAACATCAGTAATAAGAACCGAGAACATAAACTAAAAATTGTATCAGAAAAGGATTCATTAATAAAACCTTTGGGTTTAGAAGAAATATCAAATGAAAAATTAGACAATGATTTAAAAGCAAGTTGTCAAGAAATGCTTGATGGAAAAGTAACATCTATAAACGAAGTTTTAAAGGAATATGAACCTGACTTTAAAATATGATATATAATATTTTTTTTACTGATATATCTAAAAAAGAACTTCGACAAATATACCTTTATATAAAAATTAATCTTGAATCTCCTTTTACAGCAAAAGAATTGATAAAAAGAATAATTAAGGCAATACAAGATTTAAATTTTATGCCAAATCGCTTTCCCATTTATAAAAAGTTATATGATGAAATAACTTTGAGAAGAATGCCTATAGAAAACTTTAGTGTTTTCTATTCTGTTGATGAATCAAACCAAAGAGTTACGATACATAAGGTAATTTATAACAAATGCGATATAGACAATATAATACAATAATTTTGTAAAACTTTATTTCTCCGCCAAATTTTCAATTAAAACTTTTAAACTCTTCAACAAATCAGGGCTTAGTTTTTTCAATCTTCAACAAATCAGGGCTTAGTTTTTTCAATATGCGCTTAAAAGTGCCACAGTTTCTAGGTTGTTTCACAATCTATAAGGTTAGGCGTAGAAGCATAATTAACAGTATTAAATTAATATAATCTATCATAAATAAAACACTCCCCTTATCTCTTTTTCTCTTATCTCTAATCGCTTCTGTACATACTATCCAATTTGCATTAACTCAAATACCTTCTCAAACTACAAAACTCTTTAGAAGCACCGTTATTTTTACCCAAAATCCGCAGTATCTAAAGCAGGGGTTGCAACACAAGGAAGGGTCTCTAAATCGCTCTAGTATATATACTAGACTTGGTAAAATCGTTGACTTTATCAA
>ONIU01000248.1 GCA_900317935.1 uncultured bacterium
TAAATAAAGATTTGGAGCTTACTAAAACAGAAGGACGTGATCCTAATTTGAGCCAAATAGCCTGGTATGAATGGAATGGGCGGGATAAAATTCATGAATCTGGTCGTAAACAGCCTAATAATTGGGGAATATACGATATGTTAGGCAATCTATGGGAATGGTGTTATGATTTAGAAACTGATTATCGTTATTTCATAGATAATTATAAAGAAATTGTTGACCCCATAGGAACTGATGGTCCCTGTGTTATTCGCGGTGGCAGTGCATTTGAAACTCCAGATTATTGTAGATGTGCAAAAAGAAATAGTGCGTTTAGCGGGATTGTAGCTCAATATATCGGTTTTAGAACAGCTTTAACTCCTGTTCACAATCATTCAGGCAAAAAATTTTAAAACTAACAATAAAAACAAGAGATGCGAGAGGCTGTGCTAAAACTCGAAATATGCTGAAAAATCATATTTATTTGTTTGTGCCTCCCCATTGTCATAAACGTATAGCTTTCAGGGCTAAAGCCCATACGCTATACTTTTTATGACAAATGTGTAGGCATTTAGCACAATCTAAGTTGGACTTAAAAATTAGTTTTAGCACAGTCTCGTGATTGCTTATAAAAACCAATTCCAACAAAAACAGTCTAGAAAAGTAAAGCAATACCCCTCTTTTTGTACATAAAAACAAAGCAAACGAAGATTAAAATTTACTTTTTAACACGACTGTGATAGCTTATTTTTTAAGATTTAAGGGAAGAAATGTGAAAATCATTCGCTGGTCCGCAGCCGTTACAGTCGAAATGCTTAAATCAATTAAAACCTCGAGACAGGAGCAAATCATGAGAAAGTTTTCTATTTTATTATTAACAACCTTACTAGGTTTATCTTTTACCCCAACTTACGCAGAAACTAAGCCTATAAAAGATTGGACTGTCGCAGTTTTTCTAAATGCTGACAACAATCTTGACAAATTCGGCGTAGAAGACCAGAACGAAATGGCAAAAGTTGGTTCAAACGATTTTATGAACGTTGTAACTCTGATAGACAGAGAAAAAGGACCAGCTCAAATAAATTATATAGAAAAAGATAATATCAAAAAGTTAAAAGACATGGGCGAATTGGATATGGGTGATTACAAAGAATTTGTTAAATTCGCCAAATTTATAAAAGCTAATTATCCTGCTAAACATTACTCTTTTACTTTTTGGAACCACGGTTCAGGCTGGAGAAATAAAAAAGAAAAAGCATTATTCAGAGGCGTTTCTTATGATGATTCATCAAATAACCATATAACTACAGAACAGCTCAGTATTGCTTTAAAAGAAATCAATACAATACTCGGACAAAAGGTCGACATCATTAATTTTGATGCATGCTTGATGCAGATGGTCGAAGTCGCTTATGCCTGCAAAGACTACGCTGTATATATGGTTGGTTCAGAAGAATCTGAACCTGGCAAAGGTGCACCTTATGATGACATTTTAAAGGGAATAACTAAAAATATGTCTCCTAAGGAATTCGCGCTTAATTGGGCAAAAGCTTTTGCAGATTCCTATAATAATGGCAGTCAAGGAAATGATTTATCTACTCAATCAGTTGTTGACCTTTCAAAAATAGAAAATCTAACTGACGCGATTAGCGGTGTAGCAAAAGCTGTTATGACCGGCAAATATGGCGTTGCCATGAGAAGAGCGGCTTTCAGAGCTCAAGGATACGACGACATAGACAACAAAGATATTTATAGCCTTTTTGAAGAATTGAAAACAGAAGGTGTTAATGACAAACCTCTTATTGAGGCTTTAAAAAAGGGGCAGGCTGCTGTTAAAGAAACGGTTCTTTATAGTAGATATACCGGCTATAAAGAAAAAGATTCAAACGGAATAGCCATATTTATACCTACCAGCTATATGCTAAGCGATTTATATAAAAATCTAGCTTTTGCCAAAAAGTCTATGTGGGACGAAATGATTTTAGATTTAGGTAAAAAAGTCCAGGTCGAACAGCTAATTATGGGAATCAAAGCTGGAAGATTAAACGAATTACAAATGGTTATCAGGCAAGCTAAGGATAATCCTAAAAATCCAATATACCGTATGATGCTGACAGAACTTAATATTTTAAGTGCATCTGAAAATGAAATACCAGAGAAATACAGAGAAGAATTTAAAACTCTGCTGGCAGAATTCATTGAAGTATTAAAGAAATAATAATTAATTAGTTTTTTTATCGTTTAACCGAAATCCGGATTTCCACACATACTTTGTATGCGTGGAAATTTGGTAACTCGCATATTTTCGACAATTTGTTGTCGAACCATTAGTTATATACAAAACAATCTATCTATCTATAAAAAAATGGATAATAATATAAATTCCAATATATCTTCTGTTGATGTACCTGTTTCTGTTCATGAAAGATTTTTTATTTATGAGTTGCTAGTTCTAGTCGCTGGTATGATGGGAGCATATACCATAATACTTCGCGGCGGAGTTTTTTGTAATGCTCAAACAGCTAATATAGCCTTAATGGGAATAGAACTTGGCAAAGGGAATTGGCAATCTGGCTTATACTATTTAATTCCTTTTTCTGCATATTTATTAGGTATAATCTTTTCTGAAATAGTCCCAATTAAAATGGTGAAATTGCATATTTTAAAATGGGATACTCTTTTGATCCTTATTGAGATAATAACCTTTTTAATAATAGGATTTATTCCTCTTACCTTTCCTGTTCAAGCAATTCAGATAGCAATAAATTTAATTGCTTCTATGCAATATGCAACCTTCAAACAAACTCATGGCGTTAGTATGGCAACAGTATTTGTAGCCAATCACATAAGACAGACAGGAATATTTTTAGTAAAAGCGATTAGAGAGAAAAATATAGAAGACTCTAAAAGGGCTCAAATGCATCTTAGAATGATTTTATGCTTTTTAATGGGGGCTATGATTCTAGCTTCTTGTTGCAATATTATAAAAGAAAAATCAATCTGGCTTGCGATTCCACCTTTAACTGTCTGCTTTATCGCATTACTAAGTGAAGATATAAAAATCAATAATAGCTTAAATAATAATTAATTCAATTATTTAAAGTTCATATAATGGATATTATAGGTTCTATATGTATTTTATCCACAATTTTTTTACTTTCTAAAAGCCCTAAGGAAATAAAAAATATTCAAGAATAATCAAATAAATCATATACCAAACACTTACTATAAAAGCGACTGGAAGTCGCAACATTAATAACCTAGGGCGTTGAAAACGCCCTAGGTATAGAATATAAAAATAATGCGTCTGGAAGACGCTACATATTACAAAATACAATTATAAATAAAGCTTCATAAATAA
>ONIU01000125.1 GCA_900317935.1 uncultured bacterium
AACTGGTCTACATATGCAGACTGAACATCTTCAAAATCATCTTTAAGAAATGGAGGAGGCCCCATTTCTGATATTTCTAATGAAATAATTGTTAAGCCTGAGTCTAGCTCATTAAGTTTGTCTTGAACTTGTTGTTGAACCTGTTGAGACAATTCTTTTTTGTCTTTTGTTAGTAACCCGTCTATTGTAAATCTGCAAGAAACACTAGTCATTTCTGCAACTGTTAAGTCATGAATTATTGAATCAGCCATACTGAGCGGAGCCATATACCCAAAGATTAGTTTTATTGGATCTGTTATCTGATATTTAACAAAAACAGAGGTTTGGAAAATGTTTTCATCACCGCTAATGCAGTATCCTTCTAATGTTGGGTCTATAGATGAAATATTGCCACTTTCGTCTTTTTTCAAGTTTGGTCTAGGAGCTAATTCTCTTATTCCAACTTGTTGAATTCTCTGATCTGGAATTTTTAAGACAGTATCAAAGGGTTTGGGTAAGGCAAATAACCAACCTGGTTTATGAATTTGATTGGCAGGATTATCTCCAACAAGTTTTCCCATTCTAAGAATGATGCCTATTTCTCCAGGTTCTACAAGAGTAATGCCTGAAAATAGATATGCGATGAAAACTAAAATCATGAAGATTTTTATTAACTTCATGAAATCATTAATAGTTTTTAATAAAGGAGTTGATTTTTCTCCAATAGTTTTTTCATTCATTGTTTGTTCCATATAAAGCGTTAAATGGGGCTTGATCTGTTCTTAGTATAAATACTGAGTTTTTGTCAGACATTTTTTCAATAGCTTCAAGACTTTTTGTGAATTTATAAAAATCTCTGCCTTTTTTATGGGCGTTAGCATAGATTTCTGCGGCTTCTCTATCTGCTTCACCTTTTATTTCTGCAGATTTCTTCTGTGCTTCAGCATTTATTTTTGATACTTCTACTTTTGTGTTAGAAATAATAATAGCAGCTTGCATTCTTCCTTCAGCTCTATATTTTGAAGCATATTGGTCTCTTTCAGCTCTCATTTGCTTGAAAATAGCTTCTATATTTTGTTCTGGATAAGCTAGACGTTTTATTCCTAGTTTTTCTATTTTTACTCCAAAATTATCGCTAGCATTTTGCTTAACTGCTAATAATATTTTATTTTCTATTTCATCAATTTTAAGTGAGCTAGGGTCAGTGGAGACAAGGTTATTCAAGTCATAATCGCCTAAGACATTGTTTTTGGCATTAGAAACCATACCGTCTATTTTGTCTTCTGCATTCTTAGAAGTGCCTACAGACTGCAGAAATTTTAGCGGATCTTCAATTTGCCAAATAATGTATGTTAAAAGGATTATAGATTTTTTATCTTTTGTGAGGGTTTGAGTAAACTTAGTATTATAGAGCTTTTTGCGACAATCAAACAAATAGCAATCATCTATTGGCCAAGGCCATTTTATGCTTGGACCTGCTTCAGATGCAATTCTATCAGGTTTCCCAAAATGCGTGATTACAGCTTTGAATCCTTCAGGTAATGGTAATACTATAGTTTGAAAAAGAATTAATCCGAATAATAAAAATGCTAATATTATTCTAAGCGAGTAATGCATTTTGACACCTTCAATTCTGTAAATTTAGCATTATGCGGTCATGCTGACGCATAAATGATTTATCTATAACATAAAGATTTTTAGATTTTGCAAGTTTTAATGTGTAATCAAGTTTTAGACGGAATTCTTCTAAGTCCGGGTCTGTATTATAACCTATGATTCTGCTTTCAAACGAAACAGCTTCACCAATAGCATTAGCTACTGTTTCTTGAGCATATGCTTTTGCGTTGTTCACTTCTTCTTTTGCAAATGCTTTTTTCATACAGAGTTCTTTTATAGATTCAGAATTTGCTTTTAGAATTGTTGTTTGTTTGTCTACTTGAGCACTTATAACATCTTCGTAAACACTAGCAACTTCTAACGGTGGATGAATTGCTAAAAATACTATATCTACTACCGTTACACCCATATCTTCTTGATTTAATTCTGTTTGTAACTTTGTTTTCAAATCTGAAATCAAAGCATTTCTGTTTTGACTGATTATCTGGTCGAAGTTTTTCGATACTGTATGGTCTGTAAGAAGTTTATATGTTAAAGATTCTATATAAGTTTCTGGATTTTGAACCTTAGTAATGTATTTGTAAAGATTATTTACTTTAAAAAACACTTGGCAGTCTACTGCTATTATTTCAACACCATTTCCAACTAATAGAGAAAAGTTTTCCTTAGCATGAGCCTTAGCCCAGATTATATTTCTTTGCGTTTCATCAGGAGTAAAGCCTATATTTAATGTTTTAACCATGCTAGGTTGATAAAGCACCATTTTTTCAAAAGGCCATGGAAGTTTAAAATGTAAACCAGGTTTATATGACTGGTCACCTGTTATTTTTCCCATTCTGTAAAAAATGGCTTCCTGATTTGGAGGAACAATGACAACTGATGATATGAGCCAGAATACAATTAATGCTATGATTGAAACTGGTTCTATATGATTAAGTATGTATCCGGCGATTTCAGACTTTGATAAATCAACTCCAGAAATAAATTCAATGGTTTTAATCAGGCTTCCTTTAAAAGAACGGCTTGCTGCTATGAGGCTGATAAAAAAAGGAACTTCAAATTTTTGAGTTTTATTTTTTAATAATGCAGATAATATTCTGATAGTATCTAATATTCGTTCTATTAATAAACAGAACAAATAGCCCAAAACAAAGAAAATTGTATAATCGAAAAACATTAAAAGATATGTTTCTGTGATTTCTTCGTTAAATCCCATATAAGATACAGAAATATAATATAATCCAAATACTAATTGGTACATGGATAGATATTGAAGCATTCTATAGGGCTGGGCTTCAGGTATGAGCGTTTTCTCTGTTTCATCTGTCTGAAGTGTTCTTATAGCAAATATAGAATAGAAATAAAGCACTAAGTATATACATACACAACATACTTTGGAACTTAAGGAATCGTATGCACTTAAGCCATGACCGCCTGCTAAGCATATAACTTCTGATATAATAGCAAACCAAACGGCTAAAAATAAGAAACAGTAGCTTATTTTCAGGAACTTAATTGTTCCTTCTGGCTTTGCTCTATTTTTTGATAATGAAATAAGTTTTGTTACTAATAATGAATTTGGAGTAACAGCTTCTAATAATATATTAAAAAACTCACTAAAAAAAATAACAGCTAGAAATATGTCAATTGGGTAAAGCTTGTCGTAGCCTAAAAAAATACAGACTGACAAAAGTAAAACTATAACTAAATTTGAGAAAAAAAGCATAATAATCGTTCCTGATAAGGAATATTATAGCACAAAAATATTCATTAGTATAATAACATAAAAACATCTGAATTTGAAAAATTCAGATGTTTTTATGTTATTATACTAACTATTAATTACATTTTCTGACCGCATTCTGGGCAGAATTTGCCTTCTACGTCAGCACCACACTTAGGACATTTTTGCGCTTCCTGCTGAGGTTTTCCACATTCTGGACAGAATTTTGCAGTAGCTTTAATCTGAGCTCCACAACCTTTGCAGGCAACCATAGGTGTTTGCTGAACTGGTTGTTGCATCTGATTCTGCATCATCATATTGTTCATTCCGCCAAATCCCATGCCTGCACCTAATCCTGCACCAAGACCCATACCTATGCCCATACCGGCCATACCATTCTGGTTTGCTGCTGCAGCATTAAGAGCACGAAGTTGTTCCATAGTTGCATAATTAGCAATGCCAGCACCGTTGATGTTAGCAAATTCATTAACTTTTGCAGCATCACCCTGAGCTTCAGCCATTTTGTCAGCGATTTTATCAATTCTTTCGTGAGTCTTTTCGTCGAAATCAGTTCTTTCGATTCTGAAATCAGACATTTCGAAACCGAGTTTCTTGAAATCTTCAGCAACAGCTTGAGAAAGCAAATCAGAGAGTTCCTGAATATGGCTGTCTATTTCAGAATAGCTGTATCCGCTTTTTGCAAAAACGCTAGTCATTGGTGCAAGAATACGACCAATAATATTCTTTCTTATACTTGCAATAGTTACTACATCAGTATTGCTTGAGAAGTTAACAAAGAAATTTCTGATATCAGTAATATGGAATGAAAAATTACCATGAGCAATCATTCCAACAGGGAATCTGTATTTTGGATCGTCATATTTGATTGGTCCAGTGGTTCCCCATTTCTGATCTACAAATTCAGTTGTTCTTACAAAGTAAATATTAGCTTTATGTTCAGAAGTGAAATTCTGCATAATATTCTTTAAAGTTGTAAGGAAAGGAACGTTGCCTGTTCCTAATTCGAATTTGCCAGGATAGTCATGAATTGCTTTAATTTCGCCTTCATAAAGGAAAATTGCTGCTTGGCCAGGATTAACTATAAGCTTTGAACCATTTTTTAATTCATCGTTAGTGCCATCCCAACGCCATATAAGTGTATCTGGAGAAGCATCTTTCCATTCAATAACTGATCTAGTTTGATTAGCCCAAAAACCCATAATTTCCCTCCAAAAATAAATAAATAAAAATTCCTAAAATCTAGTATAATAAATTTTGGCAATTATATCAAGGAGTCTTTAATGAATAAACTATTAGAAGCATTAAATAAAAATAACGAAAATCTTGCTGTTGAATTAATTAATTCTGGTGAAAATGTGATGCAGAGAGATCCTACGGGTGTCACTCCATTACATCTTGCCTCTAAGCTTGGTATGGTTAAAGCCACAAAATTATTATTGGAAAAAGGTGCAGAAGTTGATGCTCTGAATATGGATGGGGTTTCTCCGTTACATTTGACTGCTGCGCGTGAAAAACCGGAAACATTTGCTATTTTATTGGCTTATGGGGCAGACCCTAGAAAAATTGAACGAGATGGTTGGACTCCCTTACATTGGGCAGGATTCAGAGGCTGTGTTCCTGTAATAGAACAGTTGTTGAAGTATAACATAGAACTAAATCTTGGCGATAATGATGGCTGGACGCCACTTCATCTTGCTGCTCAGCAAAATCATCCAGAAGCAGTAAAAGTTTTGTTAAAAGCCGGCTGTGACCCTAATATAAAAAGCGTTGATGGCCAAACCCCATTAGATTTAGCCATCTCGCAGAATAACCAGGTTGTTATTGATATTCTTAGAAAATAAAAAAACAAGACAAAAAATTTTTGTTTTTGTCTTGTTTTTGGGGTTTCTGTAATTAGTTTGCTGTCTTCTTTTGTTCTGGATCCGGTTCTACATTAGCCATTTGTGCTTGTACTTCTTCTATGGAGATACCTGTTACATCAGTAAATTCACCTTTTGTAACCCAGTCATCAAGTTTTTTAGCTCTTAGTATTGTGAACGGATGAGACATTTTTGAAGTGATTAAAGCTATATAAGCTTGATTAATGAATGAAGCATCTGCTGCATCTTCATAAGTTTTTACCTGTTTGAGGAACTCTGTTTCATCCATTTGTGAATAGTGTTTCGGTGATGCTGCTGCCATTTTCATGAATGCTCTATTGGCTATTTGAAGACTCTGAGTGACAATAAGACCTGCTCGGTCTGCGGAAAGTTCGGATTTTCTTTCCCAGTCAAAAATAGCAACTTCTAATCCTGTTCCAATCAGTCTTGAAAAACCTAAAGTGGCGCTTGCAACTATTTCTAGGACTAATGCGAAATGCCTTGCCATTGTTTTATATAAAACATGACCGCATTTTATATGGCCTAGTTCGTGACCAAGAATGAAGAATAATTCTTCTTTATCCATTGATTCAAGCAGACCTGAAGTTAAAACTATAAAAGGTTTGGTATCGCCGTAGGTAAATGCATTAGGAATAGGATTGGTGCTGATATACAAATCTGGAATAGCAACATCAAGTATTTCGCAGGCAGTTCTGAGCATTTCTTGTAATTCAGGCATCATTTTACCGGTAACATGAACGTTACTGGCTAAATTTGTAATTCTAAAAAATTGCTCAAAACCTATTTCCATGAGTTTTTTAACTAAAAATTCAAAACCAGGAATGGCTTGTAAAGCTGTTATTGCTTGTTGATCCCATTTGTGCTGAAAATGTTCTGCCTTTAAACCGGAAAATCTTTTGTTGTTTTCAAAATTTCTCAATGAAAATACCTCCTGAACTGTTTTAATAACCAAGTAGATACTGTATGAATCTGACTACATGATTTATCAATAAGCCAAAGAATAAAATCCACATTGGTAGGCGGTAATATTTTCCATCAATAACATTCTTAGGATTCTCTCTAATGTTGGAATCCTTTTGAAATTCTTCAGAGCCATCGTTATATTCTGTTATTAGTTTGGTCCATTTGCCAAACCCATAAAGCATAAAACAAATCAGCAGAATGAAGAGACAGAAGTTCAATATTACTATCCACATATTGCTATTGTAATCTAAAGCTAATTTGTTAACAATATTTTTTTCGAAATAGCTATGAGCTGAAAAATGAGATAAAAGATATAAGACCAAAAATGGAGATATAAGAAATGAGAGCGCAGAGCAGCAGAGCCTGCCGTTCTTGTAGAACACTTAGAACTTTCGTTATTCAATTACCACGGTGAAACGTCCCACAGATTGCGATAGCAATCGTCTCACAACGAAGTGCTCCACTTCTTCTGCCTTACACATACTGCTTAAAGCTTATAGTTTCCTCACGATGCATGTTTCAAAGCAATTAGTTCAGAAATAGTAACACATCTGTAACCTTCTGATTTTAGTGCTCTTATTAGAGTTGGGAGCATTTTAGCTGCACCAGGATGAATATCGTGGAAAAGTATGATTCCACCTGGTTCTATAGATTTCATAACTCTGTAAAGGATAACATCTGGGTTTTTGTTCTGCCAGTCACGACTGTCTGAATCCCATAAAATCTGATGCCATCCGTTATCTTGAAGCATGCTTCTAACTCTAGCACTTGTGGCTCCATAAGGTGGTCTTACAATATTACATCTTTTGCCGGTTAAACCGGTAATAAGGTCATTGGTTTTTCTAAGAGATTTTAAACCTGTTTCTGTTGTATTTTTTGCCAAGGAAAGATGATTCCATGTATGGTTGCCAATGTCATGCCCTTCGGCTGCAATCTGGCTGATAAGATCAGGATAAGTTTCTGCTCTGTTGCCAACAACAAAGAATGTGCCCTTAGCTCCTTCATCTCTAAGAATATTTAATATTTCAGGGGTTAGACTATGATGAGGACCGTCATCAAATGTTAAAGCCACATATTTTTTGTGAGCAGGAGCCTCTAAAGAACGGATTATTTTGCAACATTCATCATAGGATAATGGTTTAAACTGCTTTATGGTTGTATTTGGTTTTTTATAAGTACTCTTAGAGGTTGATTCGGATTTTTCTTGTTGAATTCCGCTAGGATAAATAGGAGTTAGTTCAATATTTCCAATTTCAACGGGAGGCTTATAGCTACCTAATGTCATTGTAGGTATTTGCGTGTTTTTGGCGGCCATTTTTGGGAAATATCCCAACTGTTCCAATTGTTGTATTGCTGGTTGAAAATCCGGACAAATTTCTAGACAATATTTAAAATATTCTGCTGCTTTTGCTAGATTTTGGTCATCTTTTTCCAATGTACCAAGATTGTAGTATATAAGATGAGAACGTTCATGCATTAAACCAGCTTTAAAAATCATCTTGGCTTCTTCTCTTCTTCCTTTTTGTTTCAGAGCAGAACCAAGATTGTTATATAAATGAATATAATCTGGTCTTATCCCCATTCCGTATTGCCAAAGTTTGATAGCATCTTCCAATTGCCCAGCATTAGCGTAAATAATACCAAGAGAGTTAATTGCAGCTACATCTCTAGGATTCTTTTTTACGCGATCTCTCAATAACTCAAAGTCTTTTCTGACATCTGGTGGGGTGTGCTGATCAAACGATGCTCTTGAAGCATGAACAATTAATGATGTTTGTAAAAACATAAACATTAATAAAAAGATTAAGTATTTCTTGTTTCTATTTGTCATCATAATGTCCATCCAAATATTTTGGGTTATTGTAAATAATGTCTTTTAAACAATTCCAAATTTTAAATTCTTTATCAAAGTTTTTGCTATTTATAGAAATTATCGGAGATATTTGTTGTTTTGGAGATAGTTTTTTTAAAACAAAAAGACT
>ONIU01000082.1 GCA_900317935.1 uncultured bacterium
ATGATAACAAATAATTGCCAAAGGCTGAGGGAACATTGTCTTATTTAGGTGTTTCGCCGTATTCAAATCCATTTCGGCAAATGATACCCATTCTTGAACAATATCTTTATCGTTCATAAATCAGTTTGCCTTCTCGATTTACAATAGATTCCAAAGTATTCCCTTTTAAGCGTTGATCAAATACGGATTTAGAATTTAAAACTATATCAACAGGTCTTCTTTGCAGACCTTTTAAGGATCTGTAAGCTTTTTGAGATAGATCAATCATATTTCCAGAATCATCTGGCATTATTATATAGAAATCGTAGTCGCTATCGTTGTTGTAATTCCCTTTTGCAAATGAGCCAAACAAATATACACTAATAGGACTTAAAGTTTCTATTAAGCGATTTAATATAATTTGAACATCTGATTCTATAATCACAAATATGGCTCCTTTATTCTTTATTATAGCTTTTTAAATTTTTTTTAGCAATTACAATTGTAGATAATAAGGATTATGAATAGTGCAAATAGAGAATGGAGATGTAATGAAATAAAAAGAATACTAGAAGAAGGAAATGCAATTCCAAAAGGGCTGGAGATGAAATTAAACTCACCAAGTCCGATTACGGTCTTTGATATTGGGCAAGTTGGAAGAAAAAGATAATTGTTTCCTTTATTTCTTAAAACTTAAGATTCCAAGAACCGCTTGAATTGCGAAATCAAGCGGTTATTTTTTAGAATAAAACAATGATTAAATACTTAGAAAATCTAGATTGCCACGCCTATGCTTGCAGCCCCCTCAGTCTTTTGCTACGCAAAATCCAGCTCCCCCACCATTCGTTGGGGAGCTTCATTTGATCAGTAATGGCGTATCTTAAATATTGATTAACTTCTACAATTGCGAGTTTGCATTCTCACTAAATACTGGCGTTGACAAATTAAAATTCAACTGTTACATTTAAAATAACAGAGTTGCCCGAGACTTCTTTGAAGTATTGGGGACCAAAGCTAGGTATATCCTAGCTTTTTTACATTTAGGTTAAGAGATAAAATAATTTAGCAATTCAATGACGGTTATTTTCTAAAATTCTTAAGATAGTAAGCATCTAATTTTGCAAAATCACAGCATCTTTTTCTTAAAAGATTATTGCATTTCCCCAAAGTAATTAGTTCATGAAGCTTATTGGCTTTTTTTATAATTATTACTTTATTGTTGTTACACCAATCTAATTGGTCATTCATTAAAGATTTATACTTTTTGGTATATTGGTTATCTTGTGGTAATATTCTTATATCTATTTCTTTTAGATACTCTTCTGCTACAGGAATCATATTATTAAAATTAAGAACACCGATAAGTTTATTCGTTTTATCAAATATTTTAGAAAAATCTTTATCATTTTTCATTGAAAGGTGTTTAGATTTTGGTGAACTTAAAGGAATACAATATTTGTAATTATTACAAACAACAACAATTCCAACGAAAGGTCTTGTCTGTTTATTGATTTGAGGTGACACAGACATTACGTTATTATCTATTTTAGACAAATTACGTATATATTTTATATCAATAGTATATAAATGTAGTCTTAAGGCTTTCATAAACTTTAATGTAAAAAAGGGTCATGCAGAAACATGACCCCTTAACTATTCCCACTCACAGTAGGGTACACTGCTCTTACAACTTCCATTTACAGTAGGAACCACTGCTTTTACAACTTCCACTTACGGTAGGAACCACCGCTTTTTGTATTAGTTAAACTAACACATAGACAAATTTCTTTGTCTATATTCATTATAATAAAAAATATACGTTTAATCAATAATCTTCAAAAAAAGTAAATTAAAGATTTTTAAATAATTTTCTTGTTTCATTTCCTAAATTTTTAATGCCGTTATTAATTTTTCTGTTTGTTCTACGTCCATCTTTTTTAATCTGTTTTTCAGTTTCCTTGCTGGCTTCCCTAAGTAAAATAGTGACTAAACGAGCTTTGTCATTTTCAGAAATTCTATAATTCATATTTTTGCTGTTGCTACCATTTATTTTTACAGTAAAAGAAGCATAATTTTTAAAATATACAACTAAAACTCCATCTATTGCAGACTTTGGTCCTATCCTTCCAAAAAACTTAACAGTTCCCCAAGGAGTTTTAAAAAAAGCATTTTCCGTTAAATACATGTTCCCATTTATCAAAAATTCACCTTTAAAAATAAAAGGACTGCTAGCTATAGTTACTGCTAAATCTTTAAGTTTACTTTGCAAACCCAGTTTATGAAATGCATTATTGATTTTATCTACTAATTCAGGTTTATTATATGTACCGTTATACACATACAAATAAGCATTTCCGAGCAGGAATGACGGATTTTCACTGTAGTTGTTCAAATTAATCATTCCAAAAACATCACCAGTAAACGAACCCTTGTTCTTTGTGTTAGAAAGAATTTTATCTAATCTGACAGAGTATAATTCTGCACAAAGATTATAACGGGAAGGTTTTGCTTTTGTATCTACATGACCTGTAATATATGCCCTGCCCCCAAATAGTTTCCAGGTAGAAGAAGCTATGTAAACTTGTTTTTGTCTGTATAGCCCATCTACTGCTATATCATTACTATTTAATACGAATTTTCGTCTGCGAAGAAATAAGTTTCCGCCGCTTATTTTGAAACTATGAGTCCCCACTTCAAGATTTGAATAATCCGGGTTAACAATTAATTCTTTGATATTAAAACTTAAAGAAGATACTTTTCTTAAAGAATTATAAGTAATATTCTTCCCTGTTATAGTTGGAAAAGAGTTCTCTATACTTCCGAATTTAATCGTATATTTTCCAGGTCTAGACAACTTTTCAGACAAATATTTTGGCAAGTCGTTGGTTTGCCCTAATGAAAAGTTTAACCAACCATTTGCTTGTAATGTTATAGAAGAAAAAACAAAACAAACAAGCAGCAAAATAAAAAGATTTTTATCAAAATAGATGTGATTTATTTTTTTTTGCTGTTTTACTTCATTATTTTTCATAATTTAATAATAACTATTTTTTTCCATAACCTCAATCTTATATCTCCATTTATGATCTTATATCTTAAATCTTTCTCTTCTCTATTTCTTTAATAGCGGACAGTCTGCTTGCTCAACCTTATTCTCCTCCGCGGTCTCTATTAATTTCTACCTTCGAATTAGCTTTGAGGGAACGAGCCTTGTGCGGAGAATAGAGGTCTCGCGTCTGCTGTCCGCTCTCTGTTCTGTAGCTTTCAGTTCTCAATTTTCACTTTTCAGTTTCGGCAACACTTTTAACCCTTTTAACCCTTCCAACTCTTCTCACCATTCTAACAATAACCACAGGCTGAAGTCAGCCGTCTCACAGATTGCGTCGGCAATCGTTCCACGGAGGCTTTTGCCTCGTCTCACTTTCCTCGAGAGCCACAGACTCTATTGCTCTGTTGCTCTGTTGCTCTTCTCTCTTCAATCTTATATCTTATATCTTATATCTTAATTCAAAATTGTCTTCTTGCATTTGATTATATTGAGGTGATATTGTGAAACAAAGGGGAAATATATGGCAACTGAAAAAATAAAAATTCTAGACGGCGAAGTAATCAACCGCATTGCAGCTGGTGAGGTAGTTGAACGACCAGCATCAGTAGTCAAAGAACTTATAGAAAACGCTATTGATGCCGGTGCTACCAAAATCGAAGTTGAAATAAAAGAAGGCGGTCAGAAATCCATAGAAATTACAGATAATGGTGAAGGCATGTCTCCAAACGATGCTCTATTAGCATTTATGCCACATGCCACCAGTAAAATTTCTACGGACGAAGACCTGGAATCTATTTCTACTCTTGGTTTCAGAGGTGAAGCTCTGCCGACTATATCAGCCGTTTCCCATATTACCCTTTCAACTCATTGCGACAGTGAACCTACTGGTTGCAGAATAAGCATAGATGGCGGTAAAATCCGCGGCCCAGAGCCAGATGCCTTTCCAAGAGGCACAAGGATAATAGTAAAAAATCTCTTTTACAACACACCGGCAAGAAGAAAATTCTTAAAAAGTCCGGGAGTAGAAATGTCTCAAATCTCAGATATAGTCTGCCACTATATGATGGGATACCCTGAAATAGCTTTTAAGTTTACAAAAAGTAACGTAAAAATAACTTCTTCTAATGGTTCTGGTAATCTATTAGATGCAGTTCTTGCTGTATATGGTCATGAAGTAGCTAAGAATCTTATTCCATTAAAAGAACCGCCTTCTTTAGCAAATAGCGGAATGTCTCTTAAAGGTTTTATTTCACCGCCAAATCAGGCAAGGCCTTCTTCCCGCTATACAACAACTCTTGTAAACAGACGTGTTGTAAAAACAAAGTTATTGAATCAAGCAATAGTCAGGGCCTGCTCAGCCTTTTTCCCCAAAGGCAAATTTCCTGTATTAGTGCTTGATTTAAGAGTTCCACCAGAATTGATTGATGTAAATGTTCATCCTCAAAAAACAGAAATTCGATTCAAAGATGAACGTTGGGTTTTTGCTATTATCTGGGAAGCAATTCAGATGAGTCTTTCCGGATTAAAAATGGTTTCAGCACCAGTATCCCAATCAGATTCTCAAGAAACAACTGAGTTTCAGCCAGAATTGGACACAAGCATAGAAACAAAAACTATTGAGCTTCCAAGCGATGCTAACGCTTCAATGTTTACACCGCCACCTAGTTTTAAACTACCAGATTCATATAAAGCTGCTCAAACTTCTTTCAGCCAAATGTCTAATCAGAGCCAAGCGAATAATTCCAATTATGAAAATCATGTTTTCGACTTAAACGAAAGCAGTCAGGAAGTATTCAGCACTACAAGACCGATGCAGCAAGCTCAAGGCGGAAATGCATTCACACCCGTAATTAAGCTTTCTAACCCAAAAATTCTGGCACAGCTTAAAAACACCTATCTTTTAGGGGAAGATGACGAAGGTTTATTCATAGTCGATCAGCATGTTGCCCACGAGAGAGTTCTCTTTGACCAATTTGTAAAAACATACAGAGACAAACCTCTAACCGCACAGCCGCTTCTTTTCCCTGTTCCTCTAAAATTATTGCCTTCTGAAAGACTCATTATCAAAGAACAGCTTAATGAAATAAAAGCTCTTGGCTTTTCAGTTCAGCAGGAAGAAGACGGGCTTTTCTACGTCACAACTATTCCTGTTTCTGATAAAAAGACAAACGACACACAAAGCATTCAAAATCTTCTGTCAGAAGTATTAAATGGTTGGGAAGGCCGTTCATTAGCAGAAATAAAAACAGATCTATTAAAAACAATGGCTTGTAAAGCAGCTGTTAAAGCTGGTGACCCGCTTACACCGTCAGAATGGACTTCTCTGCTAAATCAGCTTCTAAAAACAGACAATCCTTTTACTTGCCCTCACGGACGTCCTATTGTTCTGCGTTTAACAACACGTCAGATTGAAGTAGGTTTTCTTAGAGCATAACTATGGCAGAAAAAGCTTCTAGCTACCCTGTTCTTGCTGTTTTAGGCCCCACAGCATCTGGCAAAACCTCGGCTGCTCTTAAAATAGCAAAAGAATTTAACGGAGTAATCATAAACTGTGATTCTCGCCAGATTTATGAAGGAATGATTATTGGAACCGCTTCTCCATCTGATGAAGAAAAGCAACAAGTCGAGCATAAACTTTTCAATTTTGTTTCTCCAAATATTCAGTTTAATGCCTCTGATTATGCAACCCTATCAGCTCAGGCAATAAGAGAAGTCTGGCAAAAAAAACAACTTCCTATTTTAGTTGGGGGAACCGGTTTTTATTATTCTGCAATTTCAGAAGGTCTTGGTGAAGCCGGTAGTGACCCTGCTCTTTCTGAAAAACTTCAAAAGGAATTAGAAGAAAACGGATTGTCTTATATGGTTTCAAAACTACAAAAGATAGATCCCGAAGCAGCAGAAACAATTGATATAAATAACTCAAGAAGGGTTCTAAGAGCCATAGAAGTAGTAACAAGCACCGGCAGACCTTTTTCCCAAAATAAGCCCAAACAGCTTTTGCCAGAAGCAGAGTTTTGCCCGATAGTTGTAACTCAACCACGACAAGAACTTCACAAAAGAATAGAACTTAGAATTAATCAGATGTTCAAAGAAGGCCTGGAAAGAGAAGTAAAACATATAATTGATAACTACGGCAGAGATGCTGCCGCGGTAAGTTCAATAGGCTACAGAGAATGGCTTGATTATTTTGATAAAAAAGTAAGTTTTGAAGAATTAAAAAATTTAATATTAGTTCATACAAGGCAATACGCCAAACGCCAGGAAACCTGGTTCAGAAAGAAACCAGGAGTGCCTTTCATAGATTTAAAAATAAAGGACTCTGAAAAAATCATATCAGAAAAAGTCGCATTTTTCTTAAAAAATTAGTTTATAATAATTAAAGAAACTAAAATAATTTAAATAAAATTAATTTAGATGATAAAGAATCCTGTAGAAGTTGCCGATTGTATTGACGAATTGTAATTTCTTTACTGAATTGGAGGCCCAAATTGAGGGAAGCAAATGACCTGAAAATCAGCTCGGCCATTAGACGAGAGCTTTCAAGCCGCCGTGTTGATTTGTCAAAACTTAAGTTTCCTGTCAAGGCTGGCGAAGTATCTCTACAGGGCGAATTATCGTTTGTAGGCCTAGAAAAAACAAATGATGAAATAGCAATTGAACTGAAATTCATTGAATCCAGTATTAAAAACATAGAAGGTGTATCAAATATAATTTTTGAACTCACCAACTGGAAAAAGAATGATTCAGGAATATGGGAATCCTCGGCCAGTTCATCAAACTCTCCGTTTAAACAGTTAGACGGTGAAGGACTAGTATGCCCGGAATGTGATTTCGTAATCAGATTCTGTCCATGCTGTGGCAAACCACTTGTTCCTGGTGCAAAACCAGGCATGCACAAAACTGGTGCGCCAAAACCAATAAGCAGAAAACCCAACCTTCCTCCAATCAAGCCAATTATCAGGAAACCACGCCCAATAGGTGCTCCTTCCGGTTCTCCTATTTCAACTCCTTCAATAAAGAGCAATTCACCAGTTGTACCGCCGATAGCTAAACCAGTTGTTCCACCTAAACCAGAAACAACTGTTACACCTGTTAAACCACCTTTAGCAAAAAATGATTCGGAAGTAAAAACTCCGTTAACAGCAGCCGAAAAACCAGTTGTAACAAATACTGTGACTGCTCCTGCTAAAGAACCTGTTAATGCAGTTGAAAAGAATGCTGCACCTAATACTGTTAAAGATAACACACCAGAAGTTAAGGCTCCTGCACCTCCTGCAACTCCAGCAGCTCCTGCTACCCCAGCCAAACCTTCTGTAGCACCAAAACCATTGAAACCTTTAAGACCTCTTAAACCATTAGCTGGTCTTAAACCTCTCAATAAACCTGGTGTTAATGCAGCTAAACCTGTAGAACCGACACCTTCCCCAGCACCAGCACCTGCACCTGCTCCAGTAACTCCTGCTGTCAAAACTCCTGTGGAAGTTCAGACTCAGGCTCCTCAACAGCCAGAAATTCCAACTCCACCGCCAGCACCTGCTGAACCTGCAAGCGTTCAACCAGTTGAAACCAAATCAAATACTGCATTTGCACCACTGAATAATCCGCTTCCAGATAGCGGAGCTTTCAAACCAGCAGAACCGGCTCCGGCTCAGAATAGCTTTGATTCACCACAGTCTGCTTTTAATTTGAATACACCCATACCTGATTTCATGAAGAATGAAGTCCCAGATATGACTCAAGCTCCGCAACCTTTTGGTAATTTCCCATCACCAGAAGCTCCACAGGTTCCTGACCTTAACTTTGGTTTGAACCCATTAGGAACAGACACTCAGACACAGGTTCCAGGGCAAGATGTTGCTGGGAACAACCCAATACCAGATTTAAGCCTTGATTTAAATACCTTAGGCAATGGTGGTAATCAAGCTCCAGACTTAGATTTGGGTCTAGGGTTTGATTTAAATATGCCTACATCACCGACGCCTTCGTCTATCCCAGATTTAGGCCTTAATATGAATTCAGATCAGGGTTCACAATCACTGCCAGATTTAGGAATGAACTTGAATATTCCTGATTTGTCACAAAATACAGGAAGCAGTGCACCTAATACTGGAAAAGGTGGAGATAATCTAGACATATTCGGTTCTTTATTCCAAGATCAGAATGCTGATGATGGTTTAGGAAACACTAGTCCAATGGGTGGTTTCCCCGCTCAGGATGATACTCCATTACCACCAATGAGATCAGCAACTCAACCCAGTGCTCCTTCAGGATTATCATTCGATAACTTAGGTGACGATGACACTCCATTGCCGCCGATGAAGTCAGCTCAACCTGCGGCTGCACCAAAAGCTGCTCCAGCAAAAAAGAAAAACGACATCTTTGATTCTCTGTTCAATGAAATCAATATGGGCGGCTCAGGCGGAGGAGATGGTCTTGGGAATCTCGACTTAGACCTTGAAGTCATACCGACAGGGGATAGCAATGGCTTCAGCTCAACTCCTTCTGCTCCAGCTCAACAGAACACCGGAAACGATAACCCATTCAACTTAGGTGACAGTGGAGTTCTCGACTTAGACAGCATGCTAGGTTCAGGTTCTGGTTCCGGTTCCGGCAATCTTGGCGGGAAAGATGAATCAGGAACATTTAACCTTGATGATTTCGATATAAATAGTTTCAAACTATAAGCATTAACAACAAAAGACGGTTCTAAAAAAGAACCGTCTTTTGTTGTTTTAGATTACCTTGTACAAAATATAAAAAAGTGTTATTGTGGTTTAATTAATAATTTCAGAGGTGCAATAATGCTTTTTCCAGTCCGCAGACCAAGAAGACTTCGCATAGATAGCCGATTAAGAAAGATGGTCAAAGAATTTACAGTCGAACCAAGACAGCTTATTTATCCTTTATTTGTATCAGAAAACATAAAAAAACCGGATGAAATCAAATCCATGCCTGGCCAAAAGCATTGGCCAGTTAATCAAATAGACAAACCAGTTAAAGATGCCTTGGAAAAAGGTGTGACTGCTTTCCTGCTTTTCGGTATTCCTTCAAAAAAAGACCCACATGGTAATTCGGGCTGTAGTGAAAATTCTGTAGTCTGCAAAGCCATAAAACAGATAAAAAAGAAATGTCCAGAAGCTTATATAATCACAGATGTATGTCTATGTGAATACACAAGCCACGGTCATTGCGGTTTTTTAGACAAAGACGGAAACGTAGAAAACGATGTTTCCTGTGCACAATTAGCCAAAATGGCCCTTTCTCACGTAAAAGCAGGAGCTGATATGGTCGCTCCATCAGATATGATGGATGGCAGAATCAGTGCGATAAGAGAAATACTAGACGATAACGGTTTTGAAAATACTCCTATAATGTCTTATTCAGTAAAATATGCATCTTCTTTCTATGGCCCATTCAGAGAAGCAGCAGATTCAGCTCCTGGCAAAGGTGACAGAAAAGGCTATCAGATGGATTTCTGTAATTCAAGAGATGCTATGATAGAATTAGAATCAGATTTTGAAGAAGGTGCCGACATTCTAATGGTTAAGCCGGGTCTTCCTTATTTAGACATATTAAAAACAGCATCAGAAAACTATCCCTGCCCCATAGCCACCTATCACGTTTCTGGAGAATACTCAATGATAAAGGCCGCTGCACAAAAAGGCTGGATAGACGAAAAGAAGATAGTTCTTGAATCACTTATCGCTTTCAGACGCGCTGGTGCAGATCTGATTATAACTTATTTTGCTCCACAGGCTGCAGAATGGCTTAAGGAAGACGCAAAATGATGCATCAGCACCCTCATGGAATGCCGCCAGCAGAAAAAGGCCAATTAAGAGTTTTAGCTTGGGAAACTACTAAAGCTTGTCCCTTAGCCTGTCCTCACTGTCGAGCTTCGGCAGTAGAGCACCGTGACCCCGCAGAATTAAGTACCGAAGAAGGTTATAAAATGCTTGAATCTGCTGCTGAAGCAGGCAAAAGCATAATTATTCTCAGCGGCGGCGAGCCCCTTCTTAGAGAAGACTTAGAACTTCTGGCTGCAAAGGCTGTTGAACTTGGTCACAGGCCAGTAGTTTCCTGTAACGATGGTTCTTTGCTCACAGAAGAAAGAATCCAAAGCCTTAAAAAGGCTGGAATAAAGCATTTCAGTTTTAGCATGCATTCTGAAAAAGAAGAAGACCACGACAAATTCGTAAGAAAAGAAGGAGCTTATAAAAATGCTCTACAGGCTTTTGAACGAATAAAAGCCAACGGTCTATCCTTTCAGATAAATACAACAGTATTGCCTGGCAACTATCAGCGCCTTGATAAAATCATGGATTGGGTAATATCTCTAGGAGCAAGCGCCTGGCATCTCTTTTTCATAGTTCCAACCGGCCGTGCTTCTGAAGGTAGTCCAGAAGTCAGATTAACTCAGGAACAGACCAATAAAGTTCTTGAGCATATTTCTGATTTATCAGACTTGAACAAGATTTCAATAAAAGTAACCTGCGCTCCACAATATGCTCAGATCAGGGCGGCAAAAGGTTTGCCTAGCGGTAGCCACGGCAGAAGCTGCATGGCTGGCAATGGCTATATCTTTGTCAGTTGGAAAGGTGAAGTGAAACCTTGCGGCTATTTCGACATGGTAGTTGGCAATGTGAGAGAAAAACCCTTAGCTGAAATATATAAAAACAGCCAGGTCTTGATTGATATGCGAGAACAGACTAAGCTTAACGGCGCCTGTGGCGTTTGCAAGTTCAAAACAATTTGCGGCGGATGCCGAGCTCGAGCTTTTGCGGTAAACAAGGATTACATGAGCACCGACCCCAATTGTAAATTTTGTAAGCAGTAGAAAACCAGGCTTTGGAAATCCAAAGCCTGGTTTTTTTGTGACAGATAATAGCTTTAATTAAATAGCTATTTATAAGCTAATTTCTTGCCTAAACCTTCAGCTATAAGAGCTACAGCCAAAGTATTCATACTGATATTGTCCAATTTAGCCTGATTTAATAGACTAGCATGTAAACTTTTAGGAAGTCTGATAAGAAACTTGCCGCTAGCAGTATTAACCTTTTTACTATTTGGTTGAGGAATAGGTTTCTTTAACTCTTTTAAAGTTTCGATCAGACCATTTAAAGCATCTAATCCATTTTCAATAGCGTCTTCTATTGTTTCTCCATCTGAAATGCATTCATTAAAATTCAGTATAAGAAATTAAATAACCACCACCATCTTCTTCTGATAATTTGCTTAATTCAAAAGGATATTTTTCTAATTCTTCTCTAGTCATAATCACACCTCTAATAAATCTAGAAATATTATAACATATATTGGTTAGAATCGTTGAATTTACTAGATTTGCTACATATAAACCATAAGGGTTCATTAATCTTATATCTCCATTTATAGTCTTATATCTTAAATCTCCATTTATGGTCTTATATCTCACTCAGGGCAAACGCAAACTTTTTTCATTAATAATGCCTCTTTCCCTTTTATGGTGATTATTAAATATCCCCTTTTTCAAAGGGGAAAGATTGCGTTAGCAATCTTAGCCACAGGAGGTGGCTATGCAAGCGAGCGACAGGAGGTCAGCGAGTCGTAAGGGGATTTTTGAGAAGTTTATTAAGCAGAAGAAAGTTTAGTCCGAAGACTGTTTGGTTATTAAAAATCTCCCTGTCATGCATATAATGCATGACATCCCTCTTTAAAAAAGAGGGTATTATTTGGATAATATCAGCATTTTATACAATTAAAGCAAAGCCTCATCAATAAAGGGAAAAGTTTGCGTTTGCCCTGATATCTCACTTAAGTAAAAGTGACAGCTTAAGTTAAATGTGGTAACATCTTCTTTTAGAATATATATATAAATAATCAAGGAAAATTTATAATGGAATGTCAGTTAGACGAAAAAGACAGAGAGATATTGCAGATGCTGCAGAACGGGTTTCCGCTTGTAGCAGAGCCCTATAAAGCAATTGGCGATAAACTCTGGATTGACGAATATGCTGTAATCTCTAGAATTGTCAGACTTATACAGAACGGTGTAATTCGTTATGTAGGTCCTTTTTTCGATAGCAGAAAGCTGGGCTATAAGGGTTGTTTAGCTGCTATGAATGTTCCTGAGGAACGCGTCGACGAAGTTGCTGCTGTGATAAACCGTTTTGATGAAGTAACCCACAATTATCTGCGCGAAGGAACGCCTAATGTTTGGTTTACACTAATCACCAATTCCCCGGAACGCCAGAAAGAAATATTAGACAGTATAAAAAAAGAATCTGGTATAGATGAAATAAAGCTTTTTTCATCTAAAAAGTATTTTAAAGTAAAGGTGGATTTATAATGAATACTCTTTTAGATGAAAAAACAAAAAAAATACTGAGTGAACTTCAGAATGGTTTTAAACTCGAAGCCCGTCCTTTTAAAAGAATATCAAACGAAGTCGGTTGCACAGAAGAAGAAGTTATCGCAACAATCAGTAACTGCTGCGATAATGGAATAATCAGAAGAATAGGTGCTGCCATAAAGCCTCAGAATGCAGGTTATACAACCAACGCTCTTACTGCATGGAAAGTGCCTTCAGATATAATCCACGAAGTCGGCACAGAACTGGCTGAAATGAAGGAAGTATCACACTGCTATGACAGAGAATGCCCAGAAGGGTGGGATTACAATTTGTTTGTAATGATTCACAGTCATACAAAAGAAGAATTAGACGAAATTATCAAAAAGATTTCTGAAAAATTCGACTTAAAAGAATACAAAGTATTCAATACTGTTAGAGAACTTAAGAAAACCTCGATGAGGTATTTTTAGGGATTAGGGATTAGGGAGTAGGGTGAAGGGTGAAGTAGTTGTGGTAAATGGTGAGTGATAAATGTCCTAAAGGCTCCACTTGAGGGGAGCTGTCAGACGAATGTCTGACTGAAGGGTGACAGAACTATAGGAAAACTCTATTTAGCGGCAGCGTATAAAAATATGTTGAATAATTATAAATATTCATTTAAATCAATATTTATGTCACAGAACTTGCTTTAACCATAGTTAAGTCACCCTCCCTTTAATTCCCTCCCTCAAGGGAGGGCTTTAGTATAACTCTTACTAACAGTAAAATATTATCAACTCCATATAAAATGAGAGTATTATAAATCAAATTTCATAATTTAAAAAGGCGAACAAATGAGTAAAGAACTAGAATTAGCAAGCAAATACTTTCCTGGTGGAGTAAACAGCCCCGTAAGAGCATTCAAATCTGTCGGCTGCGAACCTCCTTTTATAAAAAGCGCTTTCGGTAGTCGCGTTATTGATGTTAATGACAACGAATATCTTGACTACGTAGGAACCTGGGGTCCCGCAATTCTCGGTCATGCAACTAGCTCAATTAATTTGTGAAGCTTTTCCTGTAATAGAAAAAATGCGCTTTGTAAGCTCCGGAACAGAAGCAACCATGTCTGCCGTCAGACTTGCCAGAGGCTTTACTAACAGACCATACATAATTAAATGTGACGGCGGCTATCATGGTCATGGCGATTCACTGCTGGTTTCTGCTGGTTCTGGTGTTGCTACTCTCGCAATTCCAGGCTGCCCTGGCATACCTGAAGGCATAGCTTCAAATACTCTTGTTGTTCCATTTAACGACATAGAATCTGTTAAAAAGGTTTTTGAAACTCATAAAAAT
>ONIU01000110.1 GCA_900317935.1 uncultured bacterium
AAAAGCATCTCGAAAGAGATGCTTTTTTTATTTAAGAATATGATATAATATTATTGAAAGGCTATTTAAAATGACTTCTGAAGAACTTGAGTTTGCTATTTTTTGTATTGAAAATATGGCAATACGACATAACTTGAACAAAAAAGAATTGTATGACTTTTTGAAAAACAAAAGTGATATTCTTGATAACTATATTATTCCTGGTTATGAATTTTTGCATACTCAAGATAAAGATTATATTTTAGATGATATTGAAGAGGTTATGAGGGCTAAAGGAGCTAATTTTGATACTTTTTCACGCATCTAAAATAATAGTAGAAAACCCAGATATTTATCATTCCAGAAGAAGAGTTGATTTTGGTAAAGGTTTTTATACTACCCCTATATATGAACAGGCTTTTTCATTGTGTCAAAGATATTTAAAAATGGGATTAGAAGCTTATATTACAACCTATACTTTTGATGAAGTTGCACTAGAAAAGTGTAACGTTCAGAAATTTGAAACTTATTCAGAACAATGGTTAGAGTTTGTTTTAAGCTGTAGAAAAAACTTGGATAAATCTGATTATGATATTGTAATTGGTGGTGTGGCTAATGATAAAGTTTTTGATACTGTAGAGTTATTTTTTTCTGGTTTGATAAATAAAGAAGAGGCATTAAAAAGATTAAAATATGCAAAACCTAATTTACAAATATGTTTTAGAAATCAAAGTGTTATAGAAAAATACTTAGTTTATAAAGAAAGTAAGAAGTTATGATAGCAAATCCAATTTTATTACAGATGAAATATGCCAGAGTAGTAAAGCTTTTTTCAGAGTTAGCTGGTATTTCATTAGATAAAGCCTTAGATTTTTTTTATAATTCATCAGAATATGATTTGATAAGTAATGGGGTTGCTGATCTTCATTGTATGAGTGATGGTTATTTAGCAGAAGACTTATTAGAGGAATACAGAAATAAACTAGAAGTTAGGAACTAGAAATATTTTTAACTATTTTTTTATTCTATGTTATAATTACAAAAATTTACTAGACGTTAATAGTAAAAATGGCATTTCTTTTGCAAAAAAAATATAAAGATTAAAAGCATAAATTGTATAAAAAGGGGTGTTATATGCAGAAACAAGGTTTTACTCTTATAGAATTGCTGGTGGTTATAACTATACTTGCGATTTTAGCTGGTGTGGCCGTGCCTTATGTACAGAACTACCTTGATGATGCAAGAATATCAACAGCCAAATCAGACTTAAACGAACTTAGAAATGCCATAATGAGATTTGAAACAGATAACAGTGAGTTTTTCAACCCAGGTTTTGGTAAGACAGGCGATGAGTATAAAAAAGCTTTAGAAAGTTTCCAGCAGAGGCTGGTAGGTGGCTACTTAATAAAGCCTATGACTGACCCCTGGGGAAGAATCTATTATTATTCTCATGCTGCAGCGATGGTTTTCAGTGGCGCTGATGACGGAGATTTAGGCACTAATATCATTTCAAGAGACGTAAGGCCTCTGATGGCTCCAACAAGAGCCTGGTGGACAGATAATAACAATAATTCAATGGTTGATACAGGTGATATAATAGATATTAAGTTTGCCAGACCTATAGGTGGTTATGATACCAGTGATATCAATAACAATTTCGTTGTAACTCCTACAGGCAAGACTACCCCAAGAACTAACCCATTTGGCGATGGCGCAGTCATTGAAGATTTTTCTGGGCAATCAGCAGGAAATAAGAAGCACCCAAGAGGCAACAACTGGGTTCGTATAAAGGTTTGTCCAAATGCAGATATGGAAGTTGGCGATAACATAGTTGCTTCTTCAACTTTTTATGATACTTCAGAAGCTTCTATTATAGGCAAATATCCAGCTGGTATGGGACTATATGAAGATGATAAGATACAGCCTGAAAACTATTTCCCAGATAACGGAACTATTATTCCGAACAAATCTAGTGATACAAGTGTAAAATTAAAAGCAGCTCAATAAGGATTTAACAGATGAAAAAGCGTGCCTTTACTTTAATAGAACTCTTAATAATCATTACTATCATTGCAATACTTGTTGGTGTTGCTCTCCCCTACTATCAGGATTATATAAAACAGGCAAAATTAGCTAAGGCTGAACATGAGCTTGATATTATAAAAGAAGCACTTATAAAATATGACACTATGGAAGAATTGCCATTTAAACATAACGATTTAAGATATCTGTTGGGCAATTATCTGCAGGATTTGCCGCGTGACCCATGGGACAGAGATTATCATATCGATTGGGTAAAAGGTCAGGTATGGTCTGATGGTCCTGATATGGACAGTATTTATGATGATATCAAAGTGGAATATAAACCGCCTCTGACTCTCCAGAAGGCTACCTGGCTTGATTTGGACAACAATAGTCATATTAGCGCAAATGATATGATTAGATTACAATTTTCAAGATGTCTTTATGCAGAAGAATCTGGTTCTCCTGTTAAGGATTTGGTTATTTCAAATGCATCACCTGCTGCCGGCGGTTCTGATCTATGGGTAACCGAAGACGTTGATGCTGGTTTTATAGCTGGAATTGTTGCAAGCTATCCAGCCTCTTCTTCTGAAATACTGCTTATATTGCCGGCTCCAACAGTTGATAATCCATTCTATCCAGGCTCTTCTTCCATAAGGGTATCTCCTAATAACACAAAACTTACCGACTGGGTTGATTTGGCAGATGGTTCTGGTAAAAGAAAGGCCAATGGCAGCGATAATACTGATCCTGTAGATTGGATAAGAATAAAAGGCAGATAAGAAATAAAATGAGTGAAGAATTAATATACACCAGGGCAAATAAATCATTATTTTTTGGCGTTTTTGAAGATATTCTACATAATCTATTTAGAAAGTCTGATAATGAAACAAGAGCAAATCTTTCTACAATAGAATGGATAGTATATCTGGGAACATTGATTTTTGTTCTTGTAATGCCTTTTTTATATAGCAGACTGACTACAGAAAATTTTTTAACCCCTAAGGAATACTTTTCTAGAATCATGCTTGGCATTTTAGGTGGTATTTTTTGTTGTCGCCTTTTTGGGGTTGGCTTGTTTAATAAAGAAGTAGCCTTATCAAGAACTTCGCTTGATATGCCTCTTGTTTTATTCTTCGGGTTTTGTGCTCTTTCTGTAATGTGGAACTATAATGGCATTTCTGCGATAAGAGATTTGCGTTGCGTGTTCACTATCATGCTGCTTTTCCCTATAATAGTCAATGTATTTAGAAGCAGATGGCAGGTGGAATTACTGTTGTGGGTGGTTGTGTTTACAGGCATAGCAACTGCAACTATAGGTTTTATGGAAACCTATAATTTATATTTTAAATTTGATGCTAGTGGAATCCATTATGTAAAAGAACAGGTATTAGCCAAAAACTATGATCCTAATGGCTATTATCTACCCTTATTCCCTCAGTTGGCAAGCCCTGATTATGCTATGGGGTCTGTTGTTTCTACCTTTGGAAACCGCAATTATCTTGGGACTTTTGTAATGTTTGTGGCTTTTGTTCCATTGGCATTTTTCTTCTATTACAAAAATATTTTAATGAAAGTATTTTCGCTAGGCTTATTCGGTTGGCTTCTCTACGGCCTTTATATAACTAGATGTCGAGCTGCTCTTATTGGCTTTGCTGTAGGTTTTTTGTATATGGTTATAATGACCCTGATAAACGATAAAGGCTTTAAGTTGATAAAGAGATATGGAATGTTAGCTGGCATTGTTGTAGTATTTTTTGTAGGGGGCTTGGTTGTTTCTGCTGTAACAATAAAATCTGAGTCTATGTGGGATAAAATCAAACTTACATTCACATTAGACAGACTAGTCAGCAATACCTATGAAAGAATGTGGGTATGGTTCGGTAATAATCAGGCTTTTAAAGAAAATAATTTTACAGTTCTTGCTGGGCAGGGTTTTGGGTCTTTTAAGCACTTTTTCCCATTAAGAGAAAGCACCGTTTTTTCTGATAATAACAAAGAAAGCTTTACTGCAGTTACATTTAGACAGGCTCACAATGACTGGCTTCAGATTTTTTCTGAATTAGGCATTATTGGAATGATTCTATTTCTTTTCCTGGTTAAACGTGTATATAGCTCTATTCAGGATTCTTTGCGAAGAGACATTTTTACTCGCAGAGAAGATGTTATGAATGGTGATCATATATTAATCGTAGCATTAGGAGCTGCTATAGTATCGCAATTATTTGCTGCTATGCCCGATTTTCCATTCCACCGAATAGAAACGGCTGTTTTTGCTGTTGTATTTTTATCTTTAATTCCGGTTCTAACGGAAACAAACTTTTTCAAATCACCTTTGAAACGAATTCCAATACAAGGGGTAAAATCTCCTTTGTGTGTGTTCCTTGTTTCTGTTTCTGCTTTTGGAGCCATTACTAATTTTGTACATGAACAAAGATGCTGGGTTGCTGATACTAATGTCAGAGAAGCTGAAACTTTAATGACCTATAGAAGCAATGATATTCTTTATATGTTGAAAGCAAGAGAACTTTTGCTCGAAGCTATAGCTCTTGACCCTCTTCCCGGAGATCCTTACAATAAGCTTGCTGCCTGGTATGAACAGAATAGTAATCAGAATACTTACAGTTATTTAACCAATCTCTATAATGGTATAAATTCTAATAGGTTGGATCAGCAGGCTATAGGTGTTCTCAGACAATTATTTAATAATGAAGGCGGTTTGGCTAATAAAATCAGTGTTTTATTAGATGAATTGAAGAAGGGACCGAAAATTGCATTTGATTATGCTGATAAAGCTTGGAAGAACATTAACTTCAATGCTCGTTCAACATATCATTCTGTAGTTTTTAGAAAAATGCATGTTTATTACCACCTTTTGCAGGATTATCCAAAAGCTTTTGAAGAAGCAAAAAATGGTATAAAAATGACAGCCGGCGATGCTCGCTCAATTTATTATCTTTATGCAGGTAAGATTGCGGCAGATCTTTCCAGGTCTCAGGGTCTTGAAAAGTATGGATATAATGCTGCAGATTTGGCTAAGGATGCTGAAAAATATCTGACTAAGCTGTTGAAATTTGAGCAGTTTAAAGTTCAGGCTCAGGCAACACTAGCTATACTGTTCTCTCAGAATGGTAATTGGGCAAAGGCATTTGATAGTTCATATGCAGTTGTTCAACGGGTTCCTAATGACCCAACGATGCAGAATATATTGGGATTATCTGCATTCAATCTAGGACGGACTGATACGGCTGTTAATGCTTTAACAGAAGCAATTAAACTGAATCCTGGCAATCCTGTTTATCATAGGGATATTGGATTAGTTTATAAAAGATTAAATCGTTATAATGAAGCTAAGGAACATTTTGAAAAAGCTGCTGCATCAACCAACAGCTCTGAAGCATTGAGAGCTGAAGTTTTGAGAGAATTAGAATCATTAAAGAATTCGCAATATCAATTACAGGAATTTAACAAATATGGTCAGTGATAGAATGAACAAAAAAGTATTATTACTTGTTTTATTAGGGTTTTGTGCCCTTTTTATAACAGGCTGTGGTAAAAAGGAAATCCCGGAAAAGTATGCACAGCTTATGGCTGATAAGAGTGGGGCTGTTGTCAGACTTTGCTTCTATGGTTCTCCTGAAGAAATAGACCCGTTAAAGGCAGCAGAGCTAGAACATGATACCATGTTCTGTAATATGGTTTATGCTTCTCCTTTAAGAAGAATCGGCAGCGGAACTTATGAACCCTATTTGCTTGAAAGTTATGAAACAAAATTAGAAGGCAATAATCTTGTTTTGAGTGGCAAATGGAGACAGGGTTTGAAATGGCACGATGGTCAGAATTTTGAACCTTCAGAATTTGAATATAGTATTAACCAGATGGTTTCTCCGGAAAAGAACAGCCCTTATTCTGAAGCGGCAAAGAAAATTGTTTCAATAAAGAATGATTCTGAAAACCTTGAAATTGTGTTCCCAGACAATTCTATAAAATATCTGGATATGTTATGTGCTGGTTTATTGCCTGGTCATATACTAAGCAAGGAAAAGATAGCCAGTGGAACTGTTGAAGAAGCTTATAAGAACTTTATAGCAAAGCCTGTTGGCTTAGGACCATATAAGGTTGTTGATAATGACAAGAACAAATATATGCTTCTTGAACCTGATGCTAATTTCTTTGATGGCAAAGGTTCTAAGAGACCGAAGATAGCTATTATTTGTTCTTATGAACTTCAGCAGACTCTGAGTGATTTTAGGGAAAACTTATTCGATTGGATGAGTGCGCCTTCTATGATTGCAGAACAGCTTCAGAATCTTGGTGTTGAAAATATAGTATATGTTCAGCATCAGAATCCGGCTGTTCTAACCTGGGTTTTTAATTCAAAAAGTGAAAAATTGAAAGATGTTAGAGTCAGAAAAGCACTGAATTTGATAATGGATAGAAGTTGCGCAAAGAATTCTTATGGTTCTGGTGCAACAGAATTGTTTGATAATCTGATTCCTCAGAATGAGGCTTCAAAAAGCTTGAGTGAACGTATAGAAGAAGGTAAGAAACTTCTTGAAGAAGCTGGAGTTGTTGATAAGAACAACGATGGAATCAGAGAATATAATGGAAGCGATTTTAAGATAAGCCTTGTTGTTAACAGCGATAGCATGAGCCGCAGAATGATTGCTGAAAAAATGTCAGATCATCTAAAAACTCTTGGTATTTCTACAGAAATACAAGTTGTTAATTGGAATGATTTTGTTAATGCCAAGCTTAAAAAGGGTGAATTTGATACTGCTTTGTTAAGTTATCATATAAGCGATAATTGCAGTATGAAATCTCTGTTTGCAACAAAAAAGGCAGAAGATTCCGAAAGCCTTAATTTCACTGGAATAAGTGATGATGAATTAGACAGAAATTTAGCAATCCTTGATATGGCAGTAACAAATGAAAATAAAGCTGAAGCTTATAAAAAGGTTAACGAAAAGCTTTCTGAGCTTTGTCCCTGTGCATTCCTTTTGAGACCCAGCAACCTGGCTTTAATTCATGGTAATCCGGTTCAAACAGTTAAATCTGCTACAACTTTGTGGAATGATGTTTTTAACTGGAAACTAATGTTTGGTAAAGAAGATTCGAAGCTGTAAAATGTTAAAGATAGAAAATTACAGTTTAACTTTAAACGGAACATATGGTCAGGCTTTACCTGTATTAGAAAACATAAACCTTCACATAAAGAAGGGAACTTGTCTTGGTATAGCTGGAGAATCAGGCTCAGGTAAGTCTGTTATGGCTATGAGCATAGTTGGGCTTATTCCAAAAGGCTCTATTAAAAGCAGCAGTGGTCATATTTATGTTGATGGCATAGAAACTACCAATGCTTCAGAATATGATTTGAATAAAATCAGAGGGAAAGATGTAGGGTTTGTTTTTCAGGAACCCATGACGGCAATGAACCCTCTAATGAAGCTTTCTGAACAGATTGGTGAAGTTGTATATGCTCATAATGATTCTGTAAGCAGTAAAGAAGTAGAAAAAATAGTAATTAATTCTTTATTAAGAGCAGGTTTTAAAGAGCCGGAAAAGTTTCTTGATTCTTATCCTCACCAACTGAGTGGTGGAATGAGACAGCGCGCAATGATGGCAATGGCGCTGGTTATGGACCCGAAACTGATTATCGCAGATGAACCCACAACTGCTATAGATGCTGAACTGCAGATACAGCTTCTTAAAGAATTAAGAAAACAGATTGATGACAATGGGTTGAGTATGTTATTTATCAGTCATGATTTGGGAGTATTAAGAAGCATTTCAGATGATATAGGAGTGCTATACTGTGGCAATTTAGTGGAAATTGGACCTGCTAAGGAAATTCTTAATAATCCGAAACATCCATATACTGCTGATTTGATATCTGCTTTGCCAAGACTGGTTGCAGAGCGTAAACTGCCTAAGCCTATAAACGGAGCTTTACCTTCCCCTGACAGCAAACCTAGCGGTTGTGTCTATGCAGACAGATGCAAGAATGTCGGTAAAAAATGTTGGAGTGATAGACCAGAATTGAAAGTGGTGGGGGAAAATCATTTGGCTGCGTGTTGGAACCTTTAGAGTCAGGAGTTAAAATCCCCTGTCAGCATAGCTGACATCCCCCTTTGAAAATAGGTTGTCCGAAAACTTGAAATTTGCAGAAAAATTAGTATTTATTTGTCGTCTACACATTGTCATAAACGTATAGCTTTCAGGGCTAAAGCCCATACGCTATACTTTTTATGACAAATGTGTAGCCAATTAGCAGAATATAATTTTTGATTCAATATTTATTTTTCGGACAGCCTCTAAGAAGGGGGGAAGGGTGGTAGGTAAATAAGAAAAAATGGAAGAAGAAATACTTAGAGTTAACGGATTATGTAAAAGTTTTATCTTGGAAAAAAGCTTTACAGGCAAAATCAGACAAATGATAAAAAAAGAAAAGCCTGATGAAGTAAAAGCTCTTGATGATGTTTCCTTTTCTGTTAAGAAAGGTGAAATTCTTGGTATTCTTGGGGAATCAGGATCAGGAAAATCTACCTTAGCAAGAGTTCTAATGGGAATTCACAAGGCTGATTCTGGGACAGCAACGCTTTTAGACAGAGATTTGCTGAGTAATAACAGGGCTGTACGCTTACAAAATTTGAAAGATATGCAAATGGTTTTTCAAGATCCATTTGGCTCTCTTGACCCTAGAATGACAGTCAGGGAAATACTTTTAGAACCATTAAAAATACATTCGAAATCCATAAATGAAGATATGGATTTATTTTTAGAAAAAGCATTGGAAGAAGTGGGTTTAACCCAAGACTGTCTGTATAAATACCCCTCTCAGTTCAGTGGCGGGCAAAGACAGAGAATAGGTATATGTCGTGCACTGATTCTAGACCCAAAAATAATTATAGCTGACGAGGCTGTTTCTGCTCTTGACGTATCTGTTCAGGCTCAGATACTTGAGCTTCTTATGAAACTGAAAAAAAACAGAGGGTTATCTATGGTTTTTATTTCTCATGATGTTGCTGTTGTCAGACAAATTGCTGACAGAATCATAATTCTATATCATGGGAAGATTGTAGAGGAAGTTGAAGCAGATTCTCTGCTTAATGGGGTAAAGCATGAATATAGTAAAAAACTTCTTAATGCCGCATTATCGCTTAGAGAGGGCGAGTAACTTCAAAAATATTGACACGAAAGATTGAGTGATTTATAATTTTTCATATTTTGTTGATGG
>ONIU01000149.1 GCA_900317935.1 uncultured bacterium
AATTCGCCTTATTTCGGATATCTTATCACCGTTAATTCTAATGGTTTCACCGCTAGAACTAGCACCTGTTCTATCATCTCCATCTAATGCAATATATGGAGGACGATTTAAGCGGCCAAAACTGTTGCCTAAAGCCTGAACAGCATTTTTTTCACCATTTTTTAATTCGTATAAACAGGCTAAGTCTAAGTCAATGCCTCCGTTAGAGCCAAATAAAGACCCTAAGAGACCTTGATTTTTTGGAGTTGAATTCCAATTGAGATTAATAGAAATCTCACCTAACCCCGTTTCTTTCTTTTTAAGGTTTATTTTTTCACTTTTCTTTAAATATATTGTCATATCTTATTACCAAAAAAAACTGTTTTGTTGTTACCAACAAAACAGTTTTTAATTAATTATTCAGAATCAGCATCTAAGCCATAATGTCGGCAAAGAGCAGCCAAACCACCTTGGAAACCGCTGCCTATAGCATTGAAACGCCATTCTCCAGCATTCTTATAGATTTCAGCAGCTACAATTGCAGTTTCAATAGAGAAATCTTCTCCAAGATCGTATCTTACAAGTTCTTCACCGGAATCTCTGTCTACAACTCTGATGTAAGCATTAGAAACCTGACCGAAGTTCTGTCTGCGTTTTACTGCATCATAAATAGTAACAGTAAAAGCAATCTTTTCTACATAACTAGGAACCTTAGAGAGGTCTAACTGGATTTCTTCTTCATCAGAATCTTCAGACCCATCGCCACCGACCTTGTTGTCACCACTGTGAATTACAGCACCGCTTTCATGTTCAAGATTACCGTAGAAAACGAAATCAGCTTCACTGCGACATCTGCCGTTAGCACCGCAAACAAAAGCAGAAGCGTCTAAGTCAAAATCAGCACCGGTATCAAACTGATTAGTATCCCAGCCGAGACCAACTAACAAATTCTTTAACCCTGGTTTTTCCTTTGTAAGATTAATCTTACCACCCTTTTTTAGATTAATAGTCATTTCTTAACCCTCCATTTTTATTTTAACGGTGCCCATTGGGCGAACCAAATAATTTCTTGAAATCATCCTTAATAGATTCAAGACGTTTTTTATCGTCTTCACGCTGTCTCTTAGCAGCTTCCTGAATTCTTTGAGTTTCCTGAATTCCGTTAACAATTTCTCTCCAGCTCTTTTCAAGAGTTTCTATCTTGATAGAACTGCCGCTTGCCATCTTGGCAATTTGCTTGCTTTGAGTAGCAACGTTCTTGGCATTCTGAACAAGTAGCTGATTAGTCTTTTCATCAAGAGCGGCAATAGCATCAGCCTGAAGTTTCTGGCGTTTAATCTGTATTGCCTGAGCCAGATTGGTCTTAAAAATAGGCAAAGTAATAATAAAAGCAGAATTGATTTTACGAACCAGATTCATATTGTTATACTGCTGATTCTTAATGGTTGGCAAGGACTGAAGAGCAACCATTTCTGCTTTTCTCAAGTCATCTACACGCTGATCTAACATTTCTTTGGCTTTATTGTAATCGTTAAGCCTAAGCATCATTTCGTTGTCGTTAGTACGACTATATTCAGCCTGAGTATCTTGAATAATTTTAGCAAGTTCTTCTGAAGCAGCTTCACCAGCTACAATATATTTTACCAAATCTTTATAGTAGCTTACATTAGCCTGATAAAGTTCTTCCTGCTGACGATTGGCAAGCTTAATATCAGTTTCATATTTTTTGAGCTGAGTATAAATCTTATCTACTTCGCCACCAAAGGTTTCATACTTTCTCAAAATATTATCAAGCTGCTTCTTTAAGCCGCCTTTAAAGAAATTAACTATCTTATCCCAGAAAGATTCTGGTTTTGGAGTTAATTCTTCGGGCAGGAACTGTTCCATAACCTTGTTCAAAGAAACAAGCAAATCGCTGCTTTCATTGAGCTGAGGAAGACTGACATTATTTAAAACACTGTCAGAAGCTCTAGAAATTTCTTCAGCTGCTTCAGCACCGAAACCAGTTATGGTTTCAATATTATTGATTTCAATCTGACTTGTAAGAGCCTGAATTTCAGGAGACTGCTTAAGCATATCATAGGTAGCCTGACGTTCGGCTTCCATATCAAAAGTTGGAACTTCGACCAAATCGGTAGTCATTGCCGCTGGCTGAGCCGGAACAGTCACTGCAGCAGTTTGCTGTGTAGGTGCAGAGTTACCCATATTGATAGCCATAAAACAACTCCTATATAAAGCATTACCACAGTTTTGTTTTGAATAAGCTTTCTACAAATCTTGAGATAGAAGGTCTTTCAAGTGCAGAGAAATCCGGAACTTCGCAATTAAAAAGATACTGTCCAAGTTTAAAGTTTTTGTAGTCTCTTTTTACTAGAGAAGGTCCGAAACATTCAAAACCTGTTGGTGTGTATATTAAAACATCAAAGCCTAAAAAATGCAAGAAATTAGCAACAACTGTTTCTTCAAAAGAGAAACAATAGCGATTGGTTATAATAAAAATATATTTTGGATTAGTCTTAGTAAAATCAAATTCTTGAAGCTTTAAGAGTATTTCCTGAGGAAGGTCTAAAAGAATACCAATGACAGCATATTCCCTACCGTTTTTGCCCATGCCGCTAATACTTCTTTCATCAAGAAAAGCCTGAATTTTATCTAATAGATAATTCTGTTTGTCAATATCAATAAAACCATATTTATAATCAGAACTGTTCTTGATATTTCTAAGCAGAAGTTTTCCGCGAATATCCATATATCTAGTAGCATTACCAGACATTAATTTTCCAATGTCGTTTTTAACCCATGGATAACTGGAAACAACGGTAGTTTCCGGCGTAAACAACTCTTTCATTTTAAGCCAGTAATCATCCAGCTTTTCTTTGCCGCCTTCTACCCCATTCATTTTTGCAAAAATGGTTGGAATAAAGACTTCGGAATCTGTATTTGAAAAACCCTGTCTGAATCTAAGTTCCTGACCCCAAAGAGAATAAACTTCAAAAGAACTGGTGTTAAGAGTAACAACCTGTGCTTTTCTATACTGCTGTGTAACAAAAGAGCCGTCAACCCGTAGAACCTGGCTTATTTCCTGTTCTGCCTGCCCCGCGAAAGTCATTTCGCGAATAATTCCATTCTGAACAGGGAAAGAATCAAGAGTAAGTGTATCTTCAAATTTAACTTTTTTAGCCTTTGTGCTTATATCATAATCTTCTTTAGCATTTGGGAAAAAGCAGATAACATCGACAGGAAGCTTAGCTAGCAGTGAAAAGAAAATCTTTTCTGCTATTTTAGGCTTTTTAGTACTGAAATAAATGAAAGTTCCGCATTCGGGCATTTTCAGACTGCCTAACATTTCCGGCAGAATGCGTTTCATCCAGCAAACGATATTAACGGCAATATTATTAAGCTTCTGCATATTATTTAAAGATGGCTTTGCATCTTCATAAATAACTTCAGCAAAAGCTTTCTTCATCATTTCTTCCAAATCTTTTCTTTTTGGAAAAGTTATATTCTTTGAAAGCGCCGCAACAAGCTGCTGAACATTGTTGTAGTTTCCTCGTTCTATAGAGAAGACTTCATCGGGAGTAGCACCCTGAATTTCGTTATTGATAATAACTATTTTGCGCTGTTTGCTAACAAGTTTTTTATAAAAATCAGAAAGATTTGAACTGTATGAATACTTGTCTTCAACTCCATACTGCAAGAAGAACATATTAGCAAAACCTTTTTCTGGAGGTTTTCTTAAAGCAAAATCAGTTAAAGCCGAATTATAGGTAAATAAATTATCCTGAACCCAGGTATTTAGAACAGACTTTTCATTTGTTTTTAAAGCTACATCAATGGCTCCGCCGAAAGTTATGTTTTCTATAACGCTTCTAAGAGTTAAATTCGGGTCAAAAGGCATTAAACCAGGCTTAGTATATAAATAAGAAAAAGAAGATTCTTTATCTAAGGGAAGATAAACCTTATCTCCTTTTGGGAAAATATAAAGAATATCTGCCCCAAGCTTTGAAATAAGGTCTAGGAAAATCAACTCATGCTTACTAGTTTTATCCCAGACTAGAACCTTTGGAGCAAAATCCTGCCCCAATTTTGGAACCATCATGGTGAACTTGCAGTAAAACCAGCACATAAACTTAAGGTAAAGGTTTACCATAAGATTTTGAGGTTGTTTTCCTGTCTTAGACTGTTCAAAGAAATAGTCATAAAGCTGGTCGCCAATAGCTTTTGATTTATTATAATCCAATCTCAGCAGAGTTTTTATCTGACTTTGGAAAAAAGCCGGCGCAAGTTTAAAATCTCTGCCCAAAATATTCAGACAATATTGAACGTTGGAAGTATCGGGATTCTTTATTCCACCATCAAGAAGCAAACCGTTTTGTCTTGCAGAAGAAATATAACGGGCAATAAAATCATTTACCTTACCATCTGTGGCTGTAATACGGTAAACATAGACAGATTTATTTGTACGTTTGGAAACCGGCAGAAAATAATTTTCTAAATCTGCTATTTTTCCACGTTCAAACATTATAAGACCACTCGATGATGATTTAATTTATATAGCTTAGATTAATTTTGTAAAAAGTTCAAGAGAAACAGTTAGTTTTCTTACTGTTAATTAACAAATCTGTTAGCCAACGCAACAACGTTATCATCTTTTGTACCTTCGCCTATGGCACGGAACTGCCATTCACCGTTTTTATCCTTGTGAAGGTCACCAAAAATAACGTGAGTCATATTAGGATAGTTATCGGTCAGATTATAACGACAAATTTCCCTTTTTGTGCTGTCATCAACAACTCTAATATAAGTATTTTCAATCATTCCAAAATGCTGATGTCTTTGCAAAGCCTGATAAATACCAACAGCCAAAACAATCTTGTCATATTTTTCCGGAACATGCTTTAAATCTATCAAAATCTGTTCAGCATCACCTTTTTCACCAGAAGCATTACCGGTTAGATTGTCGCCCATATGCTTAACACTACCGCTTTTATGAACTAGATTGTTATAAAAAACGAGATCTTCTCTTCTTCTATAATGACCACCTTCAAGCATAATAGCAACAGCATCACAGTCGAAATCATCTTCAGACAATGCAGCACTGCCAAACAATATCTTTCCCAATTCCCCTAAAAAGCTTTCATCTTTTTTACTGCCAGTATTCTCATCCCAGCCTAACCCGACAATAACTTTTGCCAAACCTCTGCTTTCTTTAGATAAATTTATCTTTTCACCTTTTCTTAATTTTATAGTCATGGTTAAACCTTTCTAAGATTCTAATCTTTAATTATTTTTTATTTATGACCTACAAAGATATCAAAATTATCATTTTCTAGCAAATCCCATATTTCTTTTATAGCAGGCTCAACATCCTTTATGGCCTTTTTTAAATCTCTTACTTTTGGTTCTAACTCAGAGACCTTTTGCAATTTTTTTTCTGCTTCTGGTCCGTAAATTCTAAATTCATTGTTTTTTTCATCATATTCTTTTTGTAATTCTTCAAAATCAGATTTTTCTTCGTAAAATTCATTAACAACTTTATCTCTTCTTTTTTTCTCTTCATTTAGATTAGTGATTTGAGCATTAATACTTTCAATAGCTTCAGCATACCTGGCATTATTATCCTGTTGGGCTTTTGCCAAAGCAACTAGCTTTTGTTCTTCACCGCAAAGTTTAGCTAATTCTATATTTTTCATAGCTTTTTCAGAAACAAGGTTTTTAAAGGAATTATCCTGCTCCTTTATTTCTTTATTAATATTAGATAACTGGTTCTGAAGCAAAGTATTAGCTCTAATTGCCGATTCCTCATTAAAATTATTTTCTAATTCAATTTTTTCTGCATTAATCTGTTGAATCTTCTTTAAAAGAGCTTTAGTCAACGAACTGTTCGATTTTTCTGCTTCAGCTAAAATTTGTGCTATCTGCATCTTTTCCTAACCTCCCTTTATTTTCCATCTTTTAAAACGTTAATAAAAGACTGTACCCCATTATAAATACTTCTGGCCTTCAATAAGTTTTTATTTTTATCATTTTCCATATTATTAAGAAGTTCTACGGTTGCATCAAACTTCACAATCACAGTATTTCTCAAGGCATTCAGTTTACGATATTCTTCTTCCAAAAAATCTACTTTATTTTGAGCTTCTTCAATATTATCTAATTTAAATTTTAATTCATCAATCTGCTTAATAAGCAAAGGCTTTTCATTTCGTATTTGTTCTAAAGCAGCTTTTTTTTCTTTATAATCCTGCATTGTATTAGATAAGATATTATTAATATTAGTTACTTTCTTTCTTAAATCAGAAAGGCTTTGTTTATACTTATCTTCTTCAGTCTGCCGAGTCCTTATTTCCTTTTTTAATTCTTCTATACGCGCTTTTTGGCGCTTAATCAAAGTCTCATCAGAAATAATCTGCTGTTCTTTCTTCTTCTCATTAAGAATTCTATTTGCATTCATAATTTCAACACGCAAATCATTTTCTGCATCAATTAATTTATTCTGTTTCTGAACTAATGCATCTTTTTGGGCTTTTAACTCATTAATAATTGTTTTCAAAGAATCATCAAGACTGCTCATTCTCAAAAGTCTCCTATACCAGGGATATGAGGTAAATC
>ONIU01000060.1 GCA_900317935.1 uncultured bacterium
TCGAGACTTTATGACTCACGGACACGCTCTAGTTCTTAATGATTATGCAGATGCCGTTACTTACAGCACAAAAGCCGGCGATGTTAAAATAACTGCCAACGCTATTTTTTCTGACTATGATAACGGAATTAACGAGCATAAAAAAGGTAAGCAGATTTGGAATCTGAATGCTGATACAAAGATAAAAAGTCACAATATTTATGCAGGCGTTTATGTTGATCAAGGCAAAGACTACTATAACAATGTTGAAAGAAATGATGAGGGTCAGCTAATTAATGCAGATTTACAATATAAAGATGAATCAATTGTAATCACTGAAGTTGGTTCAAGCGGAAACCTCACCGGTGATGGCAAAGTAAAATATGATGCCGCTATGGTTGCCAGTTCTATCGAACGCAAAAATATGGAAAATTTAGGCAAAAAAGATAAAGCAACTGGTTATTTATGGCATGCAGCTCTTGGTTATGATGCTTCCCCGAATCTTAATCTAAAAGCAGCTTACACTACTGCAGACAAAAACTTTAACGGTATAATGTCTCTTGATAAGAATCAAGGTTCGGTCGACGGTCACACCACTCCAATTGATGATATTGCAAGATTCCAGAATCTTTTAGGCGGAATGCTTATCGACGATTTTTCAAATACTTCTGATTTAAAATTGCAGTTTGAATACTCTTTTGCTAATAAACAATCCATCAGATTTGCATACGATATTGTCAAAGAAAATCATGACCAGGTAAAATCAGGCTTTACACCTAATGGAGATTATTGTGATAATTGGAATATGACCTCTAACGTTTATAATCCAGAAGATGGCACTTATGAAGGCTATAATAAGCTTGATGCAAAAATATCAACCCTTGAATATAAATATCAGTTTGACCCAAGCACAAGACTTTCATTAGGTTTTACCAATGCTGACAAGAGTGACTGTAGGGATAACAAAAATGAAAAAGTAAAAGACGAAAAACTATTCTGGACTGAAGTATACAGTAAGTTCTAATATTATTAGAGCATAGAGCAAAGAGCGCAGAGCAATAATTATTAGCTCTGCGCTCTTTTTATTTGTAAATCATAAGATATAAGATTGAAGAGTAAAGAGTGAAGAAGTGGAACGCTTTACTGTGGGACACTTCGTTGTGGGACGACAACTATCGTTGCCTGTGGTAATTGTCGAACTACTACCACGGGCAGCGTCAGCTGCCGTCTCACAAGTTGCGTAAGCAACTGTCCCACTATTTCCACAAAAGCCAAAGGCTCTCTTGCTCTCTTGCTCTCTTACTCTCTTGCTCTCTTGCTCTCTTGCTCTCTTGCTCTAAAAATAATTTGTTGGTTGTTGCGAACAAACCTTTATGATATAGTAATTATATGTTTTACAATAATTATAAATCCTTAACTTTTATTCTTCTTTGTAGTTTATTATTATCTACACCTTCTTATTCTCAGAATGTATTTGCTAATTCCCAAAAAAGCGAAAAAAGTAACTCTGCAGCATTTAAAATACTGCAAAATACTTTAAAGAATAATCCAGACAGTATTACAGCTAAATTGGCCTGTGCTAAAGTTTATATGAAAAATGAAAACTATGCTGAAGCTGAAGAGTTAATAATGCAGGTTTTGGAAAAAGAACCAACTAACAGTAAAGCCAATAAACTATTAAAAGAACTAAATAAGCTTTATTCTAATCATATTGACAATTTAAACAATCCAGAAACTTCTGAAATAAAGGCAGTAACTGCTATTCCATCTAAGGTAGAACAACCCGTAGAAGAAGAAAAACCTATTGAGAAAAAAATAGAAGAAAAGCCTAAACAAATTGAGCCAATTATTTCACAATCTAAAAAAGAAGAAATCAACAAATTTAAACTTCCAACAAAAGAAGAAATATTAAAAAGAGCAAAAGCAAAAAAACAGGCAGAATCTATTCCTATAGATAACAATGATATGCCTATGGCTATACAAGCACCTAAGGTTGGAAAGTTAAAGACAGCTAATATAAGTGAAGAACCCAAAGCAACAGAAAAATCTGACTTTATAGAACCTATTATTATAACTCCTCAAACTAGCGATGAAGAAATAAGCACAAAAGAATTTCAAACTGAAAAAAAAACACTAAATAATGAAGATGGCTCTTTAGAAAACTATAAATTCAAACCCTTTATAGCAAACCAGCATAATCAGAATAGAACACAAGAATTAAAAAGCTTATTAAACGAAAAAAAAGAAGAACTTTCAACAAAAGCCCCTACTATTCTTTCCGCTAAAAACTTTAGTTCCAGAAATAACGAAATAATTGAAAATACATCTAAGGAAAAATTTTTAGAAAGAGTATCAAGTTCGTTTTTGATCAACTTAGATGAAGCTTATTGCAAAATAGAAAGCAATAAATTAGAAGAAGCCTCCTTATACTTAGATATTGCTACAACATTAGCTGTAGCAGAGAAAGACAACAAAAAGCTTTTAGATGCACAGTTAACTCGTGCAGTGATTTATATCTATCAATGTAATTTCGAGAAATACGGCACCCACATTTTATCATTAAGAAAAGGTGTTTCAGACGATGTTTACAACTCCCTTCGCAAAATATATGAAACAGGAATAAAACAACCTTCTGAATCATCTAAGCTGAACTATGCTTCAAATTTAGCCTACGATTCAGGTCATTATTTAACAGCCTTAGAACTAGCCAAAAAAATCAATCCTCAAGATACTGAAAGCAGAAGTTTAATAGAAAAAATCAATCAGGAATTAAATAAAATCAATGGAGAATACTTGCTTAATAAAGGTTCTTATATGTATGCTCTCGACTTCTTTGAAAAAGAAAATGACGAAGCCGAAAAAGGAAGAACCTACCTAGCGATATCAAAAACGCTTCTTGATTCCAATGAAAATCGTGAATCTGCAATAGCAGAACATTTTGGACAAGCTTGCCTTTTTAAAAGTATAAAGGATGATCCGAACAACCCCAAAGCAAACCTATATCTTGCTTTATATTTTTTGGATAAAGGAGATAAAAACCAGGCAAAAGAAGCTATAAGAAGAGGTTTAAATGCTCAAGGGGAAAACGATATCATTACCAGCAAGCTTTTGAATCTGTCGGAGAACTTATAGTAAACGATTATATTTGGTTCTCTAAAAAGAGAAATATAAGACAATAGTGATACGCTTCGCTGTGTTACACTTCGTTGTGGGACGTTTCACTGTGGGAATTGTCGAACAACTACCACGGGCAGCATCAGCTGCCGTCTCACAGATTGCAAAAGCAATCGTCTCACAGAGGCCTTAGCCTCGTATCACTTTCAATAGATTCGAAGACTTTAAACAACCACACCAATCATAAACCAACTACAATAAATACTACAAATAAAAAAAAAGACCATCCTTTCGGATGGTCTTTTTTTAATTCAGAATGAATTAAATTTCTTCTTTAGTCTTGGCATTAATGCGAACTCTTTTATCGCCTTGTTCAATATACTTAGCATGAGTTATTTTGCCATCTTCACCAAGAAGAGCTATATTAGATAAAGCTATAGGACCTTCTTTTTCTACGATACCGCCCTTACCAACATTTTTGTTGGGTTTAACATGCTTTTTAATCATGTTAATGCTTTCTACAACAGCAGTACCTTTTTCTGGATTAACAGATAATACTCTGCCTTCTTTATCTTTGAATTCGCCAGAAATTACTCTAACTTTATCATCTTTTTTAATGTGAGGATGCTTAACTGTGCGGCGTACTTTCTGTTTCTTAATCATCTTTACAGCTCCTTACAGTACTTCTGGAGCGAGAGAAACGATTTTCATGAATTGTTTTTCACGAAGTTCTCTAGCTACAGGGCCAAAAATACGAGTTCCGCGTGGGTTATTATCGTTACCAATAATAACTGCAGCGTTGTCGTCGAATTTGATAAAGCTGCCATCAGCACGGCGAGTTTCTTTTGCAGTACGAACTATAACAGCCTTAACAACTTCTTTTTTCTTTACAGTGCCATCAGGAATAGCATCTTTTACAGAAGCTACAATAACGTCACCAACATGACCTACTGATCTGCCTGCACAACCACAAACACGGATGCAGAGAAGCTTTTTAGCACCAGAGTTATCAGCAACTTTTAATACGGTTTCTTGAGTAATCATCGCTGTTTCTCCTTATTCTTCAATTTGTTCAGCAGCCTTAACGACTTCGCGAACAACCCATGATTTGTTTTTGCTAATAGGTCTGCATTCTTCAATACGAACTATATCGCCTACATGACATTTTTCTTCTGGATCATGAACCAAGAAGTTAGTATGTCTCTTAACGTACTTTTTATATCTTGGATGCTGAATAATACCTTCGATTTCAACTTTAACAGTTTTTTCAGTGCTATCAGCAATTACTTTACCAACGCGGCTTCGGCGTAATGTTTTTTTGTTTTCCATTTCTCAATGCTCCTACTTCTTCTGGCTTTCTTTACGACTGTCTCTAGCCATCTGCTTGAAGAGTTCGTTAAGTCCGCCAGTGCTAAGTTCACGCTGAAGAACTCTGATATTTTCGAGTTCGCGTAATTTGGCACGCTTATTTTCTTTTAAAGTTGCAATCTGAGAAGCATCATTTAAGCCCATTTCAGTCAACTTATCAAGGAATTTCTTGCGAATAGTGCATTTATTGTCTCTCAAGCGTTTAGAAACAGCAGAGAGCTGTGCATTGTTTTCGCCTTTCTTAAGAGCCTGAAGCTTCTTAGAAACTTCACCGCGGATATTCTTGAGCAATTCAGCAACTTTCTTGTCGCAATTAGCTTTGATATCAGCGTTAACTTTGCGTGCTTTTGCAGCAAGTCTGGCTTTAAGCTTAGAAATCTTTTCAGAAAGAGGAGTCTTCATAGAGTCGATGCTTTCTTCTTTAAGAAGAGCTTCGTATTCACTCTTAAGCATACCCTGAATTCTATTTCTTTCTAACTGAGCAAGATAAGTCTTTACGCGAGCGATATTGCGGCGAACAAGACTAATTCTTGAAGGATTAGAAAGCTGGCCTGTTACAGCCTGAAATCTAAGATTGAACAATTCTTCTTTATAATGTTTGAACTTTTCTTCGAGTTCGGTTTCGCTAAGTTCAGAAAAGTTTTCTCGATTCTTCATTTGGCACCTACCACCTGTCAATTATTGTTAGACACAACCTGACAGCGAATAGGAAGTTTATTAGCTGCCTGTGTCAATGATTCGATTGCTACATTTTCCGGAACGCCTTCAAGTTCGAACAATATCTTACCTGGTTTGATAACTGCTACCCAGAATTCTGGAGCGCCTTTACCTTTACCCATACGAGTTTCAAGAGGTTTCTTAGAAACTGGCTTATCCGGGAAAATACGAATCCACATCTTACCAGTACGTTTTACAGTACGAGTAATAACCTTACGAGCTGCTTCGATTTGATTACTGGTCAACCAGTGACAATCAAGAGCCTGTAAACCGAATGAACCGAATGCTAAGTATTTGCCGCCTTTGGCCATACCAGTCATTCTGCCACGGTGTTGTTTTCTAAATTTTGTTCTAGCTGGCATCAACATAATGGGTTATCTCCTTATTTCTTGTTAGACGGAGCAGCTGCTTCGTTGTTATAAAGGTGAGTTTTGCCAATCTTTTCGCCCTTGAAAATCCATACCTTTACACCAACACAACCGAAAGTAGTGATTGCAGTATCGGTAGCATAATCAATGTCAGCACGAAGAGTGTGCAGTGGAACACGACCTTCACGAACCCATTCGCTTCTAGCGATTTCAGCACCATTCAAGCGGCCAGAGCAAAGGATCTTAACACCCTTAGCACCAGCTCTGAGAGCTCTGCTGATAACCTGCTTAATTGCACGGCGATGAGAAACACGACGTTCAAGCTGCATAGCGATACTTTCAGCAATAAGCTTTGCTTCAGTATCAGGCTGCTTGATTTCCTGAATATTCAAGAAAACAGTTTTGTTAGTAAGCTGTTCAAGTTCTTTTTTGAGAACTTCAACTTTTTCACCACCACGACCGATTATAACGCCAGGTTTTGCAGTGTGGATAGTTACTCTTACTTTGCTGTTAGACTTGCGTTCGATTTCAATCTTGCTGATACCTTCACGGCGGAAAGTCTTTCTGTCGATGAAATCACGAATCTTAACATCTTCATGAACATATTTTGCATAGTCAGCACGTTTAGCAAACCATTTTGAATCCCAGGTTCTGGTAATACCAAGGCGAATGCCAACTGGATTAATCTTCTGACCCATTATTCTTTACCTCCCTGAGCTTTAGCAGCTGTCTTCTTGGTAGCAGCTTTCTTTGCAACTTTCTTAACTGACTTCTTAGCAGCAGTTGCAGCAGTTTCCTTCTTTAATTCTCTGTAGATTGCTTCGTTGGTTTCGCGAAGAACAATCTTAGCATGAGAAGTTCTGCATCTGATTCTAGCAGCTCTACCACGGGCACGGGCCATAAATCTCTTCATAGTTGCAGCGCCATCAATTGTGATTTTGGCAACATAGAGATCATCAGCACGAAGTTCGTGATTTGCACCAGCATTAGCGATTGCTGATTTCAAAAGCTTTAGAATTGTTGGAGCTCCGCCCTTTTCCATGAACTGAAGCATAGCAAGAGCTTCATCAACTTTTTTACCACGAATAGCGTCAGCAACAAGTCTTAATTTCTTTGGGCTAGTATGGATATTTCTCAAAATTGCGCGAGGCATTTCAAGAAGATCAATAAGTCTAGCTTTTTCTTTCCAGCTAAGGTCAGCAACTTTTGGGTAAACTTTCACGAATGAACGTTTAGCAGTAGTTGGCTTAGCACCTTTAGACTTGTCGGTTCTGGTATCTTTCATCTTATAGGTATAAAGACCAGCCTTAGTAAGAATTCTTTCTATCTTATTTTCGCTATGTTCGGTAGAAAGACCTTTAATCTTCTTAAGACCATTGAATATATCATCATCTTCAGGAATTGTTACGCCAACAATTCGTAAAGATTTAATCTTTTCTTTCATCCTAGTTCTCCTTCAACTTATTTAAGCTTTACAGCTTTTTCGTTGGCGTGACCTTTGAAGGTTCTTGTTGGAGCGAATTCACCCAACTTATGACCAACCATGTTTTCAGTAATGAAAACAGGAACATGTTTGCGACCGTTATGAACGGCGATGGTATGACCAACAAATTCAGGATATACAGTTGAAGCTCTAGACCAAGTCTTAATCTGACGTTTTTCGCCAGCAGCATTCATTTCCTGAATTCTCTTTACTAGTCTTGCACATACAAATGGAGCTTTCTTAGCCATTTCTAATCTCCCTTACTTCTTTCTTCTAGATATAATCAGTCTATCAGTCTGATTTTTCTTCTTTCTGGTCTTGTAACCCTGAGCAGGTTTACCCCAGAGAGAAACAGGAGTTCTACCACGGCTAGTCTTAGCTTCACCACCACCATGTGGGTGATCGCATGGGTTCATAGCAGAACCACGAACAAATGGGCGAATACCTTTCCATCTAGTTCTACCAGCTTTACCAACTGTTACGTTCATATGGTCAGCGTTACCAACGCGGCCGATAACAGCACGGCAATCAAGAAGAACCATTCTCATTTCGCCAGAAGGCATATTAATCTGAGCATATTTGCCTTCTTTACCAACGAGTTGAGCACTAACGCCAGCAGATCTTGCAATCTGAGCACCCTTACCAGGTTTGAATTCTACATGGTGAATAGTAGAACCTAGAGGGATATTTCTGAGTGGGAGACAGTTACCTGGAAGAATATCTGCATGAATACCAGATTCAATAATGTCACCGACTTTAATGCCTTCGTGAGCAATAATGTATCTCTTTTCGCCATCTTTGTAATTAACAAGAGCAATACGACAAGTTCTGTTTGGATCGTATTCTATAGTGGCAACTTTACCAGGGATACCATCTTTATTGCGCTTAAAATCAATAATTCTATAAAGAGTGCGGTGTCCACCGCCGCGATGACGGAAGGAAACGTGACCATGATGGTTACGACCGCCAGTAGTTTTTAACCATTCACACAAAGGTTTATATGGTTTATTAGTGGTAATATCACTAAAATCGAAACCAGTCATAAAACGGCGTGAAGGAGTAATTGGTTTATAAACTTTTAAACTCATGACAATCTCCTTTTACACTTATGCAATACCTTCAAAGAAATCGATCTTATCGCCTTCTTTGAGAGTAACTACGGCCTTCTTCCATGAAGGAGTGTAGCCTTGGAAAACACCGCGTCTTTTTGGTTTGCTGACAACGGTAGTAGTGTTAACTTTCTTTACTGAAACTTTGAAAATAGTTTCTATAGCATTTTTGATGTCTACTTTATTAGCGCTTTTAGCAACTCTGAACTGGTAAACACCGTCAGCCATATGTTCATAGCTTTTTTCTGAAACGATAGGTTGAATTATGATATCTTGAGGAGTTTTCATTTTACAAGAGCCTCCTGGAGAGGTTTAACTGCTTCAACATTAATGGCTACATGACCATATTTGAGCAGATCTACTACATTTACATTCAGAGGAGTTACAACCTTAACGCCCTTGTAATTGGCTACAGCGCGCTTAGTGTTATCTGAAATCTGTGGAACAACAAGGAGAGCCTTATCAAGTTTAAGGTCTTTCATGAATTTAGAAACATCTTTTGTTTTGCCGTTAGGAAAATCAAGACCTTCTACAACGCTAACTCCGCCTTCTTTAGCAAGAATAGAGAGAACGCCTTTAATAGCCTTGTCAACAGCCTTCTTTGGAGGACGCTGATCATAAGTCTTAGACTTAGGACCAAAAGCGATACCACCACCTACATGAAGTGGAGACTTGATGTCGCCCTGTCTTGCACGACCAGTGCCTTTTTGCTTGAACATCTTCTTTACATTGCCGTTAACTTCGCTTCTAGTAAGAGTGTTAACTGTGCCGAGACGTTCATTGTTCAACTGAGCTTTTACTATATCGTTGATGTTCTGTGGATGAGCAACAACAGCAAAAACTTCATCATTCAAAGTAATTGAACCATTTTCGGTTCCATTCATATTAAAAATTTTGGTTTCCATGTTTAACTCCGTTCACATTAAGCTTGCTGTCTTACGATAACAAGACCATTTGTAGCTCCGGGGATGGAACCTCTAACAAGAAGAAGATTCTTCTTTTCATCGATCTTAACGACCTTGAGGCCCTTAATAGTGCGGCGAACATTACCGAACTGACCGGGAAGCTTTTTGCCCTTTATTGTTCGAGCCATATCTGTAGCGGTACCCATAGAACCAGTTGCTCTAGCACGGTCAGACTGACCATGTGTAGTGTTAGCTCCGTTAAAATTGTGACGCTTCATAGCGCCAGAGAAGCCTTTACCCTTGCTGGTTCCAGTGACTATAACTGAGTCACCTTCTTTAAACATTGAAACATTGATTTCGGTGAGTGGTTCAATTGCTTCAAGTCCGTCAGCGGGCAAGCTTCTTACGAAACGGAATGGTTTTGTACCAGCTTTTTCGAAAGACATACGCATTGGTTGATTAAGCAAACGCTTAACTGCTTCAGGAGCTACTTCACGATAACCGACCTGAACAGATTTTTCACCCTTGCGGATAATAGTGCAAGGACCAACGCTGATTACGGTTACTGGAACTACGTTTCCATCATCTGTAAAAATCTGGGTCATACCAACTTTGGTGCCCAATATTGCCTTAACGCCCATTTTTTTCCTCCTAGTTGCCTTCCATTACAACATCTTAATTTCGATGTTTACGCCAGACGGAAGGTCCATATTCATTAGTGAGTCAACTGTCTGACCAGATGGACTCAACAAATCCAAATTGCGTTTATGAATTCTCATTTCAAACTGTTCACGTGCATCTTTATTTACGAAAGGTGAACGAAGAACTGTATATTTGCGGATTTCGGTCGGCATCGGGATGGGACCGGAATACTTAGTACCGCTGTTCTTAACGGTAGCGCAAATCTTGGTGACTGACTCATCAAGTAATCTGTGATCGAATGCTCTGAGAGTCAAGCGCATTTTTTGTTTCGCCATTTTACTATCTCCTGTGATTAATGACAAGCGTTTTTTTTAATTATTTTCAGCAGCAGTAAAAACTGGTTGCTGTCCATAAGAATTAACGCCTAGAATACGTTCAATAACTGACTTCGGGGCTTCATCATAGTGCAAGAGCTCCATGGTGAAGGTTGCTCTACCCTGAGAAAGTGATCTCAACTGAGTTGAGTATCCAAACATGTCGGATAATGGAGCATGGCAGTCGATAACTCTGATGTCATCACGCATTTCCATGTTGATTACCTTGCCGCGTCTGGAGTTCATGTTTCCAATTATATCACCCATGTATTGTTCAGGGGTTTCAATTGAAACTTTCATGAAGGGCTCAAGCAGAACTGCTTTGGCATTGCGTAAAGCATTCTTTGTGGCTTCGTAAGCTGCGATTTTGAAAGCAACTTCATTACTTTCACCTTCACGCTGCATTGCGCCAACTAATCGAACCTTTACATCAACTACCGGGAAGCCACATAGGATACCATCATTCATGGCATCTTGGCAACCTTTTTCTATAGAAGAAACAAAAATATTTGGCAAATTCTTCAGAACTTCACTGCTCAAGCCGTTTTCAAAGGCAAAACCTTTTCCTCTTTCAAGAGGTTCGACTTCAACATTAACGGAAGCAAATTGATTTTTACCACCGATTTGGCGTTCATAAACACATTCGCCTTTACCTTTGTCTTTGATTCCTTCTTTATATGCAACTTGTGGTTTACCAACAGTTGCTTTTACGTTAAATTCACGCAGAATTCTATCAACGATAACTTCAAGATGGAGTTCACCCATACCTGAAATTAAAGTTTCACCAGTATCTGCGTCTATTTTGGCTTTAAAAGTCGGATCTTCATTCATAAGAGCTTCAAGAACTTCAGTGAGGTGAGATAAATCACCCTGAGTCTTTGGCTCGATTGCAACAGAAATAACTGTGTCTGGGAAAGTGATTTTTTCTAGAGTTGGCTGATCTGGAGCAGTTGCAAGTGTATCTCCGGTGGCAACCTGCTTCAAACCGACGACAGCAACGATGTCACCAGCGGAAGCACGGGGAATATCCTGGCGCTGGTTTGCATGCATTTGCAGGAGTCGACCGATTCTTTCTTTTCGACCTTCTCTAGTAACATTGTAAACGACTTTTCCGGATTCAATACTACCTGAATAAATCCTCATATAGCACAGTTTTCCAACATGAGGATCTGTGGCAATTTTAAATACGAGAGCTGAGAACGGACCTTCAGGATCAGAAACTATATCTACTTCTTCATGTGTTCCTCTCTTGTAACCGATTGCCGGTGGAATATCAAGAGGTGAAGGCAGATAATAAGCAACTGAATCTAATAAGTCTTGAACGCCTTTATTCTTAAATGCAGAACCGCAAAGCATTGGAACTATTTTGTTTTCTATAGTTGCTTTACGAATTGCTTTTCTGATTAATTCCAATGGAACTTCTTTTTCTTCAAGTGCCAATTCAAGAATTTCATCATCATATGCGCTGATAGTATCAATCAAGCTTTCTCTTGCTGCTTTTGCTTTTTCCAGATATTCACTTGGTATATCAACTTTTTTGAATTCTGCACCATGAGACTTAACTGCATCTTCATCCCAAATGTGTGCTTTCATAGTCAAAAGATCAATGTGACCCTTGAATGAATCTTCAGCACCTATTGGCAGAACTAATGGAAGTGGGTTGGCATTGAGTTTTTCTTTTACCTGTCCAACTACTTTTTCGAAGTTGGCCCCTACTCTATCCATTTTATTTACGAATGCAATTCTAGGAACTCTGTATTTGTTAGCCTGACGCCAAACTGTTTCTGATTGTGGTTGAACGCCTGCTACTGCACAGAAAACTACAACTGCTCCGTCTAATACTCTTAATGAGCGTTCTACTTCAGCAGTAAAATCTACGTGACCTGGGGTGTCAATTATATTGATATCAACGTCTAACCAGTGACATTTTGTTGCTGCACTAGTAATAGTGATACCGCGTTCCTGTTCTTGTACCATCCAGTCCATGACAGCAGTGCCTTCATGTACTTCGCCGATTTTATAGGCTTTTCCAGTATAGAACAATATACGTTCAGTTGTTGTTGTTTTACCAGCGTCTATGTGAGCACAGATGCCTATATTACGTATTTTGTTCATATCGTGGGTTGCAGTCATTTTCTGTTACCTTAACTATTGCCCAATTTTAAGGATTTAATCAAACACGGAAGTGAGCGAATGCCTTGTTAGCATCAGCCATTCTGTGAACTTCGTCTCGCTTCTTCATGGTTGCGCCAGTGTTGTTGAGAATGTCATCGAATTCTCCGCAGAGACGTTCAGCCATAGATTTTTCTTTGCGAGCTCTTGAATTCTTAAGAATCCAACGGAAAGCAAGTGCGATTGCACGGTCTTGTTTAACTTCGATAGGAACCTGATAGTTTGCACCACCGATACGTTTACTTCTAACTTCAACGATTGGCTTTGCAGTATCTACAACTTTTTTGAAGAGTTCGAGAGCATTGTCTTCTTTTCTCTTCTTAGCAGTCATTTCGATTGCATCGTAGAAAATCTTAGAACCGATAGATTTCTTTCCAGAATACATAAGATTGTTGATGAATCTGGTAACAAGCTTAGAATTGTAGACTGAATCAGGAGTTAAATCTCTCTTAGAAATGTGACCACGACGTGGCATGATTTATTTCTCCTTATTTCTTCGGGCGTTTTGCGCCGTATTTAGAGCGAGACTGCTGACGATTTGCAACGCCTGCACAGTCAAGAGCTCCGCGAATGATATGGTAACGAACACCTGGCAAGTCTTTAACACGACCGCCACGAATCATAACAACAGAGTGTTCCTGTAAGTTATGGCCGATACCGGGGATGTAAGCAGTAACTTCGATTTTGTTAGTAAGTCTGATTCTTGCGATTTTACGAAGAGCTGAGTTTGGCTTCTTCGGTGTAGTTGTTTTAACTACAGTACAAACACCACGGCGCTGTGGGCATTTATCCAAAGCTGGTGAATTAGATTTGTACTTAACAATTTGTCTAGACTTACGAATAAGTTGGTTAATTGTTGGCACGACTAACACCTTCCTATAAAGATTCACACAACATACTGTTGTGTGCTAATCCGCCCTTTGAGTGGATTAGTTCAAGGATATTACCACTTTTTTAAGTCTCTGTCAATGACTTTTCATCGTACTTTCAAGATTTTTTTAAAATTTTTAAAAAAAATTTTATGTACACTTCCAAAAATATATCTTCAAAATAAACAAAAATTTTTTTTAGCTGTTTTTTTATAATAAAAAATAATAGGAGTATTATTTTTATATTTTGATATAATATTAAAATCCATAACAGAAAAGGTAAAAAGAATGTTTCTTCCTATATTATTAATTCATTTAATTCTCTTTTTGATTCCCTTGGTTCATTTTACACCTTTTAACAGTAAAGCTGACCCTAATTACAAAAGCCTTTTTCTAAAAGTTTTCCCTAAAATCTCAATACTTTGTATAGTATTCCCCGCTATTTTTATTACCTATACACTCATATTTATTTATCTTTCTCCAATAACCTATATCGATAGCTTTGATAAAGTATCTGTATATATTTGTACCGTAATCTTCACTATTATAACTCTTTCAATATTAATAAAACTTGTCTATTCTGAAATGAAAAATGCTGATTTCAGAATTACAGAATACAAATACGTTCTAATTCCATCTATTTATTTATATCTTTATACTTCCTCAGTTCTCTTTAGCATAACCTTTATCGCTTTTACCAACAACGTTCTAGATTTTTCAAAAGGGGAAGAACATATTTCAACTATTGTACATGGTCAATATAAAAGCGATGGCTTAGAGCAAAAACATAATATTGATATAGAACCAGATATTTATGGAATAAAGAATATAAAAATTTCCGGTTTAACTTTTGATAAAATCAGAGTCCGTTCAAAAGCTAAAAAAAGCACTGAAAAATCTAGTTATATGACCGAAGAAGTCAAAATAAAAGCTTATGTATATAAAGGATTATATGGGGTAAGATACATAGGGAAAAATATGGATGTTATAAAATAATACCTACGAGGCTTTAGCCTCGAGAATATCCATCATACTCTTGAAGCTGTTGACCTCATGATAGCAGATCTCTTCGTTGGAAATCTGGCTGAATAGTTTTTTGGCACAAGAGATTTTTGCCTGTTCCACAGGTCGCAGGTCGCTTGCTTCCACAGAGCCTTTTGTTTCTGCAATGAAATAAATATGTTTGATATTCTTAGCATCTCTCTTAAAGCAGATGGCCCAGTCAGGAGAATAATTGCCTACAGGCGTTGGAATCTGATACCTGGTAGGAAGTTTGGCATAGACTTCAACTTCTTCGGCTTTTTCCAATTCTCTTACAAAATCTTCCTCAATCTTACTGTCTAACTGACTTCCCTTGAAGATAAAATTAGAGATATGCTTATTTGTCGGAATAGCCAATTTATAATCCTTTTCCAAGTTATCTTCAAAGATGCCATCGGTATAAACATCACTAGTCTGCTGATAAACTATGTTATCAACAATCAGCTTAGCTTTGACATCGTTAATAGCCTTTGAAGCCTTCTTAATAAAGTCTTCGGGGTTCATAGCATAAAGATGAAATTTATCTATAGTAATACCGTTCAGAATCAAAGCTACTGTTTTTCTAGTCAGGCGAGTTTCTTTAGCTATCTGACCGATTAAATCATACTTTGTGTTTGTTTCTGCTAAAGCGTTAATAGGTTCTCTTTTCGTCTTACTTTCTTTAAAGAATAAACCTTGTTTAACATCTTCTTGATTCATTTCATCTTGTGTTTCACCTTCTTCTTTTAAATATTGAAGTTTGGTTACATAAAAATCCTTTTTGCAGATTTCTTCTATAGCTTTTTCTATAAGTAAATTGCTGTCGTAATCCACATGATAAACATACTTATGATTAATCATTCCCCAAAGCTTTCTGAAATCATCTTTCTTGAAGTTTTCATTCAAGCCTCCATCTTCAACTTTTGGCTGATGAGCATTATCGACCATATCATCAAATTGTTTCTTGTCGAAAACGCCTTGTAAATGCTTATGTATAAATTCAGAGTAAGGCTCTAATTGTTCTGGAAGCTTTGCTAGCTTACCAGAAGCCGTATCTTCGCGATACTTTTCAGTAATATGCCCTACCCTATCAACATAATTATTGCTTGTGCAATAATCATAAATCGCAACTGCCTCATGCATTGTAAGTTCATGTTTTTTATATGTGCCATCAGGTAGTTTATAAGCAACTTCCTTTTTGTAGAAGAAATCTTCGCCAACTTCTGTTGGTCTGTCGTAAAGCACTTCTTTGATCTGCTTCTGCAACTCGCTCACAAAGCTTGCATAGCTTTCATTAGCAATTACAGTTAGACAATTTATATTATGGAAATCCCTATCGCAAGTTATGTAATCCATTCGGTTACCATCTTTGTCTAAGCAGATTCTCATACCCCTGCCCACTTCCTGACGTTTTCTAATAGTGCTGCTGCTATGTTTCAAAGTGCAAATCTGAAACACATTAGGGTTATCCCAACCTTCACTCAAAGCAGAATGTGAAAAGATAAACCTTACCGGCTCTTCAAAACTCAATAATCTTTCCTTATTTTTTAAAATCAGGTCATAAGCAGAAATATCATCGCTAGACTCTGCCCCACGACTGACAACTGAATCTATTTTGTGTCCTTTCTTGTCTATGCTGAAATAGCCTTTATGTGTCTTAGAAGCTTCTATTCCATTCAAATATTCCATATAATCTGGGTCGAAAAGGTCTTTGTTTTCGTTCAAAATGTTTCTATATTCTTCCTCAAATATCTCACCATATACACCGTTAATCTCATTGTCATTCTCATCATATTTTCTATATTTGGCGACTTCATCAATGAAAAAGAGAGAAAGCACTTTTATACCCTTTTTGAACAGTTTCTTTTCCATTTCAAAATGGGAACGAATGGTCTCTCTAATTTGTATTCTTCGCATATTAGCTTCTGTAGCATCACAAACAGCTTCACCAAGTTTTATTTCTTCACCGTTTGTAAAAATTAAAGCATTTCTAATAGCATCAATCTCGCTTACGACAAGACCTTTATACTGCTCTAACCCTGATGTAGCAAAGAGACTGTCGTTTACATTGATACTTCTAGTTTCACGTTTAATTCCGCTTGTATGCTTAACTTCTAAATTTAATCTAGCTACAGGCGGTTTATTCTTGCTTACCTTAATTTCTTCTAAGAACATATAAGCACCTGTTCCAGGAAGATTCTTAACTTCAAAACCTTTAACCTTAATTTTCTTGACCAGTTTTTGATTATAGGCTTCCAAAGCATCTAACACGTAAATAGGATTATGCACTTCTTTGTGAGTTGCAGAATAATTCAAAATAAACAGCGGTCGGAAATTCTTCAAAGCTTCTTGCGTAGACTTTCCCCCCATTTTTTGAGGTTCGTCCATTATAAGAATAGGTCTGTTAGCTCGAATAACATCTATAGGTCTGCGTGAGTTGAAAGAATCCTGTTCTCCATAAATAATTCTGTTAGCCTTATTTTTACCACCTTTCCCTGAACTGTCTTCTTTAATGCTTGTATTGAACGCCTGAATATTGATAATCATTATGTTAATGCCATTATCAGTGCTGAAACGTTCGATATCATTCAGATTTTTGCTGTTATAAACAAAGACTTTTGCTTTTTTCTTGTAATAATCAAAGAAATGGTCTTCTGTCTGTTCAAGAGACTTTTTAACACCTTCTCTAATTGCAATTGAAGGAACAACTATAATAAACTTTGTCCAGCCATATACTCTGTTTAGTTCAAAAATGGTTTTAGTGTAAACATAAGTCTTCCCAGTTCCTGTTTCCATTTCAATATCAAGGGAACAGTTGCAGGTAAACTGATTTTCTATAGTCTCTCTGCCTGCAATTTCTTTTGAAGGGTTAATACTATTCAAATATTGGATATTATTGATATTTTCTTTTAAATTACTGGCTATTAGCCTGACTTCGGCATTTGAAACGCCAAGATAGTCTTCAACATCATCGAATAAGCCCTTGGCTTCAGGCTTTATCAAACCTTTATCCATAGTATAGAAAGTTGATTCACCTTCTATTTTTGGCTGACCTTTAAAAACATCTATAACAGCTTCAACAGCACGAGTTTGATAGGGTTGAATTTTAAATCTGAACTTCATAATTAACCTCAAAGAACTGTTATTTCTGTATCAGGACTTTCGATTCTGAAAATCTGTTCTAAATTAGCTAATAAAGAATCATTTGAGAAACCGCTATCTCTAAATATTGCATGATAAGGCTTCAATTTTGCTATTTCTCTTATTACTTCTTCATTTATGCTTTCTTCAAAACAAGCTACAATATAATTATTGTTTACTTTAAATACCTTTTTATTTGAAATAGTGATTTCGTCAATTTTTGCGTCATAATCTGCACCTGCTATTTCTGGCATAGCTTGGAACAGCAAATCTAAATCTGTTCTGTCTTCTTTGATATTGCTTGTGTAAGAAAGTAAATCATCCTTTTTCAAGTCTCTTGGGCGGTAGAAAACATCTTTCATGTTGCTTGAATCTAGGCGCAAAACTCTGAAACCGATGTCAAGGGTTGACTGTCCTAAAGCTTCCCCTTGAGGGGAAGTGACTTGCTTGCAAGTCGAAAGGGTGACCGAGCTAGAGCAAACCTTGTTTAGCGACAGCGTATTAGAATCGCCTGTGCCATCATCATCATTGCGAGCAGTCGAAGACTGCGTGGCAATCCAGTCTTCTTGTGATGAAGTTTGTTCCACAGAAGAAAATAAACTACGAATTCGGTCACCACCCCTTTTATTCCCCTCCTCAAGGAGGGGCTTTAGAGCATCTTCTCTCGTGGAGGCGTTAGAATATTCTTCCCAAATCTTCTTCCCTGCCCTGCGTATGCGTTCTTTACCTATTTCACAGATATTTCTATAACCTGCTTTATAAGCTTCACTCTTTTCATCACAAGGCTCTGGAAGCTGAACCATAATAAACTTGCGATGTCCGCCGTCTTCAGCATTTAACTGCATTACAGCGTGGGCGGTGGTGGCAGAACCTGAGAAGAAGTCGAGAATAATGGAGTCTTTATTATAACCACCTAACCCAATCAAAACTTTTAATAAAGAAACAGGCTTAGGGAAATCAAAATATCTTTTTTCAAATAAAGCTTCGACTTCTAAACTAGCTCTTTGATTTGTGCCAAACTCAATACCCCAAAAATCATTAGGGATTTGTCCTTTATCCAACATATCGTTTAAATATATTTTTTTTCTAGGTGAACCACCATCTTTATCTGGCCAATGAATCAAATTTTGCTCTTCTAATTTACAAAAATCAGATTTAGATATCAACCAAGGACCTTTACAAACTACTCCGCTAGGAGACACTATATCATAATTATACTTACCTCTTACTGGTTCCCGTAGACGACCTCTACCATAATACCCTACTTCATCTTTATATTGATAATCTTTCTTTGCCTTTTCAGAAAGTGGTAGTCGACCAATCAAAAGATTTGGATATTTTGAATAAATAGCAATATATTCCTTAACTCTTGCAAAATTTCCTATGTTTGTTTGCCCATCTTGTCGTCGCCATGTAATACACCCTACAAAATTTATTTCTCCAAATATTTCATCACATATCTTTTTTAAATTTTCAACTTCATTATCATCAATGGAAATAAAAATTACTCCATCATCAGAAAGCAGGTTTCTAGCTTTTATTAACCTTGGATACATCATAGAAAGCCAATCAGAATGGAAACGCCCATTAGATTCCATATTTTTGACTAAACGATTGCCTTCATTATCTCTTTCACCATTATCTTCCAAGTATTCTTGTTTAGAGGTATCAAACTTATCTTTATAAATAAAGTCGTTACCTGTGTTATAAGGAGGGTCGATGTAAATCATCTTGATTTTACCAGCGTATTTTGTTTCTAGAATCTTCAATACTTCAAGATTGTCGCCCTCTATATAAAGATTTTCAGTATTAATTAAAACAAGCATCATCAATAGGATTTTCACCTTTTACTGGTCTAAGAGTTTTATTTGTAGGTTTACCAGCTAAGAGCATAGCTTCATGCTTGCCAGGCCAGGTAAATTGATAGCGTTCCTTAGGCCCTTCAACCACCTCATTGGAAATAAGCTGTTGCAAAACATCTTTATCAATAGCAGGTTTGATTACGCCATCAACTTCAACTTCTGTTACAGCTTCAGGGAAAAGTTCCTTCAGCTTCTTGAAGTTTTCCTCTGCCATATTCGGCGTTTGCATTTTTAGTCTTTCCATTTTTTAGTCTCCTGATGAATGTTTGTTAATTATCGTAAGATACTGATTTTATGAATGTTTTTAGAGGTTAGAGATGAGAGAAGAGAGATGAGGGAATTGTTTTAGCTAAGTAAGTTTTCTAATATTCGTTACTCCTTTTTGCTATCACAAGTCTGTGGCTATCAATTAAAGACCCCCTCAGTCTCGCTTTGCTCGCCAGCTCCCCCAACAGTTTTTTCAAAACTTTGGGGGCGCATCTTCAGTGCCACCAACAAGACCTGCCCCCAAAGCGAAGCTGTTGGGGGAAGTGGCACGGAGTGCCGAAAGGGGTCTTATTATCAATACCCAAGCATTTTTATATTCATTAATTTTTCCGTTTTCATCTTTCAGTTTTCAGCTTATTAAGGCTCTCTTCTAGCTCCATCAGTTTCTTATGAAGCTCAAATTTTCTATTTGGTTGCTTTTCTCTCCTTATGGCGGTATCTAGCTTTGCTATTTCTTTCTGCAAGGCTTTTACCTTGTTTTGTAGATCCAGCTTATGGTCGAGGTCTGATTTAGAGATGACTTTGCTATATTGGCTTAAAGCTGGTTCATGATGTCCTAAAGGCTCCACTTGAGGGGAGCTGTCAGCTTTAGCTGACTGAGGGGTGACCGAACCAGAGGTAACCCTGTTTAGCGACAGCGTATTATCAAACTCTTTTGCTTGAGATGAAGTTTGCTCCAAAGAAGTTTGGTTTACTACGGATTCGGTCACCACTCCGTCCTGCCTTTGGCAGTCCACCTCTCCTCCAGGAGAGGCTTTAGAACATCTCTACCAATGCATTTGATTAATTCAATTATTTCTCCTTTATAAATTTAAGCTATAAGCTATAAGCGTTAAACAACAAACCAAGCAAAGCTCTAACAACAAAAACAATAACTACCAACTACAATGAAAACTTTCAGTTCTCCGTTTTCATCTTTCAGTTTTCAGCTTATTAAGGCTTTGCTCTAGCTCCATCAGTTTCTTATGAAGCTCAAATTTTCTATTTGGTTGCTTTTCTCTCCTTATAGCGGTATCTAGCTTTGCAATTTCTTTTTCCAAAGCTTTTGCCTTGTTTTGCATGTCTAGTTTATGGTCGAGGTCTGATTTAGAGATG
>ONIU01000135.1 GCA_900317935.1 uncultured bacterium
CCAAAAATATCAGGGTATTCTATCGCCATCTGAAAAGACATCAAGCCGCCCATTGATGAACCTGCAACAATATTATCTTCAGGCTTTTTGCTGGTGTTGAACTTGCCATTTACAAAGGGCATTACTTCTTTTATGACGAATTCTGCATAAGCTTTGCCATGTTTACTTTCGAGGTTTAATTCTTTCATTCTATCTGGGGAATTAGGGATAGCTACAACTATGCAGTCTTTTATTTCTTTTGCCTTAATCATTTTGGTCAAGGTTTCGTCTACTTTCCAGTCGTTGCCGGCAAAAGAAGCGGAGGGTTCAAAAAGGTTCTGTCCGTCGTGCATATATATAACTGCGTTTGGTTCTGATTTTTCAGAATAGGTATCTGGCAGCCAGACAGTAATTGGGCGCTTATAATCCAGGTCTTTACATTCGAAACTGTCAAAGGAAACAAGCTTGCCCTGGACAGGGTCAGATATAATTGGTCTCTGGTCTAAAAATTCCAATATTTCAACTTTGACTTCTTTACTTTTATTGGCTTTGATTACAAGATTATTTGGTGGAACATCATCTTTATCAATAATGGCTTGAGTTTTCCAGGTTCCACGCGTGAATTTGCATTGAATAATGCTGTTAAGACGTGCGTTAAATTCAATATAATAGCTTCCATCAACAGATTGCTGCATTTTTTTGCCAGCAGGGTTCCAATCGCCTAGTTCCAGCAAATTGCCTGAGACATAAAGGCAGTCACTCTTAGGCATTTCTGCCTTAAGTTTAACTATTAACTTGATTTGACAAATTCCGTTTTCGACAGCAGCTTTCATTCTTGTGTGCACCAACCATTAATTCAAAATCTACTAATATAAAACTTACGGGGATTATTTAAGCAGTAATTCTTCAAAAAATCAAGAGATTATTAGATTTCAAGTTATAATTACATTTCTAAATATATTTTAAAAACTATGTTGATTATATAAGTTTTTAAAATGTATTTTAAAAACTTTACTATATTAGATTTTTTGTTTATAATAAAAATATGATTGAAAGAAAAGATTATATTAACAGATTAATAGCTTTTAAAGACAAAGAGTTAATAAAGGTCATAACAGGTATCAGACGTTGTGGCAAATCTACCCTGTTTAAGCTTTTCCAGGAATATTTATTAAATAATGGTGTTGATAAAACCCAAATCGTAAATATAAACTTTGAAGATATTGAATACGAAGATTTAACAGATTACAAAACCTTATATAAAAAAATCATATCAATGCTTTTACCTAATAAAAAGAACTATATATTTCTAGATGAAATACAGCATGTAAAAGATTTTGAAAAAGCTGTTGATTCTCTTTTCATCAAGAAAAACGTAGATTTATATATTACTGGTTCAAATGCTTACTTTTTATCTGGGGAACTAGCAACATTACTTGCTGGTCGTTATGTTGAAATATCAATGCTGCCATTGTCTTTTAAAGAGTATAATTCTGCATTAACAGAAAAAAACATTAGCATAGAACGTAAATTCAATAGCTATCTTCAATATGGTGGTTTCCCCTATTTATTAAATCTACAGGAAGAACAAGCAAAACGTGATTATCTTGAAGGAATCTACAACAGTATTTTGATTAAAGATATCATACACCGTAAAAAGATTTCTGATGTGTCGCTGTTAGAAAAAATAATAAAATTTATGTATGACAATGTTGGAAATTTCACTTCCCCAAAGAAAATTAGCGACACACTAACATCTTTTGGACAAAAAATTACTTCACCAACTGTTGAAACTTACTTATCTGCTTTAATTGATGGTTTTATTTTACACAAAGTCAATAGATATGATGTTTTAGGGAAACAACTATTAAAGACCCAAGGGAAATATTACGTTACTGATTTAGGTCTGCAACGTTTTCTTCTTAATAATAACAAACGCAACATAGGGCATAATCTAGAAAATATCGTTTTTCTCGAATTAAAACGCAGAGGTTTTCAAATTTATATAGGAAAAATTTGGAATTTGGAAGTTGATTTTATTGCAGAGAAAAACGGTTATACGTATTACTTTCAAGTCTCACAAAGTGTTTTAGACGAAAACACTCTTTCTAGAGAACTTCAGCCTTTAAATAAGATAAAAGACCATAATCCAAAATTTTTACTAACCATGGATTATTTCCCGAATGCTTCATACAATGGTATAAGACAGATAAATATTATAGACTGGCTTTTAAGTGATGATGAAAATTAAGGTTGATATCCAAAAGAATGGCGTAGAAGCAAATCATAGGATGTGAACGAGTAAAGTGTAGACAATTAACACAATCTAATTTGGACTTAGAAATTAGTTTTCGGACAGTCTCCAATAGATGATGACCTCAATTTTAAATTAAAAAATAGTGGATATCCACAAAAATTTTATAAACCATATTTGAAGTTTGAGAATAAAATTGAGTTGCAATGGCGATTGTGACCAACTAGAAACGAAAAAGACTCACGAAAGTGAGCCTTTTTCGTTCTATTCTAACTCTAGAATTCAGATTCTAAAATCTAAAGTCTTTAATCTTATATCTTATATCTTATCCCAAAATTACAGTGCGCCAACCATTAATTCAGCGACTTTCTTGTTGAAGCTTGCTGGATCAGGAATCTGACCACCTTCAGCGAGAAGAGCCTGAGCATAGAGCAGTTCAGCATAGTCAGCGAGTTTTGGACTATTTTTGTCTGTTGTGAAAAGTTCAAACATTTTGCTCATCAATGGGTGAGTTGGGTTGAGTTCTAATGTTCTCTTTGTGGCTTGAACTTCTTTGCCAGAAGCTTTAAGAAGGGCTTCCAAGTGAGGAGTGAGCTGACCTTGTTCACAGACTAAGCAGGCTGCAGAAGTGCTCATGCGGCTGGAAAGCTTAACTGTCTTGATATACTTATCAAGTTTGTTCTGGATAAGGTCAAGAAGTGATTTCCATTCTTCTTCTTTCTTCTTGAGAGTTTCAGTAGTTTTCTTGCGTTCTTCTTCAGAACCAAGTTCAAGTGAAGTGTTAGCTGCTGATTTAAGCTTCTTGTCTTTATATTCTGTGCAATATTGAACCCAAACTTCATCAACTGGGTCAGTGAGCAAGAGAACTTCATAGCCTTTTTCCTTAAAGGCTTCAAGATGTGGGCTGTTTTCTAAGACTTCTCTGGATTCGCCAGTCAGGAAGTAGATAGCATCCTGTTCAGGTTTCATACGTTCGATGTATTCTGAGATAGAATAATAGTCGGTTGGAGAAATAGTGCTCTGGAAGAGACAGCAGTCAAAAATCTTATCTTTGTTTTCTGGTTCTTTGAAGAGACCTTCTTTAATAACCTGACCGAATTGTTTCCAGAATTCAATATATTTGTCGCGGTCTTCTTTATATAGTTTCTTTAAAGCATCAAGAGTCTTCTTTACAACTGTTTTGCGGATTGTTTGAATCTGTCTGTCGTGTTGCAATATTTCACGGCTGATATTTAGAGAAAGGTCTTCAGAATCAACAACACCCTTTACAAAACGCAAGTAGTCAGGAATGAGGTCTTCGCAGTCATTCATGATAAATACGCGTTTTACATAAAGGTTTATACCTCTCTTTGAATCAGGCATGAACAAGTCAAAACCTGGTTTTGAAGGAATAAAGATCAATGAAGTAAATTCGCTTGAAACACCTTCAGCTTTGAAAGAAATCCATTTTAACGGGTCGTTCCAGTCGTGGCTTAAGTGTCTGTAAAAGTCTTTATATTCTTCGTCTTTAACTTCTTTTTCCGGTCTTAACCAGATAGCTTTCATTGAATTGAGGGTTTCGTCTTCAACAACGGTTTCTTCTTTAGCACCTTCTTTTGGTTTGCCGTTTTCGTCTCTTTCGATATGAGTGTGAGAAACCTGCATCTTTATTGGGTAAGCAACGAAATCAGAGTATTTCTTAACTATAGACTTCAAAACCCATTCTTCAGTGAAGTCTTGAGCTTCTTCGTCTTCTTTGTCTGTTTCTTTAAGATGAAGAATTACACTGGTGCCTTGAGTGCTTCTGGTAGCTTCTTCAAGAGTGTAGCTACCTTCACCGGTAGAAGTCCATTTCCAAGCTTGTTCTTCGCCAGCTTTTCGGCTGATAAGTTCAACTTTATCGGCTACCATATAGCTGGAATAGAAACCAACACCGAATTGGCCTATAAGTTCGGGTGCTTTTTCTTTGGCTTCATTTGCTTTTTTCAGCATTTCAGCAAATTCACCTGTGCCTGATTTTGCGATAGTACCGATATAATTGATAATATCATCATGGTTCATACCAATACCGTTATCGTAAATAGTAAGGGTGTGGTTTTCCTTATCTGGTGTAAGTCTGATATATAAATCATCAGTGAGCTTTCTCAAATTTTCATCGGTTAAAGAGGCGAATCTTAATTTGTCGAGAGCGTCAGAGGCGTTAGAAATCAATTCTCTCAGGAATATTTCTTTTTGAGAATAAACAGAATTGATCATTAGATTTAGAAGTTGTTTGGCTTCAGTTTTAAATTCGTATGTTGTTTGGTTAGACATGTTTTAACTCCTTCTAATCAGAAAATTTTTACGGCCTTATTTAAGCAGTATTTTAGTAAAAATGCAAGCCCCATTTTTTAGAAGAAAACGGCAGAGTAGCAGAGTGACAGAGCAATATTGGGTTGAAAATAAAAGGAAAAAATAATATTATAAAAATATGATGGATTATGTAACAATAGAAAGCTTTTTCAGCAATATAAAAAGCAAATATAGGGAATGTGCTTTACGGATAGAAGACAGTAAAATTTACTTTGAGGATAACTTTAGAAGGATTAAGTTAGAAAAATTTTTAGGTGTATCATTATACTTCTGGAGTCTTGTCTGCTTTGCTTTTGACCCTAAAAAACTTTCTGTTTCTCGTAATGCAATTATAAGAGCAATTGGACATTATGTTTTTATAATAATTTTAGTATTTTCTTGTTTTTGGCTTTTGTCTTTTCTCTTGAAACCATTCGTTAAAGTTTATAATGTAATCGATTATAAAAATGGTTGTTTAACAATAGAATTATGGCTGATGGGTGTTAGATTAATGACATTAGATAAATTCGAAAATAAAGATTTTTGCTTAATAATGAATAATGTTATTCCAGTATCTTATAACCCTTCTGGAAGTAGAATTAATAATGTTAAAGGGGTTCCTTTAGTTATTGATAAAAGAACAGATCTCTATTTTTTGAATGAAGCTTTATTATTACATCAAAATGGCAAATTCATACATTTGTGGCTTGGTTATTCTGTTGAAAGTTATTCTAACTGTATCGAATTGGTAGATTTTATTTCAAATATGTGGAAAATTAGAAAATTAACTTGCGAAAGCAATAGCAGATTTGAAATTAATTATAATAATAAATTTTATATAGATAAAAAAACAATTACATTTGCTGATGGTGATAATTATGATACTTTATTTGTAATAGCTTTAATTGTAGCATTCATAATAGTCTTTCTCTTGAAATAAGATAATAGATTAGTTTCAAAATACAGTTTTTGTGGTATTCTTTAAATAAAATATACAGAGCGAAGGAATTAATAAGAATGAAAAAAGCAATATATTTAAAAGAATTAAATACTGTCCAAGTTGAAGCTTTGTTACAGCGAGAAGCACCTTTGTTTATTCCAATGGGTACTTTAGAACCTCACGGAAGGCATCTTCCGGTAGGAACCGATACATTATGCGCAGAAAAAGTAGCAGAGCATCTAAGTATAGCCTTCGATGGCGTTATTGCCCCCTCTTTTGAATATGGCTTAACAAATGTATTCCTTCAGACTTCTCCCTCAAGCTTTTTCCCTGTTGATTTATATCAAAACTTTATTGAGCATATAGTAAGAAACTTTTATAAACAGGGGTTTAAGAGTATAGTTATTGTGAATGGGCATGGTGGCAACAAAGATGCGTTAAAGCCAATGTTGAGAAAAATAGCTCGTGAAGTGCCAATAGCTTTGACTGTTATTAACTGGTGGATATATGCTTCAAAATTTGTTGAAGAAGTATATAATACAAAACCAGGTGGTCATGCTGCAGTAGAAGAAACGGCAGCAATTCTTCATTCTCGCCCTGATTTAGTAACAAAGGAAAACTATAATTCAGATGAAGATGACTGTGTTCCTACTGATGCATTCTGGATGTTCCCTCCAACTGGTGAAGTGTTGTTAGAAGAAGAAGGGCAGGGGAGACCCTGTTTTGATAAAGAAATAGCAGACATTTACATGGGAAAAGTTCTTAAAGGTATAGAAGATAGAATGAAAAAATGGTTTGCTTCATTTAGTCGATTGCGTGGAGGATTAAGACCCTGATGGAAATTGCAACTTTTACTTCGATTGCTACTTCTACTGTTGTAGCTACTTCAACAGCTAAATTGAACGAAGTTCCTGAATGGTTTAGCTATACTGTTGATATTATTCTGATTTTGGTATTCTTGTTTATTTTGTTTTTTGTAAAACCTGATGAAAATCTTAAAAAAGAAGATTCTGCAGAAGAAGAGCCTAATCCTTTGGAAAAGGTTTTGAAAACTGATTCCAAGGAAGAATCTGAAACTGATACAAAAGCTGGGGATGATGCTGAACTGCGTGATTAATTAAGAAAGATACTGGTTTTGTATGATCTTTAATAATAGTTTTCAATTTCAAGACGCTATAGAATATATCAATAGCTGTACTGATTTTACTCATAAGGATGGCCGAATATCTACCCCTTTTTTTTCCCAGTTATTTTTTGTTTTGGCTATATTGGTTTATGTAGCAGTTTTTTATGCGTTAACATATTTTAATACTAAATATAAGTATTTTGATTATTCTGAATGTTGTGTTCTAGCTGCGCCTATAGTGATTTTCCTGGGATTATTATTGAATTTTACTATAATAACCAATAAAGTAATAGATTATAAAAACAATGTAATATACTGTGAATTATTGATTTTTAATATTTTAATTTGTCGTTATGGTCATATTAATGGAGATGATATTGCAGCTGTTGGTAACAATGTAGCGTATTTTCATTCAAAAAGAGGCATTATTTTTACTAATTATACTAGTTTATTGTTAAAAGATGGTACATTAGATGATTCCTTTTATTTTGGTAATCGTTATACTGCTTCATATAATTTAGCGATAGTTCTGGCTAATTATTTTCATAAACCTTTGACACTCATTAAAAAGAATCAACAATTAACTGTCGTTCCAGGATTAAGGCTGTCTACAATTACTCTTAATCTATATAAAATAGAAAATGAGTATGAGAAAAAATCGGCTCTTGTGGGGTTTGCTGTTTTCTTTCTAGTGTTGATTATAATTTGGTTTGCCAAATAGGGTTAAGATATACTATCAGCCTTCTGAGTCTTTGAAATTATCAGGTAATTTGTCTATAGTCAGTTTATTTGGATTGCTTTCATCAAATTTTATTTGATAGAGTTTCCCTTGTTGGTCTTTTATAAATGATCTAACCATAAAACTGACAGGATAATTTGTATTCAGTTTGGTAGGATAATTTGGTATTGAGCTTTATTTGCTCCTTCCTTAAAAAGGATATCGCCGATAAATGCCAGGTTTTGATTTGCAGAAATAAAATCTATTTCTGCATCTTCAGGGTAATCCAATTCATAATTTTTTGTTTCGTTGGTTTTGAGATTATAGAATTCTATGTTTTTTTTCTTTTTTGAGGTAACTATGTGAATTAAGGTGTCGTTTTCTATGGCAAAATTATTACTGAAAGTAACGATAGCTTTTCCCTGATAAAACTTTGTGTTGTACACAATAATATTGCTGCGACCTGTATCTAATACATATATATTTCCGTCATAAAATTCGATTCTATGGGGTCTTATAAGTATTGTTTTTTTATTTACAGAACCAAATTGACCGATTTTTTTACCAGAAGAATTAAATACATATATAATTGGGTTATCAGCGTCACAGACGTAAAGCGCTTTATCTTTCTTTTCTCCGAAATAACCAAAGCAAAAATCGCCTATTGTAGAGTAATTGGGCAGTTCTAGCGTAACTGCATTTTTATAAGTTCCGTTTAGTTCGTATTCCACGATTCTGTTTTTCAGAGTATCGGCAGCCCAGAGACTATTATCTGAAAATCTTACTGAAGCTGGACCCCAAGGAAGTGGTTTGCCAAAAGGTTCATCAACTTCATGGGTAACTTTTATCCCAAGACTTTTTTCTTCATTTCCCAGGGCTAAATCAAATGCATAAACAGGTAATGAAGTTGCAAGAGAAAGCATTATGGCAGCAATTATATTCTTGTAAGATTTCATCAGGTTTCTCCTAAAGATATTTAAAACATTATATCATCTTTTATAAAAATAAAAAAGTTTCTGATTTTAATTGCAGGCATTTATTTATGTAGGTTGCGGTATTTTTATTGATTTGCTAGAATAAAAAAGTGTTGAGTTTTGTTATTTTTATGTTTAAAAGGATTAATATATGAGTAATGTGTCTGAACGCGGAATCGTAATGCCTGCTTCTCCTATTCGTAAGCTTATTCCTTTTGCTAATAAAGCTAAAGAGAGAGGAATAAGAATAATACCCTTAAACATTGGTCAGCCTGATATTCCTACTCCAAAGCCAATTATGGATGCTATGAAAAGATTTGACGCAGAAGTGTTGGCTTATTCGCCTTCTAATGGTGAAGAAAGTCTATTGAAGGCCTTTTCACAATATTATCAAAGAATAAATATTAATTTAAAACCAGAAAACATTATTGTTACAACTTCAGGAAGTGAAGCAATTTATTTTGCTATGCTGGCTGTATGTGATGTTGGCGATGAACTGCTAGTTTTTGAACCTTTTTACACAAATTATTATGGTATTGGGGTTGAAGCAGGGGTAAAATTAAAAGCGGTCAGAACATATCCTGAAACAGGGTTCCATCTTCCGGCAAAAGAAGAAATAGAAAAAGCTATTACATCAAAAACTAAGGGTATTCTGATATGTAATCCTAATAACCCAACAGGAACAGTTTATTCTGACAAAGAATTAGAAGTTTTAAGAGAATTAGTAAAAGAACATAATATTTTTCTTATTTCTGATGAAGTTTATCGTGAATTTGTTTACGATGGTCAGACCCATACATCTATTATGACATTGGAAGGTGTAGCGGATAATCTAATTCTTATTGATTCTGTATCAAAAAGATATTCTGTTTGCGGTGCACGAATAGGACTTATTGCCAGTTATAACAAGAAAATAATGGAAGCTGTTCTTAAATTTGCTCAAGCAAGACTAAGTTCTCCAACTATTGAACAAGTCGGTGCTCAAGCTGGAATAGAAATGGATTTATCATATTTTAAACCTATTTTGGAAGAATATGAAAAAAGACGTAATGCTGTGTTAGATGGTCTTCATAAAATTCCTGGAGTGGTTTGTGAAACTCCTGGCGGAGCTTTTTATTGTATCGCGAAATTGCCTATTGATAATGCAGAAAAATTTGCTAAGTGGATGATGACTGATTTTAGTCATGAAGGGGAAAGTGTTTTAGTCGCTCCAGCAGAAGGTTTTTATACAACACCTGGCTTAGGGGTTGATGAAGTTCGTATAAGCTATGTTTTGAAAGTTCCAAAATTGAAACGAGCTATGGAACTGCTTGGTATCGCTATTGAGAGATATAATAGCCAAGCGTAGTTAGTTAGAAAAAAAACGCCTGATTAAATCAGGCGTTTTTTATTAATGATTTTTTGTGGTGTAATCAAAAATAAATTTCTTTGTTTTTCAGCCTCATTAGTCATTTTGAGCATTATAGGTATAAAATAATCTGAGATTTATGCCGAAAATAAAAGAAAACGCAAAGCATACAAGGAAATGGATTCTTGAAAGGATTTGCCTATGCATAAAATCTCAGACCGTGCTCAAAAAATGCAGGCCTCACCTATCCGCAAGCTTATTCCATTCGCCGATGAAGCGAAAGAACGTGGCATCAATGTTATACCGTTAAACATAGGACAGCCAGACATCCCAACACCTAAGCCGATATTAGATGCAATAAAAAATTATGATGAAAAAGTATTGGCTTATTGCCCTTCTCAGGGAAATGAAGGGCTGTTGAAAGCTTTTTCGCAATACTATCAGAGATTGAATATTAATCTCGAAACAGATGATATTATTGTGACGACTTCAGGGAGCGAAGCAATCTTTTTTGCAATGCTTGCTGTGTGTGATGTTGGCGATGAATTGCTGGTTTTTGAACCTTTTTATGCAAATTATGAGGGAATTGCTACTCAGACAGGAATTAAAATGAGAGCCATAAGAACATTCCCGGAAAATGGTTTTCATCTACCCTCAAAAGAAACTATTGAAGCTTCAATAACTTCTAAAACCAGGGGAATTCTTATATGCAACCCAAATAATCCAACAGGAACAGTTTATAGTAAAGAAGAGCTTAGAAACTTAGCTGAAATAGCTGAAAAACACAACATTTTCCTGATTTCAGATGAAGTATACAGAGAATTTGTTTACGATGGTCAGGAACATACTTCAGTAATGACCTTCGATGACTATTCTGATAATCTGATACTGGTTGATTCTGTTTCTAAAAGATACTCTGTATGCGGCGCAAGAATTGGTTTAATTGCAAGTCGTAATAAAGATGTTATGAAGGCTGTGCTTAAGTTTGCTCAAGCGAGACTTTGCTCGCCTACTGTTGAACAAATTGGTGCAAAAGCCGGTATAGAAATGGATATGTCATATTTCAAGCCTATATTAGCTGAATATCAGAAAAGGCGAGACGCTATTATGGCTGGTTTGAGCAAAATACCAGGCGTTGTTTGCGAAACACCTGGCGGGGCTTTCTATTGCATTGTTAAACTTCCTGTAAGTAATGCAGAGGAATTTGCAAAATGGTTGCTCACAGACTATGATTATGAGGGCGATACAGTGCTGGTTGCTCCAGCAGAAAGCTTCTATCTGACTCCTGGTCTTGGCATTAATGAAGTTCGACTTAGTTATGTAATTGAAGTTGATAAAATTAATAGAGCTATGGAAGTTCTAGCGGCAGCTTTAAAAGAATACCAGATGCTTGATAGAATAGAATTGGCGGCTTAATATCATGATATTTCTATTATTATGGCTATGCTTCTATTTGGAGTGATATGGAAAATAACAACGAAGTACTTATTCAGATTAATGATTCGAAAATGCCAGTAATGGCTACACCTGGTGCAGCTGGTTACGACTTGTGTGCATCAGAAGCTGTAACTATAAAATCAGGTGAATTTGAAAAAGTTCCCACAGGAATTAGAATTTCTATGCCTATGGGCTTGGAAGCTCAGGTTAGACCTAGATCTGGCTTAGCGGCTAAGTATGGGGTAACTATTCTGAATGCTCCAGGCACCATAGACAGTGATTATCGCGGAGAAATCTGTGTTATTCTAATTAATCACGGCAAAAAAGATTTCATTATTGAGCCTGGAATGAGAATAGCACAAATGGTGTTTGCAAAAGTTACTCAGGTTGAATTTAAAGAAGTAAAGAAACTTGATGAAACTAGTCGCGGTGAAGGTGGTTTTGGCTCTACAGGCGTAAAATGAGGTTGTCTGAAAAACGAGTTTGGGCTTCATAATTAGATTATCATAATTGGCTACACATTTGTCATACAAAGTAAAGTGTGTGAGCTTGCTCTGAAAGCTATACGATTATGACATTGTGTTGGCTACAAACAAATATAAATACTGATTTTTCAGCAAATATCTTTTCAATTCCATCATACGCAAATGGACGGTGCTCACGCCGGCAGATTCCTTGCTAACTTGCAAAATGAAATTAACATTTTGTAATTTATGTTATTATAACAATAGGCATGAAATATAAAAAAGATTACTTACCCTCAAAAATTTAAAAGGATAAAAAGCAAGGGAATTTCAAAAGAAACTGAACGCCAAAGGCTTTGATTCTATAATTATCAATAGCGATCAAACATCTCCAGACGAATCAGCAGAATTAATCTTTGAAAAATACTTTAAAGGAAACACCCATGAATAATATAAGCCAGTTTTGTACTTGCACAGATTTAAAATGCCCATTACATCCGACTAACCATGAAAAAGGCTGTTCTCTATGCGTAGCTAAATGCCTTAAACTTAGAGAAATTCCTTCTTGTTTCTTTAAACTTGTAGAAAAAGAACATATTGGCGATAGCTATAAGTTTGAAGACTTCGCAAAAAGTGTTTTAAAAGAGTAGGAAATTTTTTACCCACTGCCTACCACACTATGCTACGTCTGGCTCTCCGCTCTGTTGTTCTCTGCTCTAAATAAAGGTTAGTCGAATAAACTTAATTGTTTGTAAAAAGTTAATTATAGCTAAAAAACTATCACCAGCAAAAACAATCCCCTCAGCTCTTTGCTCTGTTGCTCTCAGCTCTAAAAAAGGCTTTAGCCTCGCCCGCTCTCCGCTCTGTTGCTCTTATCTCTAAAAAAAAGGTTAGTCGAAAAAACATAATATTTTTAAACAACTAAATTATAGTTAAAAACTTTCATTAGCTAAAACAATTCCCTACGCTCTCCGCTCTGTTGCTCTCTGCTCTAAAAGAGGCTTTGGCCTCGTCCGCTCTCTGCTCTTTTCTCTTCAATCTTATATCCCCAACTTTAGTCTTATATCTTAATTCTTAAATCTTATATCTCCATTTATGGTCTTGTATCTTAAATCTTCCTCAACTTTGCAGCTTTTTTTTGACGATAATTTTATTTTTTTTCTTTATAATAAAAATAGATAAAGAGTTTTGAATAAAAAACATTTTTTACAAATTCTGAAATAATTTCAAAACTTTAATAGATTCCCAAATTATAAACAAATACTGGAGAAACATTATGGAAGAAAAATCTGAAACTCTTTGCTCGCCGTTCTTTGAATCATTGAAAAATAATTATTCCAAAAAAATATTCGATGGTGATGCTGCTATAAATTATGAAACGTACCAAGATTGGAGTATAGTTGCAAGAATTAAAAAAAATGATGTTCCAGCCTATATTAGACTTGCTTCAAATAAGGGTATAATAGAGGGAATAATAACTATTAGGCATTTGCCAACAAGCACAGAAATACATAAAGAAATAATAATCGATGCCAGAACACCAGAAGAAATAATAGAACAACTTAAACGGCTAATCGATGAAATATTAGAAGAATTGAGCGAGAAAGTGTTTTTCAAATCAAATTTTGATCTATTTAAATCAAAATGTATTTCATTTGCTAAAAGTAATTTTTTTAAATTTACAAATAATTAAATATTAAAAATTTGAAAGAAAGGTATATGATCGATGTGTAAAATAGAAAACAGCAAATACAAATTCCTATTAAAATTTGTTAAAGAATTTGAAAAAATCTATGGCAAAGAGAACTTAACAATTAATTGTAATCCAGTGAATTCTATTGATGATTATTTCAATTCTGACGTAATGCCAGAATTTCATTTCCTTAAAAAGAATATATTTTATTACTCAGACTATTTTACTTTCAAAGAATCAATATGGGTTCAACTAAAAATAATTAATGAATCACATAGTGAAGTTAAAATAGGAGCTATTAAAAGTATAAAAGGCAATTACAATTCTTTTAATGTAAATATCGAAGAGAAATCTGTAAATAAAATTGAAGTTAATGAAAGTACAGATGTTACTGAAGTCTTTAACTGTTTGGAAAAAGCCATGGAAGAGGTAAACAGACTTCTTGAAGATTCAATAAATAAAAAGATAGTTTGTAATCATATAGACAGCTTTATTGGAGCTGAAAAATACAGTTATATTTAAGGAGATATTTATGAAGCTGGAAGAATTAATTTTAAATATGGTGAATAGTATAGAAGACAAAAAGCGTATTTCATATAATGTAAGTTTTGGTAAGCAAGGAGAATTATGCGGTTTTGATACAAAAACCAAATCTAGAAAGAAAACAGGAATTATAAAAGTATTAGGTAATTATAAAAATAAAAGAATTATACAAGTAGATAAAAACATTGATAATTCAATTCTTACGGAAAACAATATATACGTTATGAATATTGAAAAAATCGAATCTGATTACTTTATAAATTACTGCACAAAACGTTTCTTAACAGTTAATAAGGATCTTGAAAAAGCTTTAATAGAACTTAAAGAATTTTTTGATTATTATAAAGAAAAGTATGGTTCAATGGATTCTGGAATTAGCGAAAGTAGTATTTACTCATTGGTGAAATATAAAGACACAAGATTAGGTCGAAATATAACTGGAGCGTCAAAGGAATATGGAATAAATGAAGTTTGGAGTTCTATTGATGTTGATTACTGTTCAAATGGGTATCTCTGCTCTTATAGTTTCTGTAACTAAATAAAAATTTCTCAATCTCTCTCTTATCTCTAAGAAAAGCCTTTAGTCTTTCCCGCTCTCCGCTCTATCGCTCTTTGCTCTAAAAGAGGCTCTCTCCCTATATCCTACACCCAAATCCCTTTATTGTTATATCTTAAATCTTTCAGTTTTCCGTTTTCAGTTTTCAACTTCTCTTTGCTCTCTGCTCTGTTGATCTTTTCTAGTTCGCAGCTTACAGTTTTTATCTTATATCTTGACCAAATAAACCCTATCGGGTATAATTGTCTTGATGATAATTATAAATACAACCGAACGGGTATAAAATGAACAATAATTCTTCCATATCAGAATTTGTTAAATACAATAGGAAACTGCATAAACTGACTCAGCAATCATTAGCAGATAAAGCTGGTGTTGGAATACGCTTTATAAGAGAATTGGAAAAAGGCAAGTCCACACTTCGCATTGATAAGGTTAATGATGTTCTGTTTCTCTTTGGTCACTGTCTTGGACCTGTAAAACTTAAAATGGAATAATAATTATTATGAGAGAAGCAGATATTTATATTTATGGCAATCTGGCAGGCAGATTAACAGAAGACGAAAATGGTTATACCTTTAAATACAATGATGAGTATATTGCCTTAGATGACGCTGTTCCTATAAGCAAACTATTTCCATTAAATCAAAAAGAATACAGAGACAGAGTTTTATTCCCATTTTTCGATGGTTTGATTCCTGAAGGTTGGTTGTTAGATATAGCAGAAAAGAATTGGAAACTTGATGCTAATGATAGAATGGGGCTTTTGCTGGCCTGCTGCAAGGATTGTATTGGCGCGGTATCTGTTGTTGAGGTTTCAAATGTCTGAAAGATGTTATATTTGTGGGAAAAACAATAAAACTTCATCTGAAAGTTATCATTCTAATTGCTTAAAAAAACTTTTTAATTCTACTAAAATTCCTGTTTTTAATTACAGTCAGGAAGATTTGAACGAATTAGCAAAAAAAACAATAATAGATCGTATTTCTGTTCCTGGGGTTCAGCCTAAGCTTTCATTACACTTGGAAAAGGGGAACAAATCCAATTCTAGACTTACTTTAGTTGGTTTGGAAGGGAATTATATTTTGAAGCCACAAACACCAGATTGGCCTTTTATGCCTGAATCTGAACATTTCACAATGCTTTTTGCCAGGCTTTGTAATATTGACACTGCTGAATTTGGTTTGATTCCATTAAAAGATAAAAAACTGGCTTATATCACAAAAAGAATGGATAGAAACAAGACAGGTCTTGTGCACATGGAAGATTTCTGTCAGCTTACGAATAAGCAAACAAGCCAGAAGTATCATGGTTCGATGGAGCAGATTGCCAAAGGAATTATTAAATTTTCTGATAATTTTGGCTTAGATTTAATTAAATTTTTTCAAATTACAGTTTTTTGTTATTTAATTGGAAATTCAGATATGCATCTCAAGAATTTCTCTTTAATTCATAGGAATAAGAGTTTCTGGGAATTGTCGCCAGCTTATGATTTAGTGCCTGTTAAGCTTGTTATGCCAACTGATAAAGAAGAATTAGCGCTTTCTTTATGTGGGAAAAAAGCAAATTTTACTTTTAATAATTTTAAAAAGTTCGCATTAAATATTGGTTTGAGCGATATTCAGTTTAAAAAGAATTATTCTGCCATTTTAAAGTTAGCAATTAATAAACTTGATGAAGCTCTTTCACGTTCTTTTTTACCTGAAGAAATGAAAGATACCTTCAAAAATGAATTCCTAGAAAGATATAATCGTATTGTTCCAGCTAATTATGTTTAAAATATTAAGAGCCTTTCGGCTCTTATAGAGTTTATAAATTAGAGATAAGAGAGTTGTTTTAATGTTTGAAATGTTTAATAGGGTTTCTACTATTCTCAATTATCAATTTACTTTTCCCTT
>ONIU01000225.1 GCA_900317935.1 uncultured bacterium
TTTAATTTTGCTGCTGGTATTTTTATCTATTTCGTTTATCAATCTGATTATTTCTTCTAACTGCGTTTTCTTTTCCTGAAGAATAACAAAGCTGTCTTGGTTATTTACTACATTATTGGCTAGTTCTTTTGTCAGACTTGATGAATTTTGCCTATCTAGATATTTACAGAAAAGATAAGCGCCAAAGCCTGTAAGAATTAATAGAATAATTCCGGCCTGAATAAAGTAGTCTTTGGTTAAACTTGTGCCTTGAATTAAATTATATACAGAAAGATACATTACATATAAAACTAAGGCTAGAGGCAATAGATTTACTATAAATAAAATAAAATTAGTTTTAAATTCAGATGATATTTTTTCGGCTTTCTCTTTTATGCATAAATCAGATAATTGAAAATCAGGTTTTAAAACAGAATTTTTATAATAATCCCAGCTAATAAGATTTTTTTGCTGCATAAAACTCATAATTGTTCTGTAATTGGTCATTTGTGTTTATTTTATATTCCAATTCTTTTTTTGTCTGATTTTCTTTTGTTTTATGGAAAAACTTAGCTATCCATAAATATGGTGAAATAAAATTAATTGCTTTCGAACTCATTGAGTCATACAGCTCATTTATAAATGTTTTTTGAATTGTTAATTTACAATCAGAATTATCTATTATTTTTCTAATTTCTTCTTCATTATTGGCTTTTACTTTTTTTTCTTTTTCAATTAATTCGTCTTTTAATTTAATAAAATAATCTTTTAAAAACATATTATTATCAGTAAACTCAATATTCTTTGTCACTGCATTTTTATATTTTATTAATTTTGCTCTGTAGTGGAATAGTTTATTGCTGACAGAGGATTTTTCTGAAATTATTTCGTCTTTTAAACGGTTAAATTCTTCTATATTTTCATTTGTTGTCGCGCTGACAAAATATGACTTAGAATCAGGTTTTAAGAATCCTAATTCTTTTATTCTTTTTATAAATTGTTCTTTAATACTATTTCTAGATTCTTCTTTTAATGTGTCTATTTTATTTAATACAAAATACCAGTTTTTATTTGTTGTCCAGCGTTTCAATGCTTTATGCAGAACAGCATTTGAATATTTTTCAGGTGTTGTAACAAAGACTAGTATATCTGAAATTTCTGCCATAGCCTTGGCTTGTTCGATATTTTCTTCTCTTGTTCCATCTAAGTCCGGAGTGTCTACAAGCACAAAACCTTCTTTATCTGACTCGATGTAAGTTGCATCTCCCCATTCTTCTGGTAGAAGATTGCCGATATATTTTTGTGGCGCATAAATATAGCATCTGTCTGTATAATTTCGTTGCCCTTCATTTGATGTAGGACTAGCACCTTCTTTGTCTATTAATTTACAAAATAGTTTTGATTTGCCTGAGCCTGTTCCTCCAACAAGAGTAACTATTAATGGCTTTTCTGAATCAAACTTTGTTTCGATGGCTTCTTTTAAATTGCTTATAAGACGACTAATAACCGCATTATTATTACAGCTTTCCGCGATATTTATTAAATTTTTAGAATCATTGTCTAAATTATCTAAAAAGCTGTCATTTATGTTAATCATGCTGTTCTCCTGCATTGCTGAAATCGAATGAAGATGGGCTGCAATCTTTTAATAATTCAATATCTTTTTGGTTCTTTTCTAAAATATCTTTCAAATATTTAAAGTCTATTTCTTCAAGAATAAGATTATTTGCGTATTCTATTAAATAATTAAAATATTCTTCTCTTCTTTTTTCTAACCACTCTTTTTGAATTTTTTCTATAACTGGCCTTAACCCTATTGCATTTAAAAAATTCAGGATTTCTGAACCGCTTAATCCTCCAAGCGCAGCTAATGAAACCATTCCTAGAGTTCCTATGGCTCCATCAACGAATAAATCTATAAAGAATAACAGGGTACCGCCTGCTAGTAATGCATTAGCAATTTTAATTTTAACGCTGGTGCTACCGTCATCTAAGCATTCATTCAATCTGGCTTTTATTATTTCATCTATATAGCCTTCATTTTTAACTGGAAGAATGACTTTGTAAGAGGCTCTGATACGTGCTCTTATGGCTTCATCTTTTACTTTTTTATCTAATATGGAATTCGCTTTTTCGTTTTTTAACCATTCATCAAATAATTTTTCAACAGATTCTGCCAGACGTTTTTGTTCTGCATCCAATTTCTCTGTATCATTAATTTTATGTAATTCATTTTTTATGTTTTCTTTTTCATTGTCATTCTTATTAAAAAAGCCTTTAATCTTGTTTCCAAGAGAGAAAATTTTATTTTTTATATAATCATATCGTCTGATTTGTATTTCACCAATTATTTTACTCAATATTTTAAATAAAGGAATCTCGTCGCCAACGATGTATTCTGTTTCTTTCTTTATCTGCTCTTCTATATTGTTTTTGTAGGTTTCTTCTGCGTTGATTAAAGCTGATGTTTTATTGCAAAGACTTTCACCCAAGTCCGAAGCTTCTTTTAATGAATAGCAAAAGGAATTGAGAATAGTTTCTTTGTTCTGATTTGAAAATATTTCTTCTATAAAATCAAAATTAGAATTCATTGCAGAAGGCTTAATGTCCTCTATTTTAGGATTCTCAGACAGTAGGCTGTAGTAAAAATGACATTTGCCTAATTCGCTTACAGCTGAGGGATCGACTCTTTTTATATTATCTATTAAGTGTTTGCTTAAAATCTGCTGGGCTATTTCCTGGGTTTTATTTCTTGTAAGCAGGTATATGACTTTGCCTGATATTCTCAAGATTTTAATTAAATACTCTATTGTTTTTCTGTCGGAATAACCCTCTTCGGTGCTGACAAATATTATTGAGTCGGCACGTTGAATCATTTGTTCAGTTTTTTCCCAGTTACTGACAGCAACTGAGTTGAAATCAGGAATATCAGCAATATAAATCCAGTTTTCTTTATTGCCATACTTCATTTCGTAAGATTCAATAAAAAGCTTGTCTTTGGGTATGTTTTCGTCAAGCAGTTCGGCAGGGGATTTTAAATAATCTATTTTGAAATTTGGAAGATAATCAATGAGCCGAATGAGTTAGGACGTCTGATATCGCTGGTTGGAGAGTTTAATCCAGTTAAAAGATTAAATAAGGTGCTTTTCCCTGCTCCTGAAGGACCGCAAAAAGCAGTGACTAAAACGGGTTTGCCATTTATTATTGGAAGCTTATCTGGAATCTTTTCTAAGATGCTTACGGGGTCTTCTTCTGCTTTTAAATTAGGAAACTGTTGCTGAAGCTGTTTCAGATTATTTTTTAATCTGTCTATAACAATAAAAGGATTTGAACTGTTTGTCTGTGATTCAGAACTCATTATTACTCCACAAGAAGAAGTTTTTGTATGTTTCTATGCTAACTTATTTTATTTATTTTATCAACAAAGAGTAAGAGGTTAGCTAGAAAATGGTAGCTTCTTTTTATTTCTTCTTTTTTCGATTTGGGACGCATAGCCATATGAATACGCCTATTACAAAAATAATGAAGACTATTTTTAATTTATCATATAGATTATTTTTAAAGTTAACCCTTTCTATTGTTTTTTTTCTTTCTTTAATAATTCTTTCTCTGTTTGCTTTTATATCTTCATTTGTTGCATTTTGGGATAATTTCTCATATTGATCATAATCATTATCTTTATAATATTCGCATTCGATTATGTATTCTAAATCTCCATGATACTTGCAATAAATAATCCCTTCATCTGTTAAATTTCCAATAGATTTATATTCACATTTTCCTGGTTCCGTCGGATTTGGTAAAGACTTAAGATACTTTTCTTTAACTAATATATCTAGCGTCTTAGGATTTAATTCTTCCATCATGGTGGAGACATCCATATTGTACATTTCGACGGCACCTTGAATAACACGTATGTTTGAAAAACAAGCTTTGTCCCTAGCAGATCTTCTTGCAAAAACTGGGTTACATATTGTAAAAACCAGCAAAAAACAGATTATAATAAACTTTTTATTGAACATATAATTCTCCGGAATGCTATTGTAATATTATTTTTTTACTATAGAATTCGAGCCAAACTGCTTTTTATAATTATATAATATCAAACTGAATAATATTAATCAAATTAGTGGTATGTGGTAGATTCATACTAAAGTTTTTATCTAAATTATTTAGACGGAAATTATGAAGTTATCTGAATTAAAAGCTGATACTTCCTCTTTCATACAAATAATGGCACCTTTCCCTTTGGAAACCGAAGATCTATTTAATACAGAAAAAGATATAGAAAGTTTATATGATTATATACTTGCTCTTGTTGTTACAGCATTTTTAGATATTATTTAATTACAAATTGCAAAACCAGATTTCCTATGTTAATATTTTATATAAGAAAAAAATGCGGATAACCGCAAATATTTCTTAAGGAAATAATTATGATAATTGACCGTCCTATTTATTTGAAAAAGCTTATTGATAAGAGAGAAAATGGGCTTATAAAAGTTATTACTGGTATAAGACGTTGCGGAAAATCTTTCCTTTTTACAAAACTTTATCATTCTTATTTAAATTCGGATGGCGTTGATGACAAATATATTATTGAACTTTCTCTAGATGATCTTAAAAATTCAAAATATCGTAATCCTTATGAATTAGATAAGTATATTCGTAAAAAAATAACTAGCTCAAAAAAAATATATTATGTTTTCATAGATGAAATACAAAACGTAGAGGCGGTTTCCAATAAATATTTGCCCGAAGGTTCTCCTAAAATTACATTTGTAGATGTTTTGCTAGGGCTGATGAAGCAGTCTAACATTGATTTATATGTATCTGGAAGTAACTCTAAAATGCTTTCAACAGATATATTGACAGAATTTCGTGGGAGAAGCGATGAAATCAGAGTCTATCCCTTTTGTTTCTCTGAATATGTTTCTGGTTATAAAGGCAATAAGTTAGAAGCTTGGAATAGCTATTATCTTTACGGTGGAATGCCTCTAATAATGAGTCGAAAAAGCCATGATGAAAAAAGTTTATATTTGAAAAACTTATTTAATCATACTTATATGCGAGATGTTTTAGAACATAATAAAATAAAAAACAACAGGGATATTCTTGAAAACCTGCTTGATATTATTTCTTCTTCTATCGGTTCATTGACTAACCCGAACAAAATTGCTAATACTTTTATGAGTGAAAAGAAGATTGCAATTAATTCTTCTACTATTTCTATGTATCTAGAGTATTTCATAGGGGCCTTTTTAATCAATTCTGCAAAACGTTATGATGTAAAGAGAAGAAAATATATAGGTAGTCCCCAAAAATACTATTTTACAGATATAGGTCTTCGGAATGCTCGTTTGAATTTCAGGCAGAACGAAGAAAACCATATAATGGAGAATATTATTTATAATGATTTGATTGTAAAAGGTTTTGATGTTGATGTTGGAGTGGTTGAGTATAATTTTAAAGATGAAAATGGCAAGAAAATAAGGTCTAATTTGGAAATAGATTTTGTTGCTAATAAAGGAAATCAAAGAATTTATGTGCAGTCAGCTTTTTCTATTCCTGATGAAATAAAAAGGGAACAGGAAATCTCTTCTTTAAGGCGTGTTAAAGATTCTTTTAAAAAAATAGTAGTTGTGAAGGATAATATTATTCCCTGGTATGATGCAAATGGAATTTTATTTATCGGTATTGATAATTTCCTTTTAAATAGCAATTCTTGGCTCTAATAAAAATACAAGGGAAAAATGCGGATAACCGCAAAAAAAAATTGTATCATTTTCGGCCTTTTGGGAATAGCAATTAATCAGCAGACAACTAACTAAGAAATTAAGAATTAGGAATTAGGAATAAAATGCTTCTAACCAATGTCAATTGCTAATCCTTCGTATAATACTGGACATTATGATTAATAATTACCAATTGTATAGGAGTTGCCCTAAAAATTCTTCATTCTTCATTCTTTAAGTCCCCGAGAATGGGGCAGTAACAATTAGGAATTAGCAATTAGCAATGAGTAATTAAAACAGCCAATAATATAAGATTTATTTTTTAAGAACAATCTTTGTGTGCAATCACTGTCTATCAATTTAAATAATAAACATTCTAAGAATGTGCCCTATAATTGCTAATTCCTCATTTCTAATTGCTCATTGTCAATGTCCCCGAGAATGGGGTAATACTCTTCGAAGGCATAATTTAAAGTATTCTTTCTTTATGTTTCTAAACGTTTCAATCCCCTAGAAATGGGTAATGTAACTTTACTACTGCCATGGTTAATCTTTCCTAAAGCCTCCACTTGAGGGGAGGAAGCCTGTCGAAGACAGGCAGGAGGGGTGACCGAACCAGAGCAAACCTTGTTTAGCGATAGCGTATTATAAACCAAAGAATTATGGTTCATTCTGGTTTACTTCATTGCGAGCAGTCGTAGACTGCGTGGCAATCCATAAGGTTAGTTTAGAAGACATAATTAGCTGAATAAACATTGAATAGCAGAATGTTTCTTAGCTAAAACAATTCCCTTTTCCCTAATCTCTTACCTCTAATCCCTTAGCCAAGCGTAGCTTGGCTTCATCCCCGAGAAGTGGGGAATACTGCTCGAACTATAAAATAGTATTTGCCTATGATGGCTATTTTAAATTGTTTCAATCCCCGAGATTGGGGTAATACCCTTCGAAGTGGTGGATCCGTGACAATTTCTCCCCAGCAGGGATACGTTTCAATCCCCGAGAATGGGGCTTAGCCAAGCGGAGCTCGGCGTGGTATAGGGC
>ONIU01000065.1 GCA_900317935.1 uncultured bacterium
CGTCATATTCAAAGTCTTTTGATCTTATTCTCAAATAGCTTGGTTCCTTTCGGAACCCTCTCGCCTTAGCGAGGTAATTATATTACCAAAATCAGTTTTATTTGTCAACTACTTTTTTATTATTTTTTTAAATATTAAAAAAATATTTTAATCTTTTCTTTTAAATGCGATTTTAAAAAGATTCTTAGTTGAATCTGATTTTAATAATCTTCTCACTTCTTTCGAAGTGGAATGTTATTATACCTTTTATTTTTTAATAGTCAAGAAATAATTTTTTTATTTTTACAAGTGATTATTCTTTGTTAATGGTGTATTATAAATGAATCTAATCAAGGAGATGAAGATGAAAATATTTCTTAAAAACGCAAAATATTTTTGGGCAGGCGGCGATACAGAATTAAAAGAAAATGTATCATTAATTATTGAAGACTCTGAAATTAAAGCAGTTGGTTCTGATACTGAATTAGCTCCGATGGCTAAAGATGCTAAGAATATAGATGCTTCAGATATGCTTTTAATGCCAGGGCTTGTTAATACTCACCACCACTTTTATCAGACATTAACAAGAAACTATCCGAATGTTCAAGATGCTAAGCTTTTTAACTGGCTTACTAATCTATATGGATTGTGGGCAAAATTCACTCCAAGTGATTTTGAATTATCTACTAAAATAGCTTGTTTGGAATTACTCCAGAGTGGTTGTACGACTTCTGTCGATCATTCTTATCTTGTACCTAATAATGATTCCAGCATTTATATTAAACAGGTAGAAGCTGCCAGACAAGCTGGTCTTCGTTTCCACTTATGCAGAGGCAGTATGTCTCGCTCTAAGAAAGATGGCGGTTTACCACCTGATTCTGTTGTACAAACTGAAGATGTTATTATGAAAGAAACAGCTGAACTTGTAGATAAAGTTCATGAAACTAAAAAGGGCGGTATGTGCCGTATTATTGTTGCACCCTGCTCTCCTTTTTCAGTAACAAAAGAATTGATGGTTGAAGCCAAGAAATATGCTAATGAAAAAGGTTTGAAATGTCATACTCATTTGGCTGAAACATTTGATGAACAAGATTATACTTTAGCTGACTGTGGTTTAAGACCATTTGACTTCATGGTTAAACTTGGTTGGATGGATGAAAATTCTTTCTTTGCTCATTGTGTTCATTTAAATGAAGATGAAATTAAACGTATGGGTGAAGCACAGGGTGGCGTTGCACATTGTCCGACAAGTAATATGAGATTAGCTTCTGGAATAGCACCAATAGTTGAAATGCTTAAGAATAATGTTCCAGTAAGTGTTGCAGTAGATGGCAGTGCAAGCAATGACTGTTCAAATATGTTCCTTGAATGCAGGAATATGCTTCTTCTTCAGAGAGTTCTTAAGACTGCAGATTGTATAACTGCTCGTGATGTATTGAAATGTGCTACATTAGGCGGAGCTAAGGTTCTTGGCAGAACTGATATTGGAATGCTTGAACCAGGTTATGAAGCAGACATTATTGGTATTAAGCTTAATAGTCTTAGACAAGCAGGCAGCTCTACTGATCCACTGGCAGCTATTGTATTCTGTGCTGTTGATCACGTTGATTTTTCAATGGTTCATGGTGATGTTTTGATTCAAAACTCTAAATTTACTAAGTTTAGTGAATATGAAATAGAAGAACTTATTGCAAAACAAAACGAAAGAAGCAAAGAAATATACATTTCTAGATAATTACTATGTCTGACAACTGGAATTTAAAGAATTTAATCAAAGCAAAAAGTTTATTCAATAAACTCTCTGAAACAGAAAAGCTTTTATGTTCATCTATAGCAAATTGTAATATAGAGATGGATCTAATTCAGCTTGGCTGGCTGATTAGAGATTTTGCTAAGAGACAAATTCTAGATGAAGTAGTATCTGATGAACAGTTGTCAGACATTATTAAAAGATTAATAAAACAGAATATACTTACGGAAAATAGCGGCAGATTTATGATTAATGATAGTTATTATTCTGCCGCATATTATTATCCTTTAAATATTGATAGAGAACAATTTTCGATTTCCATGCACAATTATGCCTGGTCTTCTGATTTTTCATTTGAATTCTCTAATAGACAAAATTCATACTCTGTTCTATTAATGAATTTATTAAATGGGAACTTTGATGAGGAGCTATTTAATAATTTCGATTATTCGTTTCTTGGCAATTTTTTAGGAACTCCCCTATTAAGTAAAATACTTGAACCCTTTGACTTAGAATCGTTTGAAAAACTTCCAGAAAAATCTCAGTTATTCTTATTAAATTATGCGATTTATTATGAACTGATAAGATTCAAAAAAGTTTTATCATTAGATGAAGAAAATAATATTTTTTCTTATTTCATGAAACCTAAATGGTATAAATCTGAATTATTTTTAAATCAATCAGCTCATAATTTAGCACTATATTTGATTTTTAAAGGGAATTTTGAACGTGCTAAATCTTATATAGATGTATCAACTTCTCTTGAAGCTCAAGGAATCAATGCTCTTTACGTATATCTGTTCCATGGTAGCAGTGATTCTATAATTGTGTTTAAGAATGCTTTAAAAGAACTTCAAAAACAAAAGTCAAAACGAAATTTAATCTTTTTCTCTTTAGCTGATATATTCTATATTATTGCTTTGCTACAGGATGGAAGTAGTAATTCTATCATTGAAGCGAAAAAATATATGGAAAAAGTAGATAGGCTTAATGTTATTTTTAAACCGGCTTATTCTGTTATAAATGAGTTTTATAACTCAAGGCTATTAGGAAAGTATTCTTTAGATAATGTTTCCAATTATCTATTGAATTATAATTGTCCTTTTATTAATTGGTTAGCCTGCTTTATATCCTTTTGGCTTGGTTACCCTAATAAAGATAAGTATAAGCTTCCATTAGAAAAACTAATTCATTCAGCTAAGGAAGCTGATTTAAAGTTTGTTTTGGCTGAAATTCTGATTCTAGCAGAAAAATTAGATGAAAATATTTCTGAAACAGATAAAAGTTTCTTAAATGAATGGAAAAACAATTTTATTATTCCCTTTGTTGATAGAGTTGAGCAAAAACAAAAATGGGAACAGGTATTAGACAATTTATCTAAAAAGCTTAATCTATCTATAAGTCTGTCAGAATCAAGTGTTAGATTAATTTGGGATTTAAGATTAAATTTTGAAGAACATAACCTTAAGTTAGTTCCAAAAGAACAGCAAAAATTGAAAAATGGTAGCTGGTCTGTAGGGAAACCTCTTTCGTTAGATGTTTATTTTGAAGATATTAATCCTTTCCCAAATTATTTCTCTGATCAGGATAAAATAATCTATAAGATACTTCAAAGGAATAGACCCTGGTTATCTGGAACAATTGATCATTCTTGGGAAATACTGAATGTATTAATAAATTGTCCTAATGTATTTTTAAATGAAAATTTTGAGTCTCCTATAGAAATACTTGAAGGTAATCCGGTTTTAATGCTTCGTTCCAGCGAAGAGGGCTTATACTTTTCTTTTCAGCCAGTGTATGAAAATGAAAGTATAAAACCTGTTCTAGAAAATGATAAAAGATTGAGAATATATAAATTTACCAAGAATCAGGTAACTGCTGCTGAAATATTGAAAGAACAGCAGTTTTTCCCAGTTTCTTCATTAAACAGAATTAAAGAAATATTGACTTCTTTATCTGTGATAATGCCAGTTCATTCTACCGTTGAAGGGACGAAAACTACTACTCCTATAGCAAGTATAGCATCTAGTTCACTTATATACGCTCAGTTAGAACCTATTGGAAACGGATTAAAAGTAAGGTTTATCGCAAAACCCTTTGGTCCTAATGGTCCTGGATTTATTCCAGGCTCAGGTGATTCTGATGTTTTTACGGAAATTGCTGGACAAAATCTTCATACAAAAAGAGATTTGTCATTAGAAAGTAAAAACTATAACGAAGTATTACAAAGTAATCCGGACTTTTTTTATGATATTTCAATTGATGGCACCGCTATTTTTAATACACCTGATGAATCATTAGAACTTCTATTAAGATTAAAGGATATTCAGAATCTTGTCATTGAATGGCCTGAAAATACTAAGCCTAAGAAGGTTATTTCAGCCAATTTCTCTAATTTCAGTTTTAAGGTTAGAAATCTAAATGATTGGTTTAGCTTAGAAGGTGAGCTAAAGATAGACGAAAATCATGTAATAGATCTTCAGAAGATATTAAAGAATTACCAGAAAGGCAATCGTTTTATTCAGATAGATGAAGATCAATTCTTGGCAATAACAGAAGATTTTAAGAAACAGATTGAAGATATTCAGGCTTTCACAATTATTGATGGTCAGCAGAATATGTTCCATAATTCTCTAATCAAAGTTATGGATGAGATACTATCAAAGGGTGGTCAGATTTCTTTTGATAGAAACTGGCATGAAATGCTGAATCATTTAAAACATGCTTCAGAAAAAACTTTTGAAGTGCCATCTGTATTTAAGGCTGAATTAAGAAACTATCAAGTAGACGGTTATTTATGGTTAAGCAGAATGGCTTATCTTGGAATGGGCGCATGCTTAGCTGATGATATGGGGTTAGGTAAGACTATTGAAGCTTTATCTATTATAACTGCAAGATCATATATGGGTCCTGCTTTTGTATTAGCTCCAACTTCTGTATGTTCAAACTGGTTTAATGAATGTAAAAGATTTGCCCCTACCCTTAATCCAATTTTGTTTGCACAAAGTGATAGAAAAGCTATTATTAAAGAATTAGCACCAAATGATTTAATTATATGTAGTTATGGAGTTCTTCAGAGAGAAATAGAAGACTTGTCGCAAATAAACTGGAGCACTGTAGTTCTTGATGAAGCACAAGCTATAAAAAATATGGCTACAAATCGCTCTCAAGCTGCAATGCTGCTAAAAGGCAAATTTAAGATGCTTATGACAGGAACTCCAATAGAAAATCATTTAGGAGAATTGTGGAATTTATTCAGGTTCCTAAATCCTGGATTATTGGGAACAATTAATAGTTTTAACGAAAAATTTGCAATACCTATTCAAAGTTTTAATGATAAAAAGGCTCATGAAAGACTTAAAAAACTGGTTCAGCCTTTTATTTTAAGAAGAACTAAGAATCAAGTTTTAAAAGACCTGCCTCCGAGAACAGAAGTTACTTTAAATGTTGAGTTAAGTAAGGAAGAAGCTGATCTATACGAAAGTCTTAGAAGAGAAGCATTAGAAAAGATTAATAATTCAAAGAACAGTAAGTCTGATTCTAAGCCGATGATAGTTCTTGCTGAAATTATGAGGCTTAGAAGATTATGTTGTAATCCTTCCCTTGTAATGCCAAATATGCAGGTTAAAAGTTCAAAATTAGCTTTGTTGGAAAGTATTACAGATGATTTATTGGCAAGTGGTCATAAGGCTTTAATATTCAGTCAGTTTGTTGATCATCTATCAATAATTAGAAAGTTTTTCGATGAAAAAGGCTATAAATATCAGTATTTAGACGGTTCTACAACAATTAGAGCAAGAAATAAAGCTATAAAAGACTTTCAGAATGGCGAAGGAGATTTCTTCTTAATTAGTTTAAAAGCTGGTGGCCAAGGTATTAACTTAACTGCTGCAGATTATGTAATTCATATGGACCCATGGTGGAACCCGGCTGTAGAAGACCAGGCTTCAGACAGAGCCCATAGAATCGGACAAACTAAACCGGTTACTATTTATAAACTAATAACTTCAAATACAATTGAAGAAAAAATAGTTCAACTTCACAGCAAAAAGCGTGATTTGGCAGACGGATTGCTTGAAGGAACAGATATTTCAGGTCGAATTTCTACTACTGAATTAATTTCTTTAATTAACAATTCAGCTATAAATAAACTTAATGATTAGAAAACGTAACCTGTTACTCTAACTGAACTTGGTGTTATATTAAATTCATTTATTCCGCATGGGAAGCCTAATTGTGAAAAATCCCAAAGCGGATTAAGCCAATTAAGGAAAACGTTTTTTAATTCTGGTGACATTTCTTCACCGTTGATGCTTCCTTCAATAATATTCATAGTTATGACAGAGCCTGTTATATTAGCAGAAAGCTTAGCAGTAAACGGAGAAAAACTGTCAGTAGATATCATTGCGAATGGGTTTCCCGGTACTCTTTTCAAATTAACAGTTCCATTTACTATTACTGCTCCGTTATCTAAAGTGAAGGTTGCACTATTAAATATTCTTTTTGCTGTTGAACTTCTTCCAATTTCCTGATTAACAATTCCTTGAAATTCTGAAGCGGTAACATCCCCTGCTATTTTTATTTTACATTTATTTTGAAGGTTAGCAAAATCAACATTTGATTTTAGGAGTTCGTTTCTTGATGTTTCATCTAAGTTTTCAAATTTTACTATAACATTACTAAAATTATGACCTTTTATACAACCATCCTTTAGGTTTACATAATATCCGTTATTTTTAAATTCGCCTTTTATTTTTAAAGCATCATCTACACAATGGCAAAAAACTTTTTTAAAATGATTAACAACACGACTGCTCATAGTTAAAGAATATGAAGAAATATTAGACATAGAAAGAAGGAATAATGCCAATGTTAATGATTTGCCTATTTTCATAGATATCTCCTAATTATTACTAATTTATCTATTGTTTATTTATAACATTAATTTAATTGCTAATCTATGTTTTTATATGATAATATTTCTTAAGTGCGTTTTGTTTTTATTACTAATAAAAGAGGTCTGATTGATGAAAATTATTGGAAATGCTACTCTTCTTACTCTCGGTGAAAACCATCAAGTAATTCACAACGGCGCAGTTGCCTATGATGAAGAAAAAATTCATGCAGTAGGAACTACAGAAGAAATTAAAAAGAGATTTCCTAAAGCAAAAGTTAAGAATGTAAATGGTCGCGTTGTTATGCCTGGCATAATAAATACCCATATGCATCTTTATTCCACCTACTCTCGCGGTATAAGTTTAAAAGATCCGCCTGCAGAAAACTTTTTACAGGTTCTTGAAAGACTTTGGTGGAAATTAGATAAAGCTTTGACATTAGATGATTTATATCTTACTGCAATGATTCCTTTATTAGATGCAGTTAGAAATGGTGTAACAACTTTAATCGATCATCATGCCAGTCCATATGCTGTTACTGGGTCTTTAAATATTTTGAAGAAAGCATTTAGAAAATGTGGTCTCAGAGGAAATCTTTGCTATGAAATTTCTGACAGAGATGGTCAGAAAATTACTGATGAAGGTTTCGAAGAAAATGCTAATTTCATTCGCCAATGCCAAATGGAAAATGCTCCTGATATGAACGGTTTAATCGGTTTGCATGCTAGTTTTACTTTAAGTGATGCTGACCTCGAAAGAACAGCTGAACTTATGAAAACTTTGAAGACCGGTGTTCATATACATGTTTCCGAAGGTACCACTGATAATGAAGATGCTATAAAACGAGGATATCGTTCTGTTGTAGATAGACTTCATAAGTTTGGTTTAACTGGAGAAGATAGTATTTTTGTTCATGGTGTACATTGTGACAGCCATGATATACAGACAATGGCTTTGACAGGAACAAATTGTGTACATAATCCTCGTTCTAATATGAATAATGCTGTTGGTTGTTCTCCATTGGAAAAAATGATGGCAGAAAGAATTCATGTAAGCTTTGGAACTGATGGTATGTCTGCTTCTCCACTTATGGATCTTGTAACTGCTAATTTCTTGCATAAACATCAAGCTGGCGATCCAAGAAAGATTTACGGCGAAATTTGGAAAATGTGGTCTGTAAATAATCCAAGATTAGCTACTAAGATGATGAAGAGAAAAATAGGCGTTCTAGAAGAAGGTTATGCTTCAGATATCGTTATCTGGGATTATATACCTCCTACTCCATTAGAAGCTTCTAATACTCTTGGTCATCTTACATATGGTATTCCTTTTGCAAAATGTATGACTACTATTTGTCAAGGCAAAACCATTATGGAAGATGGTAAATTAACATTCTTGGAAGAAGACGAAGAAGCTGAAATGATGGCAAAAGCTAGAGAACAAGCTGCTGCTCTTTGGAAAAGACTTTAATTAGTATAAAAAACCGATTTGCTTTTATAGTGAATCGGTTTTTTTATGTAAAAAAGAGAAGAATATGGATTGTAAAGAATTTAGAGAAAAAATAAGTGCTGGAAATGATTTTGATGATGAACTGATTGAGCATAAAGAAAAATGCTCTGGTTGTCAGGAGTGGTTAAAAAAAGAGTTATCAACAGCACCTGCTGGGGTAAATGAAGATGAATGGAATAAAGCTGTATCAAAGTGTATGCTGACAAATAATAAGGAACATCAGACCAAAAGTAATACAGATAATGATGCAAAACCAGATACTGATGAAAATAAATCTTTTATGGATTACTATTTATCTGGGTTAAAATATGGAATTGTCTTTGGTCTATCTATTGTTGTTGGTTTTGCTATTATTCAAAATAAGAATGAAGAAAATAAAATTCAAAATAGTGCAAATAATCCTGCTAATATTGCGAGTGAAAGCTTAAATATTGCTTCTAATAGTTCTGATATTTCAATCGCAACAGATAATATTATATTGCCTATGCCCGAAATAAAATAATTTTTATCATAAAAAAAGACCTGTTTAATAAACAGGTCTTTTTTTTTTGCTATTTATTAGAATTTAATTCTTTTTCTAGCTTTTTCTACTTGAGCAGCAAGCATTTCTGGAACGTTGGGGAATCTAGTGGTAAGCATCATAGCAGCGATGATATATGGCTTATAACCAGCTTCTTTGTAGGTTTCTACTCTATATCTATCGAATACAGAAGCAGCAACTTCGCCGTGTTGGCAGCTTACATCGGTAATGTCTGCTGGCAAGCAGTGCATATAGAGACCCTTACCATTCTTTGTAAGTTTCATCTTTTCTTCGGTGCATTCCCAATCCATGAATTTCGCATTGTTAGCAAGGCACTTCTTTTCAAGTTCTTTCAAGCCTTCAGTGTCATTCTGTTTGAGAAGTTCAGTTCTCTTACCCATAACAGCATATGGAGCCCAGCTCTTTGGATAAACGATATCAGCATCTTTGAATGCTTCATCCATAGTCTTAACAACTTCGAATTTACCACCGGACTTAGCTGCATTATTCTTTGCTACATCCATAATTTCTGGAATCAAAGTATATTCTTCAGGATGTGCGAGTGAAACGTGCATACCGAATCTGGTCATAAGAGCGATAACGCCTTGTGGAACTGATAATGGTTTACCATAGCTTGGAGAATATGCCCAAGTCATAGCAATCTTTTTGCCTCTTAAGTTTTCAAGACCACCGAAATATTCTTTCAACCAAGCCAAGTCAGCCATTACCTGAGTTGGATGGTCATAGTCACACTGGAGGTTAACAATAGCAGGTCTCTGTGGGAGAACACCCTGTTTATAACCATCGTCAAGAGCTTCGCCGACTTCTCTCATATATTTGTTACCAGCACCAAGATACATATCATCTCTGATACCGATTACTTCAGAAAGGAAAGAAATCATATTAGCGGTTTCACGAACGGTTTCACCGTGAGCAATCTGAGATTTCTTTTCGTCAAGGTCTTGAACAGCAAGACCAAGAAGATTACAAGCAGAAGCAAAAGAGAATCTTGTTCTTGTAGAATTATCACGGAAGAGAGAAATACCTAAGCCAGAATCGAAAACTTTTGCAGAAATGTTTTCTTTTCTCATTTGCATAAGCAAACGAGCCATAGAAAGGATGCACTTAAGTTCGTCATCTGATTTTTCCCATGTCCAAAGGAAGTCATGGCGATAAAGGTCGGTATTGTAGGTCTTAATTTCTTCTAATAGAGCTTTAATTTCGCTATTCATTATGTTTTATTATCCTTTTTTATTTTTCAAACTTAGTAAGAATAAGAGAGTTTTATAATATATTTACTTTCTTAGAGATAAGAGATTAGAGTTTAGAGGTTAGGGATTTGTTTACCGCTAAGCTTTGCTTAGCGGCCCCCTCAGTCACTTCGTGACAGCTCCCCCAATTTTCAAATTTGGGGAGCATCTTCGGGATAGTACCCTTATCCTCACTGTTAACTCTTAATTACTTGTGGGCAATATTCCATGCATACATTGCATAGAATGCTGAAGCTATTTCAAGGTCGTCTACAGCACATTTTTCATTCGGGAAGTGAGCAAGAACTTCATTACCAGGACCGAAACCGATCATTGGAATCTTGTGAACGCCGTTGATAGTAACGCCATTGGTAGAGAATGTCCATTTATCAACCTTTGGAGCTTTTCCATAAAGTTCTTTATAAGCTTTGATACCGGTTTGAACAACATGTTCAGATTCAGGAAGCTTCCAGGTTGGGAAGTATTTTTCCATACCATATTTTGTGCCAGTCCAAGCAACTTCATCATAGTGAAGAACAGTGATTTTTGCCTGACCAATTTCTGGACCAACTTTGATGCCTGCTCTCTTGAGACAATCTTCTACTTCAGCGCAGCAAGATTCTTTGGTTTCACCCCAGGTCATACGTCTGTCAAGGTGGATATGAACGAAGTCTGCTACAGCACAAAGTGATGGGCTACCTGATTTAAATTCTGAAATTGTTACAGTGCCTTTACCGAGGAAATTATCTTCGTCTGGCTGTAATCTTTCATTCAATTTTTCAATTTCAAGAGCAAACTTAGAAGCTAAGTAAGCAGCATTTACACCACGTTCTGGTGCAGAACCATGGCAAGAAAGACCACGGAAATCAACTCCGATTTCCATTCTGCCGCGGTGACCACGATATACGTTTAGATTAGTTGGTTCTGTAGAAATTACAAAATCAGGTTTCTTAATCAAACCCTGTTTAACATCTTCATTAATGATGTAGTTCCAGCAGAGACCATCGCAGTCTTCTTCCATAACTGAACTTACAACATAATATGTAACGTCTTCTTTTTCAGCAAAACCCATTTCTTTAAGAATTCTGCCAGCTGTAATTGCTGCAGCTACGCCACCTTCCTGGTCAACAGAACCGCGTCCGCAAACACATTCAGTTGGTTTGCCATCATTTCTGTCTTTAAGGGTGCTAAGCTGGATAAGACCATCAAAAGGTTTAAATTCAGTCCAGTTATCCATATTGCCAACGCCAACAGTGTCAATATGTCCATCAATAGCCAAAACAGTTTTCCCATTACCGATACGGCCTATAACATTACCTAGACCATCGATAATAACTTCATCAAAACCAGCATTATGCATCTGTCTTTCGACTTCATGCTGTACATCGCCTTCTTTCATACTTTCAGAAGGGATTCTTACTAATCTTGCAAGACCTTCAGCAGTGTCTTTGCGGTACTTTTTAGCTAGTTCTAATACTTTTGCTGCGTTACTCATTCCGTTCTCCAAGTTAAAATAATTTATGTTTAACACACATGTGAAATTATTATACTTATGCTTTCAGAAATAAACAACAATTTTGAAAAAATAATTGAATAATTTTTAATAAAAATTTTGTATTATTCAATTTTGTATTGGGTTAATGCAAAAGTAAAATAAATTATTGAGGCAAAAGTAATTACGTAAACCATTCCTTCGCTGCTTGCCCAGTCCATGGCCAAACCAATTAAAGTTACACCAATAAGTCCACCAATAGCTTTTACTTGAGTAAAGGCAACACTAGCAGACATTTGGTCTTCTTTTCTAAATATGTCGCCTAATAAAGTCATACAGCCTGAGTAAACGCCTTGAACTGCCCCACCCCAGACAAATAATAATGCATATGCAAATATCAGGTTTTTAATTGCTATTGGAAGGAAGAATGAACAGAGTAAACTTGCAAAGAAACTTAAAATAACAACGTTATGTCTGTCTTTAAATTTATCTGATATAAAACTGATTAATGGGCCGGCTAAGAAACCTCCAAACTGGAACATTGTTAATAAAATTGCAGCTTCTTCTTGAGTCATTCCTGCAGACATACCATATAAGGTCATGAATGCTGGTACACCCCAAAGAATTACACCACCGATAAAAGAACCGAACATTACTTTTTTGCCGTTTTTAATAATAAAGAAAATTCTTGGTTTGGAACCACCTTTAAAAGGTGGCTTACACTTTAGTAAGAAAATAACAGGAATTAAAGAAGATAAAGAAAGACCTGCAACAATAACAAAGCCAAGTGCTCTAGCTGCAGAAGCACCAAAAAGATTCAATACTACAGGTCCTAAAGCTAAGCCACTGCTCATTCCACCAAGATACCAGGCCATAACCAGGCCTCTCTTGGAACCAAGATTTTCTGAACCAATCCAGGTTTGGTAGGCAATACCTATTAGGTTTGAACTTATACCATAAATAAATATGCCAGCAATCCAAGCATATGGATTATTGGTATATATTAAAGGGATTACAACAGCAATTCTTCCTAGTGAACCAGTGATTACGGAACCTACAACTCCTAGTTTCCCGATTATTGTACCGATTAATGGACTTAGAATTATAATTGAAGCAGTTTCTGCAGATAGTATAGCACCAATTAATGCATTAGAAAGAGTCCCTGTAGATTTTAAAGTTACAGGGAAAAGAATCGATGCTGCTCCTGCGCAAACTTTTCCTAAAAAAATAGAGATAAGTACAAACCAGATACTTAATGGTACAACATCTTTTTTTCTTGGAATAGTTGCTTCCATTATCAAGCCTCAGCTTCTTTTTTATTTTCAGTTTTTATATCAAGTTCTTCTTCTGTATCCTGTGATTTTAATAAAATGAAATCAAAACTTATTTTAAAGAAATCGTCTTTGATTTCTGCTTTAATATCTGAACCTAATATAAATAATAATTCTTGAATAATAGGTATATTTATGCTTTCTGCTAATTCTAATTGTTCTCCCCAGTTATCAGATGAAATGTTTCTGCAGATTGCTTCAGTTAATTTTTTGCGGCCTTCATCGATTCCTTCTGTAGAAACAGCAAAGCTTTGGCGGATAATAACATCCTGGCTTCTTTCTTCAAGCATTATAATTTTTGAATAAACCTTAGATTCAAATTGATTGAGGCACAATTCATACAGGTGACCAACAAGTTCTTCGTAAGAAACAATAGGCCCATAAAGAATTTCTGGTAATTCTTTGTCTAAGTCAAAATCAATTCTATCTGTGCTATTGGAAGGATATAGCCTGCTTTTAAGCTTTTTAATAATTTGTTGATGAACTTCTAATAAAGAAAAATTAGCAAGTTCTTTATCTCTTCTTGAATATTTTAGTTCGCCTAAGGTTAGTAATTTATCTGAGAATCTTTCTAGTTTTTGTTTTTCCATTTTAAGGTTAGAAAGAATCATTTCTTTACTTTCAAATTTGCTGAAAATATCAAGTTTCTGAGCAGTGTATTTTAAAATTCCTGAAGTTCTTTGAAACTGATTACCTATAGAATTAGAAGTTTGGTCTGCAAATTTTTTAGCTACAAGAAAATTCTGATAAATAGATTGTCTACTTTCATTTAGCATAAAGGTAAATCTTCTTGAAAACCAAACAAAAGTACCAAGAAGCATTGCTAAGGAAACAGATACAATAAATGCTCGCTTAGTTGCATCAATCATTGGAACACATCTTGCCATCAATTCATTAATTCTTAAATCGGCACCTAGAGTTCCTACTACTTTTTTATTGCTGTCAAAAATTGGAGCGTAAGCGCTATAGAATGTACCCCATCTATCAGTATACGTTTGATCGGCAACATATGCTTTACCTTCTTTAAAAGCTTTAATAAGATATTCGTCAGCATCTTCATATAGACTCATAGGTATAGATGGTTCCAGACTCGCAGCATCATTATAAAGAGGTTTCCCATTCTCATCTATAGAAATCGGGTCTATAATAAAATATACTTTTTCATCAACTATTCTATTTACATATAAATAAGAGCAATGCTTAGTTCCAATTCTTGCTCTCTGCAATAAAGCAACCATATCTTGATAATCCTGTCTGGAAACATCTTTGGGGTCAGTAAATGTTGCTATTTTATCTCCATCTAAACAAGCTGCTATACCAGAAACTGTACGTAACAAGCCATCTCTGATTTCTGCTTCTAAGACTGTCATTGAATTACTATAAATGAAATAAGCAGTAATAAAAGTTAATAAAAGCGCAAACAAGCCTAAAACCGCCCCTTCTATGGCTGGACTTATGTTGTACCTTTTTGCTTGCTTTGGACCTTCTTTATTTACAGAATAGGTTTCTTCCATTTAACCCTCTATTATTTATAGATATAAAACTTATAACATAAGTTGTTATTTATTTGATAGTTTTTTTTAAACTAATTAAAAATATTATTTTGGGCAATAATATTCTTTTTTAGAAACAAATAAAAGTAAAAAAACTGAAAACAAATCTTTTCTTTTTTAACAATAAACTGTATAATCTTTAATTACTAAAGAGTGTACCCAATATTAAAAGTTCAAGGAGTTCTAGAATGACAACTAGCGGTAAGCTTGCCGTTGTAGCAGTTGGTGGCAATTCTTTGATTTTAGACAAGAAACACCAGACTGTAGCTGATCAGTATGATGCAGCATGCAAAACCATGGAACACGTAGCTGATATGATTCAAGAAGGCTACAACGTAGTTTTAACTCATGGAAATGGTCCACAGGTCGGTTTTATTTTGCTAAGAAGCGAAATAGCAAGTTCCAAGATTCATCCAGTTCCACTAGATTCTTGTGGTGCTGATACTCAGGGTGCTATTGGTTATAATTTCCAGATGGCTCTTGGTAATGAATTTAAGAAACGTGGAATAAAGAAACCTGTTGTTACTGTTGTAACACAAGTTTTAGTTGATAAAGACGACCCATCATTCAAGAAACCAACAAAACCTATTGGTCAGTTCTATACTGAAGCTGAAGCCAAAGAAAAAATGGCTAATGACCATTGGGACATGGTAGAAGATGCTGGTCGTGGCTGGAGACGTGTTGTTGCTTCTCCACTACCAAAAGAAATTATCGAAGAAGATGCTATCGAAGCTCTTGCTTCAAAAGGCTTCTGTGTTGTAGCTGTAGGCGGCGGCGGAATTCCTGTTATCAGAGATGAAAAAGGAATGTTAAAAGGAACCGCAGCAGTTATAGATAAAGACTTCGCATCTTCACTTCTAGCTTCTAATATTCATGCAGATGCATTTATCGTTTCTACTGCAGTAGAAAAAGCATGTTTAAATTTCGGTAAACCCGATGAAAAGCCTTTAGATAAATGTACCGTTGCAGAATTAGAAAAATACTGTGAAGAAGGTCATTTCAAACCAGGTTCAATGCTTCCAAAATGCCAGGCAATTATCAAGTTCATTAAGAATGGTGGTAAACACGCAATTATCACTAATCCTGAAAATCTTGCTAAAGCTGTTCGTGGCGAAGCAGGAACTCATGTATACCCCTGAATTAGCCAAGCTGCGCTTGGCGTGGTAAGTGGGGGGGATGTCCTAAAGCTTCCCCTTGAGGGGAAGTGGTTACGAAGTAACCGAAAGGGTGACCGAGTTATAGCTAACTATTATTCTAAGGCAAATAATACGCTTACGCTAAACAGGATTTACTTTAATTAGGTCACCACCCCGTCAGCCTATGCTGACACCCCTCCTCAAGTAGGGGCTTTAGGAAGACAATCCCCTAACCCCTAAAAGGTTTGATAGTATTGCTAACTATAGCAATTGCGAACATTATTAGTATTACAAAGTAAATATGGGCTGACGCCCTAAAAATAGAAAAGGAATTAAGTATGGCTAAGTATTTGAAAAAATTTATGCTCAAGGTTAACGAATCAGTTCTCAAGAACACTGTTGAACGCGCTAAGAAACAGAATATCATTATTCCAACTTATGCTCAGCAGAGAAATCCTGATCTGATTCCTCAAAAGATTAAAGACGAAGTTAAGCCTCATGGTCTTTGGGATGTTCATCCAAGAAATCTCTTCAGAATTACTTGGAAGAATAATGTTGAAACTGGTCTTTATGGCGATGTTAATTTTATTGAATTGCCATCTGAATTGACTGGCGTTAAGGCTAGAATTTTTGGTCTTGTTGGTAAATATTTCCCAACAGGCGCTCACAAAGTCGGTGCTGCATTTAGCTGCTTAGTTCCAAGACTTGTAACCGGCGAATTCGACCCAACAACTCAGAAAGCTGTATGGCCTTCAACCGGTAACTACTGCCGTGGTGGTGCTTATGACTGTGCCCTTCTCGGCACTCCATCAATTGCTATTCTTCCAGAAGAAATGAGCAAAGAACGCTTTGACTGGTTGAAAGAAATTGGTAGCGAAATTTTCGCAACTCCTGGTTGTGAATCTAACGTTAAAGAAATTTATGATAAGTGCCATGAACTCGACAGAGAACGCGGTAACAGCATTGTAATTTTCAATCAGTTTGCTGAATTTGGTAACCCAATATGGCATTATCATCAGACTGGTTCTGCTGCTCTTGAAGTATTCGATAAGATAAAGAAACCAGGTGACAGAATGAGCGCTTGGGTTTCTGCTACTGGTTCTGCTGGTACAATTGCTGCTGGTGATCATATTAAGAATGTTCACCCACATGCTAAGATTGTTGCTTCTGAAGCTCTCCAGTGCCCAACTCTTTATAACAATGGTTTCGGTGGTCACAGAATTGAAGGTATCGGCGACAAGCACGTTCCTTGGATTCACAATGCTAGAAACACTGACGTCGTTGTAGCAATTGATGATGAAAACTGCATGAGAATGCTTAGAGTATTCAACACTCCAGAAGGTCATGAAGTTCTTGCTCAGGCTGGTGTTAAGAAGGAAATCATTGATAAATTGAATCTCCTTGGAATCAGCTCCATCAGCAATGTCCTTTCTGCAATTAAGACTGCAAAGATGTTTGAAATGGATGAACATGACTGTTTGTTCACTTGCTTGACTGACTCTTCAGTAATGTATCAGTCTCGTCTCCAGGAACTTGAACAGGCTCATGGAAAATATTCTCACGACAGAGCAATGGCTGATTTCGAACGCTTCTGGCTTGGTGAAGATGCTCAGGATATGGAAGAACTTACTTACTTGGCTCGCAAGAGAATCCATAACCTCAAATATTACACTTGGTGTGAACAGCAGGGTAAGACTGTTGAAGAAATCCGTGAACTTTGGGATCCAGAATTCTGGGATGATCTCTTCAGTGATGAAGTTGTTAATTCTTGGGATGAACACATCAAAGAATTCAATGAAAGAACTGGACTTTTGAAATAAGTTAATTTAAGATCTGCCCCCGCTAATGGCGGGGGAAGTGGCAGGCGAAGCCTGACGAAAGGGGTCTTTTTAAAAAGACCCCTTCAGTCTCGATAAAGCTCGACAGCTCAGCGACTCGTTGACCTCCTGTCACTCGCTTGCACGCCGCCATCCTTGGCGGCAGCCCCAACAGCTTAGCTTTGGGGGAGCATCATTTTTTATATCATGCAAAACCTATATCACCTAAAAGGCAC
>ONIU01000071.1 GCA_900317935.1 uncultured bacterium
ATTTCTTTATTTGGAGATTGTTTTGCTTTCTGATATGCTTCATATGTTAAAACATATTTCATTAATGCTTTTTCAAGCTGGAAGGAAGAAACTTCTTCAGCCATGACAGGAGCTACAGACACAGCAGCTGAAGCCAAAAGAATCAAAGCTGTTTTCTTAATTAAGTTTTTCATAAGATTTCTCCTTTACTATATATTAATTTTAACCTTAATTTTGATATTTAACAAGAGAAAAACAATATTAAACATAAATCATTATATAATTTTTATCGTTGTTGCTGAGCTTTAAGTCTTTGTTCACCTTTAGCCCTTTCAATATCAGCCGTAGTATTACCACTACTTTTAGTACCACCACTACTTGTTGAGTCTGTACTAGTTGGGGTATTTTTGGAGAAACCTCTATCATCATACTGCTGATTACTAGAAGAACCAGATGAACCAGATGACCCAGAAGAACCGGATGAACTAGAAGAACCAGATGAACCTCTTGAAGCATATCTTGAATTTCTTGGAGCAGCCGTTCTATAACCAGCACCAGGTTTATCAGGCTGTGGAGTTTCTTCGCCATAAATTTTATCGTTAGCGGCATTTTCAACAACGGTATCCCAAACTTCGCTTATTTCTTTTGGCAAAGTATTTTTTAACTGATTCATAGTATTTTTAAAATCGTTTTCATCACATTCCATTTCATATTTTTTTACTTGAAGAGCTCTTTCCTGATCAGCACCTCTAAAGTTTTTTAGTGCATAAACATCTTTTGCTGAACTTAATTCACGGTGTTCAGGAGTTGCCCAATAATCATGAGTTATTACAAGAACAGGCTTATTAGGGTCTTCTTCTTGGAACTGTTCAGCATCAGCAAGAATAATTGAACTATTTTTTCCTTCTTTTGCTTTGCTTAAGAGAAGATATATATCTTGATTAAAAAAACCAGTTCCAGTCTGAGTCATATTTAAATCATATCTGTCTTTTCCAGAGATTTCACCAGGAAAAAGATGGTATCCTCTGTCATAACCACTTTTAAGTCTTGAATAACCCATATTAATACCAGATAAGGAGATTTGTTCAACATTTAAAACATTATTATAATGAAGAGTTTGTTCTTTCTGTGTTTTACTAAGATTAAAAAGAAGCATAGTAACAGGAACAGCAACAACGACGAGTCCTGCTACAAGTAGCATTGCAATACCTTTTTTGTTCGTATGATTTCTCATAATTTTAATCTCCTTTTTAAATCTTTAAGGCTATTCATTCATAAGATAAACAGAGTCGATTTGAACTGCAGGACCAGATTCCATATAAATACCAACTAGATTGTTTAATTCGTTTCTATTAGTAAATATAACACAATCTATATCTTTACCTATCACTTTTTTTTCATTTTTCGGAGCCCCTGGTGTAGGTATATAAATAATTTCCCTGATTATTTCCTTAGTCTTTTCATTATAATAATAAGTAATAATATCACCATCAAAATTTCTAAATACCAATTTGGAATCACTAACTAGATTATTTAATGTATAAGAATCTATTGTAGTTCTTCTAGGATAAAGAACATTTCTAGAAATTTTAAGGTCTTGGTGCATATTCCAAAGTACAGTACGAATAACATTATCTTTTTCATTTAATTCCGTAACACGTTTCTGATACTGAGAATTTAAAGTAAACCAATGAGCAACCATTGTTCCTACAACACTTAATATAGCAACAGCAATGGTTACTTCTACTAAGGAAAAACCTTTTCTTTTATCTTGGAACAATAAATGCATGAGTTTCGTATACCTTATCTACACCAAATTCTTTCCATGTTACGTAAACCGTAACACTTTTCATAATATCTTCTTCAACATCATTAGAAATAAAATCGCCACAGGTAATAAAATACCTATAATCATAACGTGCTAATCTAGTATATAACTTTGGACAATTATCCATACTCATAGTGACTTTACCCTTTTTTAAATCACCAACAGAATCCTTTAATTCGAATAAAGTCTGAAAATATTGATTATTACTTGAAGCGTCACACATAGAAACACCAGGTTTTGGAATAGGCTTAATTTCTCTTGTTTCCATGGTCATCATACCTTGAATAATATAACGCCCAATACCAGCAGCAAGAGCTAAATTACTACTCTTTTCCATTAACCTGGAAGAAGTAGAGAACATAGCAGTTGTTGGTAATAATATTATTACACCAACAGCTAAAGCAATTAATACTTCAGTTAAAGTAACAGCTTTTTTCTTCATCTATTTAATATACGGAAATTTCATCCCTTAGTTTTTGTTTTTTTATCTGATGCCTGGGTCATTGAAGAAGCATTCAGGATAAGCATCTTATCAGGATATTTTTCCTGTAATACAGACAGAAAATCCATAGCATCATCTTGCTGACCAATACTAGCTAAGAAATTGGCATATTCCATACCAACATCTAAGGAACCATGGTTCCTATATTCTGTTCTATAATAATCTATTGCGCTATTAAAATCTTTTTCTCCACTAGCGGTTCTTGCTAAATAAAGATTAACATTCTTCATCTTGGAATCAGCAGATAAAACTTCTTTTAAAAGCTTTTTAGCTACAAAATAGTTGCCCTGCAACAATTCTGCATAACCCCATCTTAGCTTAGCTATATTATGATTAGGCTCAACTCTTAAAGCCTCGGAAAAAAATCTTATAGCTTCATTGAATTGATTTCTTGAGAGATAAAGCTCACCCATTCGATAATCAACATCTGCATCAATATAACGCGGAGAAATTTTCTGGTTTGTTACAGCATCAACCCAATATTCAGGAATCTTACCTTCAATCGGTGGAGCCTTTACTACATTTTGCCCTGTTTCATTTCCACTACTAAATAACCAGAAAAACAAATATATAATAATAATAAGTATTAAAACTCCAACAATAATTACAGGCGGTTGTTTCAAAGGGTTATCATTAGAAGAATTCAAGCCTAATTCTTCCATCTTAGATTTAATTTTACTTACAAAGCCATTAGCATTTGAACTAGTAGGCAAAGAAAGAGTTGTATTACTTACTCTTTCTTTAACTTTGCCGAGCAGATCTTTAGTTTTATTTAAGAATGTATTATCTGAACTGCCACTTTGAGCTTGAGTAACATTATTATTAACTTTTTCCTGAGCGGCTGAATTCTTTTCTTGAGAGAGTGCCCCATTGGAAGGAGCAGGCTTTTGTTGATTAGCTTTATTAATACTTGCCTGTGATGGAATGTTTGAATTTACTTTAGGAAACATTCCGGATTGCGAAGTTGAACCAGTTGAAGAACCATTAGTTAATTTAAATTTATGTTCTTGTTTAACTGGTTGCTGTGTATTGCTTTTAGGTAGAACTGCTGCAGGACGAGTCTGTGTTTTTGCAGATGATATTGGATCAGGAGCTTGACTAAATGGCAAAACAGGTTCTTTAAAATTAGAAGATTTTAAAACATTCAAAAACTGAACAAAAACTTCTTTTTTATTTGTATTATATAAATTTTCTAAGTTTGCAATAAGAAAATCTCGTTGTTCAGTTAAAACTAGAAAGGTTAAATTTACAAAGTCTTCCTGACTCCATTCTCTTGATGTTAAGAAAAATTCAAAGGAATCATGATTAACTTTTAAACCTAATTTTGCAGAAACATAAGTAGCAACAGAACCTATATCTCCTTTTTCATAAAGAAAAGGTAGCAAATAACTATTTAATTCAACTCTATTTATAGAAGATAATACAGATAATAAATCTTTATTGGGAATTTTAGAAAGAATCTTTCTAAACAACATTGAGAAACAGCCATCTTTCTGAGTTCCTTCATTTCCACAAGACAACAAAAACAATAAAGCATATTTTGGATCAAAATTCTGCGCAAGTTGCGCCATATAAGAAGATAGCTGTACAGAAACAGAAGATAACTCATTCCAAGTTTTGCGAAGTCTTAAATCGCCGGACTCAGATAGAATTCGTTCGCTTAAAAATACGAATTGTTGTAATTTCTGTTGCATATACTCTTATTGTACCCTTTTTTGAAGAAAATAACAATCTCTATTTATTTAGTTTTGAAAGTTCTATTGAAAGCAAACTCACAGCTTCTTCTTTATTTGTAATTTCTTCAGCATATTGAGCTTCTTCAAGAGTATCTAATAATTTTTTTATAATTGGCCCAGGCTTCAGGTTAAAAATAGCCATAATTTCATTACCATTTAATAAGGGTTTAATCTTAGTTTTCTGAGACTGTTGATAAAAAACATCCATAATCTGGTAAATTCCCGCAGCAAAAGAAATCAAATATTCGTTAGAGACATTTGCACCTAAAGCTGAATATCTATCAGCAAGGCATACAAGGCAAATACCTAAGCCATCTCGACCACATTCATTGTAATAGCGATAAAGTCTTTTATCACTAATTCCCTGCTGAAGAATTATCCCTGGGCGCATATGGTTTTTGACAAGATTTTGAAGGAAAGAAAGTTCCTTAGTGGATAATCTTAGACGCTCACAGATGTCTTTCATCATTTTTGCGCCTTCTACTTCATGACGATGGAATATAATTTTCCCTGTTTGCGGGTTTATATCTTTGCATGGAACTTTTCCAATATCATGAAGTAAACAACCGAATTTCAGAATTTGCAGATAAGTTCTTGGACCACTGATTTGCTCATTCAAATAACTCTGCAATTCTTTCCACCAATTGTGCGGAGCTGGAATATTCAATAAAACTTCTAATTTTTCTAATGAAAGCAGGCTATGGTCGAAAACATCCAAGTGATGCCATTCGTTTTGAGACACACCGTGACAAGCCTCTAATTCAGGAATGATTATTCTGAATAAACCAGATTTATCAATAAGTTTTATCCATTTAAAACTGTCGGAAACAGTAAATATTTTAAAGAGCTCATCCCTAATGCGTTCACCTGATATATTAGATAATGAATCTTTATGTTTATCTATTAATCTAAGAAGATCTGCTGATAAATCAGAATTATAAAGAGCACTAAACCTGAAAGCACGCATTATTCTAAGAGGGTCATCCTCAAACAGAGAATCTGAACAAGGAGTAAGGATTCTGTTTTTTAAAGCATCAACACCATGTAATGGGTCATATAATTCAATTTTATTATTTTTTAAAAGATTATTATTCTCTAAAAGAGATGCTGCAATAGCGTTAAAAGTAAAATCTCTGGCTTTTAAATCGCCATCAATGTTTTCTGCTCGGAATTCAGACAAATCGAAAGTGTAGCTTTTACCATTATCTAATGTCCTTACAACTCTAACGATATGACGTTCATCATCAAGAATAACCAGACCTGAATTTGTAGACTGAGCATATTCTCTGGCAGCTCTAAGAGGATTAAAACTCAATGTTAAATCAATATCAAAACACTCTTTCTTGTTATTCAGCAAATCCCGGATAAACCCACCGACAAGCCAAACCTGATGAGTCTTAGAGGGCTTTAAAAACGGTAATAACTCTTGTATTAAGCTTGATTCAGTAGCTGGAATATCTAGTATCATATGGTGATTGGTGGTTAGTGATTGTTTAGAGCCTTCGGCTCTGTGGAAAGTGTTACAGTTGCATAAGCAAGTTGTGGGACAGCAACTGTCGTTGCCTGTGGGAAATGAATAACCAAAAGTTCTATTTGTTCTAATTGTTCGAGTCGTTCAAATTGTTAAAACTAGAGTTAGTATCCAAACAATTCGAACGATTTGAACCTTGAACTCTTTGAACAATTACCACAGTGAAACGTCCCACAACGAAGTGTCCCACAGCGAAGCATACCACCACTAACTTTATAGTCTTGTATCTCCATTTATGGTCTTATATCTTATAACTTACATATAGAAGGGGAACTTCTGGCAGAGTTCAACTACTTCTTTTTTTATCTGAGCTAAATTTTCTTCGTTATCTGGTTCAGTCAAGGCTCTGTCGATAAAATCGGCAATTTTAGTCATTTCAGCAGTTTTCATGCCTCTAGTTGTTACAGCAGGTGTGCCTAATCTCAATCCAGAAGTAACAAAAGGTGATTCCGGGTCATTAGGAATAGTATTCTTGTTAGCAGTTATTCCAGCCTTATCCAAGGCTTTTTCAGCAATTTTTCCTGTAATCTTTTTATTTCTAACATCTACAAGCATTAAATGATTATCTGTACCACCAGTAATCAATCTGAATCCACGTTCCTTTAAACCTGCAGCTAAAGCTTGGGCGTTATCAAGAATCTGCTGCTGATAAACCTTAAATGAAGGTTCTAAAGCTTCTTTGAAAGCTACAGCTTTTGCAGCGATAACATGCATCAAAGGGCCACCTTGAAGACCTGGGAATATAGTCTTATCCAAAGCTTTTGCCCATTTTTCTTTACACATAATCATGCCGCCTCTTGGCCCTCGAAGAGTCTTATGAGTTGTAGTAGTTACAAAATCTGCATAGGGAACAGGGGAGGGGTGTAAACCAGTGGCAACAAGACCGGCAATATGGGCAATATCAACCATCATTACAGCACCGACTTCATCACATATTTCCTTGATTTTTTCAAAATCAATAATTCTTGGATAAGCTGATGCTCCTGAAATTATCATCTTAGGTTTATGTTCTAAGGCTAGTTTTCTAATTTCATCGTAGTCAATACGTTCAGTGTCTTCTCTTAACCCATAAGGAACAACTTTATAAAGCAATCCAGAAAAATTAACTGGGCTACCGTGAGATAAATGGCCGCCATTTTGTAAATTCATTCCTAGATATGTATCTCCAGGTTTCATAACTGTCTGATAAACAGCCATATTAGCTTGGGAACCTGCATGAGGCTGAACATTAACATGTTCACAGCCAAATAATTGTTTAGCTCTTTCTCTTGCTAGGTTTTCTGCTTTATCAACAACTTCGCAGCCACCATAATAACGTTTTCCCGGGTAGCCTTCAGCATATTTATTTGTCATAACTGAACCTAATGCTTCTAATACAGCTTCTGATACGAAGTTTTCAGAAGCAATAAGTTCGATTTGATTCATTTGACGTTCTTTTTCTTCGTTAATAACAGCTTTAATTTCTGGGTCTATCTCACTTAAACGATACATTTATATCTCCTAATTTGTTTACCTTCTATAAAAAGGGGTTTCTATTACAGTTGCAGAAAAATACTTCCCTTTAATTTCTATATCAAACATAGCACCAATTTCTTTAAAAGAAATAGGAACATAGGCTAAGCCTATAGTTTTCTTTAATGTTGGTGATATAACACAGGAAGTTACTCTGCCTATTCTTTTATTTTGAAAAGCAATTGGAGTTCCATGCCTTGGAAGTGGACCTTTAGGCATTTCAAAGCCTACTAAAGTTCGACTGGTTCCATGCTCTTTCTGCTTTTTTAATACATCATAACCAATAAAAGGGCCTTTATTAAGACATACAGTCCAATTCATATTGGCTTCTATTGGTGTAGTAGAATCATCTATATCTAAACCATAAGCAACCAAACGATTTTCTAAGCGTAAACTGTCTTTTGCACCTAAGCCTATAGGTTTAAGTTCAACTTCTTTACCAGCTTCCAATAAAGCATTCCAAAGTTTTACCACTTCAGATGATTCACAATATATTTCAAAGCCATCTTCACCAGTAAAGCCACTTCTGCTAATTATACAGTCTATACCAGCAACAATACCGGTTGTAAACCAATAATACTGAATAGAATTAAGTCTTTGTCTGGTGATTTTCTGTAATACCGCTTCAGCATTAGGACCTTGAATAGAAAGCAATCCTGTTTCATCAGACTGATTTGATAATTCTACATCACCATTTAATTGATTCTTTATCCATTCTATGTCTTTATCAATATTTTTTGCATTGACAAGAAGCATAAAGGTCTTGGGTTCCCACCTATATACAAGAATATCATCTACAATGGTTCCATCTTCTCTGCACATAGGAGTATAAGCAATCTGCCTATCGCATAGCAATTCAATATCCTGAGTGCATAAGTTCTGTATATTAGGTAGAGCATCTTTTCCTGTTATCCAAAGTTCACCCATATGACAAAGATCAAAAATACCTACATTATTTCTAACCAGATTATGTTCATCAACAATGGAAGTATATTGGCCTGGCATATACCATTCTTCAGAATCAACCATCATGGCGTCTAATGATTCGTGAATTGCTCGAAGTGGCGTTTCTTTCATCTATTTCTCCTGCTATAAGGAATATGCTTTCGTTAGTAGTTTAGTATTAGATTATCTGAGTTTTATTTATTATTAAGGAAATATTCCATTGCTGCTTTTGTACCAGCACCAACTTCTTTAATAGCTCCCTTTTCTTTAAGCATCATTTCAAGAATTCCAACGGTTGAAATGATATCTCTTTCAGCTATATTTCCAATGGTGGTCACTCGAAGAAGAGAATTAGCGAACTGTTCCTGACCGCCAGCAATTCTTATTCCATAACGTTCAACCATTTCTTTAATGATTTCTTTGGGGTTAATGCCTTCTGGAACATAAAAAACAGTTAAAACATTAGAAAGAGCTTTTTCTTCTGTAAATACCTTTATATTCAATGCTTTCAGAGCTGCTCTAAAGCCTTCAGCCAGTCTGTGATAATGGGCGATACATTTATCAAGACCAATTTTATCAATTCTTCTTAAAGCAGCCAACAAAGAATACATAACATTGATTGCTGGAGTCCAAGGATAAGCAGGTACAGCCAAATCTTGATTTTTCTTATAAACTTTCAAATCAAAATACAAACCATGAACTTTTACACTTTGAGCTTTTTCCCAAGCTCTATCAGAAAGTGCAACCATTCCAACCCCTGGAGGTGCCAAAAAACCTTTTTGAGAAGCAGTTACAGTTGCATCAACATGCCATTTATCGTGATCATAGGGTAGGGCGCCTAAGCCACTGACACCATCTACTACGAGGAAAACATTCTTATCTTTTAGGAAGTTCCCAATAGCTTCAATATCATTGCAAACACCAGTTGATGTTTCATTAAAAGTAACTGTAACACCAGTAATTTCAGGGTGTTCTTTTAATGCATTAGCAATTTCATCTATTGTAACAGCTTTTCCATCAGCACATTTGAGCACAACTGTTTTTAAATTAAAAGCCTGACAGATTTGAGTAAAACGAACGCCAAAAACACCAGTTTGAATGTTTAAAATAGTTTCGCCTTCATTGAAAAGGTTTGCAATAGCAGTTTCCATTGCACCTGTTCCAGAAGAGGTTGTCAAAAAGAGATTATTCTTTACGCCTATAAATTTCTTTAAAAGATTTAAACATTCTGAATATATTGGAGAAAAATCAGAAGTACGATGATGAAGCAATGTAGCAGCTCCAGCAAGCATAGTTTCTGAATCAAGATGTACAGGGCCTGGTGTCATTAGCAAAGTTTCTACTAAATCCATGTTTATCTCCTTTAGATTAAGCTTTGAACAATAAGCTATAAATCATATGGTTATTCTAGCTATATATTACAATAAATTGATATATTATAAAACAAAATAGAGTTATAATAAATACTAATGGTTCAAGTTTTATATTTTCTAGGTATTTTATTCTTCTTTTATCAGATTTTTTTACTTTCTTAGTTTTGCTTTAAGAGTATTGCTAAGCAGCATAGCTATGGTCATGGGACCTACTCCACCAGGAACAGGTGTTATATAAGAAGCTCTTTTAGATGCTTCTTCAAATTCAACATCTCCAACTAATTTATAGCCTTTTGGAGATGAGGGATCATCCACAGAGTTTATACCAACATCTATTACAACAGCACCTTCTTTTATCCAATCACCTTTTATAAAATAAGGTTTACCTATGGCAGAAACAACTATATCAGAATTTTTAACCAAATCAGGTAAATTCTGAGTTTTGGAATGAGCAATCGTAACAGTAGCATTTTCTTTCATCAATAGTGCAGCAACAGGCTTACCAACAATATTAGAACGACCGACAACTACAGCATTCTTCCCAGAAATTGAAATATTGTAACGTTTAAGAATTTCAATTACGCCTTTAGGAGTGCATGGAACAAAAGTATCCAATCCAATATAGAGTTTACCTACATTTGTAGGATGAAAACCATCAACGTCTTTTTCTGGAGAAATAGCTTCTAAGGCTACATGTTCATCAAGATGTTTCGGGAGAGGCAACTGAAGAAGTATTCCGTTTATTCTATCATCATTATTTAACTTTTGTATTTCTTCAATAAGCTTTTCTTGAGTAATATTTTTATCGAGAGCGACTTCTAATGAAAAGATTCCTGCTTTTGCACAGGCTTTTTTCTTGGAAGCCACATAAACCTTGGAAGCAGGATTATCACCAACTATAATAACTGCAAGCCCTGGAACATCCTTAGAAGAATCAGCTAATTTCTTAACTTCTTCTGCTATTTCACTATTAATTGTTTCTGAAAGTTTTTTACCGTCTAATATAATAGCCAACTTTTTGACTCCATTATTAAAGATTGAATATTTATGACCATAAATTGAGACTTAAGATTAAAGATAAAAATTAATAACTTCTTTCTTGTACATTCTATCTTCTATCTTAAGTATGCTTATTACAATATATTAAGTTCATTCTATAACAAAAAAGCTTGGTTTTCACCAAGCTTTTTTGAGTTCATCAGATTAATGTCTTAACGTGTTTTTCTATGGTTTCTGAATCTGGTGCAACTGGTGAAGGCAGGCTACATACAGATATAGCAGAATCAATATCTTTAAGACCATTACCAGTGATTAATACAACTACTTTTTCTTCTGGTTTGATATCTTTAGCCTTAGCATGTTTTTTGAAACCAGCAAAAGCGGTAACACCAGCAGGTTCTCCGAAAACACCTGTAGAACGTGGAAGTTCTACCAGAGCAGCTCTGATTTCGTCATCAGTAACAGAGATACAGGTTCCATTAGAATTCTTAAGAGCTCTCATAGCTTTTAATCTATTTCTAGGAATACCTACAGCTATTGAGTCAGCAATAGTATTACCATCCTGAGCAACGAATTTACCTGTTTTAAGAGCTACTTCTACTGGATTACAACCGGCAGCCTGAACACCGATAATTCTTGGCATTTTATTAGTTAAACCAAGCTGCATCAAATCATAGAAGCCTTTATAAATACTTGAAGTAATACAGCCGTCACCAATAGAAACATAGACTCTATCAGGAACTTCAAAACCCATTTGTTCCCACATTTCAAAAGATACGGTCTTTTTCCCTTCAACACAGAAGGGGTTATAAGCACAGTTTCTATTATAGAAGCCAAACTTCTTAGTAATTTCAACAGAAAGATCAAAAGCTCTATCGTAACTGTCGTCTACGACTACAGTTTTAGCACCATATACCATCAACTGAGCTATTTTAGCTTTTGGAGCACGTTTTGGCACAAATATTACTGTCTTGATTCCTGCAGCAGCAGCAAAACCAGAAAGAGAACTAGCAGCATTACCTGTAGATGCGGCACAGATAGTAGTAGCACCAGCTTCTTTTGCTTTTACAACTGCAATTGCACTTGCTCTGTCTTTTAATGAAGCTGTTGGATTTCTTCCGTCATCTTTGATATAAACATTATTTAAACCAAATTCCTTTTCAACTTTTTCGGCTTTATAAAGTGGTGTCCAACCAACCTGAAGGGGTGCTCTCATTGAAGCATCTTTTACAGGAAGCATCTTTGCATAACGCCACAAAGAATAATCTTTTGAAGAAGCGATTTCTTCCTTTGTTATCTTAGTAGAACTATAGTCATAAACAACATCTAAGATTCCTTCTGTTCCACAATCATCACAAACGTAGCGATCTGGCTGATCAGGATATTCTTTACCGCACTTCATACACTTTAAACAGGTAACTTTCATTAATCACTCCTATTGATAACTTTATATGTATTTCTAGTATAAATCTTACTTAAAAAAGGTTCAAGCAATTATACAATTTAATCATTTAATAACGAAAAATACGATTAAAGCAGTAATTATCAAAATAGAGAAAACAAAAATAAGACTTATATTGTTATTTTTTTTAGCTTTTGCCCATTCTTGTTCTTTATTATATTTCGATAGTTTGAAGCCATTATTTTCATTAACAACTTTTAATCCTTCATTTTTATTACAAATGACACAATCTAATCCAAAACATTCTGCGAACATCTTGCACCTGGCAACAGCAGCCTTATGTGGTTCTCTTAAAGCAACCGGGTCAGAAATATTGACAAGTTTACCATTAGGTCGCAACGCTACAAAAGAAGTTCTCAAGCCAGGATTATCCATGATATCGCCTTTAAAGTATATTACATTGGAATTTACTTGATTATCATTCCCTGGATTTTTATCTGAAACATCAACACCAAGTTCAATAAAATCTCTGATGTTTATATCATCTGTCATATACAGAGTATTGTTAAAAACGGAAGTAATTGTATAAAAAACTTCTCTATCTATATCATATACAAGATAGAACTTTAATAGTTTTCCAAATATTAAACCTAAGACTAGAAAACTTAAGCCTAGAGTTAGAAAAATGGCCAAATACTCAATGAAAAGATCTTCTAACTGAAAACCACCAATTAATATTACTACCCCAATAATAGTGAAAATCTTATCTAATGAGTAGTCTTTTCCAAAAGATTTCATATAAAGAATATTACCATTTAAATAGCCAAGTATTTTATTGGATACAAGAGCATTTTTTATAATATCTTTAATCTCTTCAGGAGTTTTATATAGTGATTTTTCATTTGAATATTCATCATTCACAATTATTCTATCCTATTAATTGAGCTATTTATGTAAAGCTATTAATAAAAATAAAATCAATAAAATTATCAAAAAAGTAAGAACTCCTAACCCTATAAATAATGGTATAATTAATTTGTAAAATAATTCCTTTCGTTTTTCCATCTCCTGAACTAAAGAAGCCTTCTCAAAAATATAATTTTGGTTTTGATCTTTTACTACTTTTAAATAATCCTTTTTTTCACATATAACAGAATTAAGACCAAAACAATCTGAAAATAGTTTACATGCAGCTACCGCATTGGCTTCCGCTTGCTTTGTTTCCATAGGATAAGTTAAATCTACAATTTCACCGTTTCTTTTTAATACAACGAATGTAGTTTTAATTCCTGGGTTGTCATTTATGTTTCCTTTATAAAAAAATGCTGAACGACCAGTAATACGTCGACCACCTTTGTCCAAAAATGTTTGATTAACTCCTAATTCAATAATGTCTTTTGTAAAAATCTCTTTTGATTTACTTATAGTAGAATCATTAATCTTAGTAATATTATAAAAAACTTCTCTATCTATATCATAGACTAAATAAAACTTTAATAATTTATTAAAGATGAAACTAGAAATAAAAAAACAAATTGCTATTACTACTATTATTCCTTTTGTATAAGAATCGATTTGTTCAAGACCACAAAGCAAGAAAGATAAAATACCTAAAGTTAAAAAGATTTGATCTAATGATTGATATGCTCCAAAATCCTGGATATGTAATAAATTATTATGCAAAAAGCCTAATTCTTTATTATTTTCCAAAGAATCCTCGATTAAATGTCTAATTTCATTTCGGTCTTTAGGAGATCTTAAACTTTTGGTAGTAATCTCATTCATGTTTAACTTCCTACTTAAATTAGTTTTTAGTTTATCAAAACATATTAGATAAAACAACTTTTTATCTGTACAACCCCAAAATGAATAAATAACTAGAAAAATATGCTGTTTTAGTGTAAAATATCAGCGTTGCCGGAATAGCTCAGGGGCAGAGCACTTCACTCGTAATGAAGGGGTCGCAGGTTCAAATCCCGTTTCCGGCTTTTTTTATTCTCTTTAAGTATTTTTATAGAACTTCAAAAAGTCACTAATATATTTTAAACTTATCATAAATAACTTTATATTGCTTTAAGCAATTTTACATTTTCTTATTTTTTGATGACTCTTTGGTTACTTTTTATAACTTAAATTCTAGAACACGCATCATATAAAATTTGTAAACGAATTAAATCATATTAAATTTAAATAACTTTATATAGCTATACGTTACTTTTCTTTTCCTTCTTCTTTATTTTTATCTGTTTTTATCTTTGTTACTTTTATTTTTTCTGCACATCTTCTTTGAACAGATAATACTTTAAATTTATATCCTTCATGCTCAAACTCATCACCTTCATTAAGGAAATTACCTTTTACATCAGTTAAAAATCCATTTATTGTAGTAACTTTGTGGTGAGCTTCAATAGGAAATTCAATTTCTAATAACTTACTTAAATCTTGAAGAGATAAAGTCCCTATAATTTCTAATTCTATATTATTTTCATCACTATTATTAACTAACTCTGCGTCTTTTTCATCATCATATTCGTCACTAATTAAACCAATAATTCTTTCTAATATATTTTCTAGAGTAACAATACCATCAGTAACCCCATACTCATTTACAACAACAGCCATATGAATACCGGAACTTTTCATTTGTTCCATTAAATTTCCGATACTTACATTCCCAGGAATAAAAATAGGTTTAGTTAAATAATTATTAATATCAAATTTTTCAGGATGATCATAATCAAATTTTAGTAACTCTTTAATATTAAAAATACCTATAATATCATCTAATGTATTTTTATAAACTGGAATTCTAGAATAGAAATGTGTTTGAAATGTTTCATACAATTTCGTAGGGTCAACATCAGATTTAAAAGCAACTATTTTATTTCTTGGAACCATAATATCAGCTGCAGTAAGATCATTTAACTGGCTAGAAGTAAACATTAAAGTTTTTTCTAATGAATCAATATTTCCTGCTTTTTCACTGTTTTCGGCCATAAGCAATAATTCATCTACGGTCGGAGCATCATCTGACTTTTCTACTGGTAATAACTTCAAAACAAACTTACCAATATAATTCATAGTAATCGTAATTGGTTTTAAAACAAAAACCAAAAACTTTAACATATAGGTTGCATTTAAGCACCAACCTTTTGCAAAGGCTACTGCAAACTGTTTAGGAAGGACTTCTCCAAAAATTAACAAAAATATAATAGATACTACAGATGCAATAATAGGACCAGCTGATGGTGGTAGATTGGTCTCGGCAACCATTTTATTGGTAACTACACCAGCATAAACGGCTAAAATAGTATTAACAATATTGTTACCTACTAATAACGCAGAAATGACTGATCCTTTATCTTTTACGAGGTCTCTTAAACAATCTAATTTTTTGGGTTTAGCCTTCATTGAAGCTATTGAATATTCAGTCAATGCAGTAAAAGCTGTTTCCGTTCCGGAAAAAAAACCAGATAAGCATAATAAAACAATAAATATAAAAAAATCTGTCATTTAAACTATGTTGGCTCCAAACTTTATATTTTTTCGATACTTATAGATATTAAAATTTATTTTAATTGTCAAGACTAGAACCATAGGATAGGCTTTTAACATTATGATAATATAGTTATTTCCCAAAAGAAAAAGGCTATAACCTTAAAGTTATAGCCTTTTCCACTTTCTAGCAATTTATTTAAGAGTTAAGCAGAACTTGCTTTCCCACCAGGCAGAGAACTTAGACCATGACTGGGTTTCTTCTACATAAGATTTAGCAGGGTCATTAATAATAATGTTTCCATTATTATCAATACCTTTAATTACAACGAAATGATTTCTAACATGAGCAACTAAGGGTGTTCCTTCCTGCAATTTCTGTCTAACCCAGCTTTGTGTACATTTGCCATTCCATTTTGCATTAGGGAAACCGTTTTTCTTAGCAGCATTCACTAATCCATCATAACCAGAACCAGATTTAGTACAACCTGTAGCGGTATACATTTTAGTGGATAATTGACTTACATTCTGGCCATTATAATAAGACATAGCCATAGCTAAAGCAGTAGGACCACAAGCAGTCCAGGGTGATGGACAATTAACATTACCCTGACATTGTTTCGGAACAGTTAAAACTACCTTGCCGTTGCTGCCAGTTTGTTTTCCACCGACATTTATATTTGAATCAGCAGTTACGGTTGTATTTGTTGATGTTGTAGGAGCAACTGTTTCTTTTTTCTTGCCGGATGAGTAATCAACACCATCTTTTAAAGAAACAAAACCACCGTTTTTTGTATCTTTCGGATAATATGGTTCAGTGCCTGGTGCAGTTTTTTCATTTGTTGAAACATAGTTTTTATGCATGTAACCCTGCTGACCATTTACTTCAACAAGATAAAATTCACCAGATTCGCCTAGTATAGAAACCTTAGTTCCTTGATAATACTGCCCAATAACATTCCCCCAAGGCCAACTTCTCAATCTTAAAAAAGAAGCCCCTAATCCGGATAAAACTCCTTCTTTAGGATAACCTTTTCGAATTTCAGTAATACCAGCAATTTTAGCTGTTTCTATATCCAAAATTTTTAAATCTGAAGAAACCTTTTCTACTTTTACATCAGAATCTTTAAAGGGACTATCAGCAGTTTCAATGTTTTCGGCATATGATAAGTTAAATAAAGAAAAACAAAAAATAATAGATAGGAATATATTTTTACTAATCATATAAGCTCCTGAATTATTTATGAAATATTATACC
>ONIU01000014.1 GCA_900317935.1 uncultured bacterium
TGGTTTCTCACGTCTTGGCACTAACCTTACTACGTTGATGGAAGCCGCTGTAGAGTTTAACAAAGCTGCTGGCTATCTGACCGTCGCCGAAAATGGCAATATCACTCTGAATAAAACAGAAAACTAAGTCTTTCTTAAACACCAAAAACGCCTGATACACTCAGGCGTTTTTGGTTATCTACTAGCTTTAATTTTAAGAATTAATTATATTATTAAATTCTACTTCTGAAATTACCTTATCTATGTAAAAAAACTATTATTATAAATATAAAAAGGGATAAAAATGTCTGAAATAGGTCAAAATGAAATAACTTTTTATAATTCTCCTGATGGAAAAGTAACTATTGAAGTTTTATATGCTGATGAAAATATCTGGCTTACCCAAAAGAAAATGGCTGAATTATTTGAAACTACACCTCAAAATATAACTTTACATTTAAAACATATTTATGAAGAAAATGAATTACAAAAAGATTCAACTTGTAAGGATTACTTACAAGTTCAAAATGAAGGTTCCAGGAAGGTTTCGAGAAATTTAACCTATTACTCTTTAGATGCAATTATTGCTGTTGGTTACAGAGTAAAATCAGAAAGAGGTACTCAATTTCGTCAATGGGCTACCTCAATTTTGCAGAAATATATTCATAAAGGTTATGTTTTAGATAATTATCGTTTTAAATACGGTTCCAAATTTAGTACAAGGTTCTTTGATGATTTATTAGAAGAAATCAGAGATATCCGCTCAAGTGAAAGAATGGCATATCAGAAAATTACAGATATATATGCAACCTCTATTGATTATTCCCCTAATACAGAGTTATCTAAACAGTTTTTTGCAACAGTGCAAAATAAATTGCATTTTGCTATAACAGGTAAAACTGCAGCAGAAATTATTAAAGATAGAGCAGATAGTACAAAACCTAATATGGGTTTAACTTCATGGCGAAAAGGACCTAATGGAAAGATACTTCAAAGTGATGTTGTTGTTGCTAAAAATTATTTAACAAAAGAAGAATTAGATTATTTAAACAGAATTGTATCTATGTATCTTGATTACGCAGAAATGCAAGCTATAAAAAGACAACCTATGTATATGAAAGATTGGGTAAAAAAATTAGATGCATTTCTGAAATTTAATGAAGAAGAAATATTGAATAATGCTGGAAAAGTTACTCATGAAGTAGCAGAATCATTAGCTTTAACAGAATTAAAAAAATACAAAATAATTCAAGATAAAAAATATGTGTCTGATTTTGATAAAGAAATTGAAGAAATCAAAAAAATAGGAAAGGGAAAAAGATAATTTGGTTGTATTGTAAAAAATAGTTTTATATTTCATTTGAAAGAAAATAAAACTTAATCAAAATTAGAAATACTAGGTTTTTGAAAGTTTATATTATCTTTTAGCAATTTAGAAAAAGTATTTCAATGTTTTTTCTTTTTCTTATTATTTGTAGTAGTTGATGTATTTATATTGTCAATTACTAAAGTGTTTGAATTTAATAGAGATATTTCTTCTTGTGGTAATTGATTATTTTGTTTTTTAGCTAAATATACAATATATGAAATACATAGAAACACACATAACCCAAAAATCAAAGAATTTATTATTAAGCTTATTGAAATTTCTTTATTCATCTTCCATTCGCAGACTATTTTATAAATGATTACAGTTATGTAAAATAAAGGGAATAAATACTTATAAAGAATATCTATTAAATCACATATAAAAGGATAATCTTTTAAATAATTTTTACCTTCTCTATCTATTTTTAATCCTTCCTTTGTTAATTCATACTCTAATTTGCTTAAATACGCGTAATGTCTTTCTATTTGAATATTTGTTTGAAAATACCTCATTGTTAAATAAAGTAATATTATCCATAAAGAAGTTTGTATAATACTTATTTGAGAAGTAAAATCTAGTTTATAATTTTCTTTTAGAAATAAATTTACAATATTAGACATATTCTCAGGTGATATTGCAAATAAAATGAGAAAACAAATTGTTAGAAATAAACAAATAAAAAGATTATTCCTTGTATGTAACGTTTCATTGGTTACAGAATATGTATCGTTATAATGTTGAAATAATAATTCAATATTATTCATTCTAACCCTCATTTAGAGCATTTATTATCGCATCTTGTGTAAATGAGTGTGCCCATTTTGCATTAGAGTATAATAATTCTTCTGGAGACTCATATTGTTTATCTATTTTTACTCCAACAAGTTTATTATTGTTTTCTTTACTTTTAGCTATTTCAAAATTAATCCAGTTCTTATAACCAATTTTAGCTGAGTCTTTATGTCTTTTATTTGCTTCTTTTCCGATGATTACTAAAGTATAATCTGTCTCTTTTATTTTTTTAGTTAAACAGGATTTTATTACCGAAATATTATCACTTTGGATTTCATTTGACGAACAATCTTTAAAAACAAAATCCATATTTTTGTTTTTTATCCCAAGCGTCTAATAAATATTTATAATGTTTATCATTTGTATAATCGAAAGAAACAAATACTCTTTTCTTTTGGTTTATATTGTCTTTTAATTTTATTAAAGCTGATTCTAAGTAGTTCATAAAAAACTTAATCTTTATTACCTTTTTATCAATCAATTATTTAAAACATATAATATTAATAATTCAATTCCAATAGAATTAATTATCTTCTTCTAAGTTGTCTTTTGCATCCTTCTAATAATTCTTGAGCCAATTCATAATTTGGATTTAATATTAATGCTTTTTCTGCGTATTTTTGAGCCGTTTTATAGTCTTTTAAATCATAATAACAAAAGCCAATATGTAAAAAAATATTTTCTTTATGTGAAACTGAGTTATCATAATTCCAAAATTTATTATCCAAGTATTTTTCAATAATTAATTGATATAATTCAATAGCTTTAACATAATCCTTATATCCATTATAATAAGATTCTGCTAAATTATTATAGAATCTACCTAGAAACCTTGTGTCGTTTTCTTCTATTGAGATTTTAATACCAGTTTCTGTAACAAATTTCAACGCATGATAATTTTCTGTAATATAATAACAAATAGCTAGTTTGTCTAGAACAGGTAATTTGTTTGGACTATATTTTAAAGCCAATATTAATTCTTTTTCTGCTTCATTAAATAAACCTGCTTGAGCGTATCTAACTCCTAATACATAGTGTGCTTGTGCTTTATCAATATCTTCTTCTGAAGATGAATCATTAAAATTTGTATTATCAACATAATTGTTCCTCTTTATTTTTGTTATTGCATTATCTTTATTAAGCATAAAAACAGAAGCAGAAGGCACAGCAAAATTAAGGTTTTGTCCTTCTGTAAATTGAGCAGCAACAATACCCAAAACCTTTCCATCTTCAGACAGCAGTGGACCACCGCTATTTCCACTAGAAACAGGACAGGTAAACTGAATTAAAGTTTCTTTTCCTCTTCTGATTTGACTAACCATTCCATTTGAAAATGAAAAATCTAAGCCTTTCGGACTTCCTAGAACATAGGCTGGGGTTCCTGGAGTTGGCATATTGGCTTGTAACTCTAGTAAAGTAGAATTCTTTGAAGAAGCTTTCAATAAAGCAATATCCTTTTCCTCTGAATAATCTATTATTCCTTCGATAGAAACAATATTTCCTTTACTGGTTTTTGCAGTTATGTTCGTAGCACCTTCAACAACATGATAGCAGGTTACTATTATATCTGGTTCTAATGCATAAAATCCTGTTCCAATACAACCTCCTCTTGGTGTATCAACTTTCAGAGAAACAACAGAAGTAACAGATTTATTATAAAGCTTTTGAGTATCTGCCCCATAAGCACAAGTAACCACCAACAAGCATAAAACCAATAATATAATTCTTTTCATAGATTCTACCTATATCAAGTTTATTTAAAATCATTCTATAAACTATTATAGCATAGCTTTGTTTTTCGTAGTAATTAATGGTTTAAAGGAAAAAACCGAGGTTACAGAACCGATGCTCCACTACGAATGGTGGAAGATCTGCTGACCGCCTTACTGAAGAATTAATTAAGTTCTAAGACTTTTACTTTCTACTGCTTAGCAAAGTTCTCAAAAATCCCCTTGGCTACTTAGTAGCCGTTCCCCTTTGATAAAGGGGATAATTTAAAGCCACATTCATTTACGATGTAAAGAAGACAAAGATACCCGAATCATAAAGATCTTCCCCCGTAATCGGGGGAAGTGGATTTTGCAAAGCAAAAGACGAAAGGGGGAGCAATGCAAAGCATTGCGTTGATGATTAGAATTTAACGCAAAGTTGCACTTTGCTCCCCCTTACGACTCGCTTGCCATCCTGGCGCTCGCATGCACTCCCAACATCCTGTTGGTCGTCAGTCACTACGTGACAGCTTCCCCGCTATACGGGGCAGCATCAGAAGATAACAAAGCTAAAAAGCTACAGCTCCATCACGAACGTAATCTGGATCTAGAGCTTATTATCCTTAATTTTTCGGCAATTTGTATAATTCTTTCAATCTTTCTTTCAAGCTCCATCACGAACGTAATCTGGATCTAGAGCTTATTATCCTTAATTTTTCGGCAATTTGTATAATTCTTTCAATCTTTCTTTCATAATCAAATCTATATAAAAACAAACATCATCAAATTTCTTATTAACATCTGGATTTCCAAATCTAACAACCTTATAGCCTAATTTTTCGAGATATAAAGTTCTATTATCATCATATTTAACATTGTTTTCTAAGAGATGTTGAATACCATCAATTTCTATTACCAATTTTGTTTTATTACAAAAAAAATCAACAATATAATTACCTATTGGATGCTGACGACGTATTTTTAATGGATATTTACATAAATAAATATACCAAAGCTTATTTTCTTCTTTTGTAGAATAATTCCTTAATTTTTTGGCCCGCTTTCTTTGTTTGTATGTAAGCATTTTTTCACCTTTGATTTATATAATTTGAGAAATTTTTAATATATCTCTATAAGTAATCAACCGAAAACGGAAAATTGGACAAAAAAAAGTGAAAATTTTGAAAAAATTTGTGTTGGTAGTAAGTTCTTGTTTTTTGAAAGTTGCTTATATCGAAGATCTTTCCCTGATAAAATGAGGCTGTTCGAAAACCAAGTATTGACTCCAAAATTATATTATGCTAATTGACTACACATTTGTCATAAAAAGTATAGCGTATGGGCTTCGGCCCTGAAAGCTATACGTTTATGACAAATGTGTAGACGACAAAAAAAGCTATCCTAATTATTTAAACAGCCGTTCTTCTTTAAAAAAGGGGATATTTTGAAAACCTATTATAGCAAGATGTGGAGAAGGCAAAAAAAAATACCCGAATCTTTATGATTCGGGTATTTTTTTAATCTAATTCAAACTTACTTGGTCAATTTGAAACCGACTACAGCCAAAGGTGGAACTTCAATGCTGATTGAATGTTCACGGCCGTTGCAACCAAAGAGTTCGCTCCATCTTCCACCATAGTTGCCTATGTTAGAACCGAAATACATTTCAGAATCGGAATTGAGTATTTCCTGATAGAAACCGTCTCTTGGAACGCCTACACGATAGTTGCTATGAGGAACTGGAGTAAAGTTGGCTACGAACAATGTAATGTCATCTTCATTTTCGCCTTTTCTTATCCAGCTAATAATGCTTTCATCAACATTATCAAAGCTTATCCATTCAAAGCCTGAGCCATCGCAGTCTTTCTGATAAAGTGAGGGTTCAGTTCTATACAAGTAATTAAGATGACCAATAAGGTTCTTAACGCCTGCATTAGAGTCGAATTCCAACAGGTGCCAATCTATGCTCTGATTGCTATTCCATTCGTTCCACTGACCAAAGTCAGAACCCATGAACACAAGCTTCTTGCCTGGCATTGTCCACATCATGCTGAACAACAGGCGCAGGTTAGCAAACTTCTGCCAGAAATCGCCTGGCATCTTGTTAATCAGATTGCCTTTTCCATGAACAACTTCGTCGTGAGAAAGAACGTAAATGAAGTTTTCGTTGAAAGCATAAATCAACGGGAAAGTAAGATTATTGTGATGATATTTTCTATAGATTGGGTCTTTCTGGAAATAGCTGAGAGTGTCGTTCATCCAACCCATGTTCCACTTGAAGGTGAAGCCCAAACCGCCATCGGCTGCTGGTCTTGAAACCATCGGGAAAGCCGTAGATTCTTCAGCAATATTCATAGTGCCTGGATGGAGTTCTTGGCAAACAGTATTCATCTGTCTTAAGAAATCAATTGCTTCGAGGTTTTCGCGTCCACCGAACTTATTTGGAACCCATTCGTTAGCTTTTCTTGAATAGTCTAAGTAAAGCATTGAAGCAACAGCGTCAACTCTTAAGCCGTCTGCATGATATTTATCTAACCAGAACAAAGCACTGCTGATAAGGAAGTTTCTAACTTCGTTTCTACCAAAATTGAATATTAGAGTACCCCAGTCTTTGTGTTCACCCTGACGTGGGTCTGCATGTTCATATAGAGCTGTTCCATCAAATTTTGCCAAACCATGAGAATCTTTTGGGAAGTGAGCAGGAACCCAGTCTAATATGACACCAATGCCTTCTTTATGCATATAATCTACGAAATACATAAAGTCTTTCGGGTTACCGAAACGGCTGGTTGGTGCAAAATAACCTGTTACCTGATAGCCCCAGGAAATATCTAATGGGTGTTCTGTTACAGGAAGCAGTTCAACGTGAGTATAGCCCTGTTCCTTAACGTAATCAGCAATAATTGGTGCTAATTCGCGATAGGTAAGGAAGCGGTTACCTTCTTCAGCATTACGCATGAATGAACCAAGATGGCATTCATAAATTGAAACTGGTTCTTTGTGCCAATCTTTTTCGGCTCTGGAAGTCATCCATTCGCCATCTTCCCAATTATAACCGCTTAAATCATAAATCTTGCTGGCAGTTTTTGGTCTAACTTCTGCATAGAATGCAAATGGGTCAGCTTTTTCCAACAAAGCACCGTCTTTGGTCTTGATTTCAAACTTATAGTTCTGACCAGTCTGCAAACCAGGAATAAAGATTTCCCAAACGCCGGAAGTACCAAGACTTCTCATAACATGACGACGGCCATCCCAGCGGTTGAAGTCACCGATTACACTGACGCGGCGAGCATTTGGAGCCCAAACTGCGAATGAAACACCACCAAGTTTGTCTTTGAAATAATCAAAGTATCTTATGTGAGCACCAAGTTTTTCATAAAGCTCGTGGTGATTGCCCTGGCTGAAATAGTACTGGTCCATTTCACCAATAGTTGGCATAAAAGCATAAGAATCATAAAATTCTGCACTAGCACCGTTTTCGTAATAGCTTTTAATGCGATATGGGAAAACCTGAGTTCTTTCAGTGATTACAGCTTCAAAAAAGCCTGCATCATGAAGTTTTTCCATCTTAAAAGCAGTGCCTGTATTCAGATCGATAACTTCTGCCTTGACTGCATCTGGCAAAAAGCCTCTTACTGCAACAACTTTTTTGCCTTCCTGTTCACATTCATGAGCGCCTAATACTTGATAAGGGTCATGGTGATTGGTTCCGATAATCAAATCAATTTCGTTTTGACTAACAATTTGAGTCATTATTATCTCCCGTGAATTTTATATTCTTAATAGTGTACAGTTTACAATAAACTTTTCAATATAACAATATTTTTATTGTTACAGATAAACTCTTTGGGTATTTAGCTTAACAATATATTAAAATAAAAAATTTTATATTATATTAAAATGTATAAAATTTAATAAGGGCAATAATATGAAAAAATTACGAAAAAAACATACTGTTTTACTATTAATAATATTAATCCTTTCCTGCTTATTACTGATTGTTGTCGATGAAGCCTTTGCACGCGCCGGTGGTGGCGGAGGTGGCGGAAGTAGAAGCAGTAGCAGTCATAGTAGCAGTAGCAGTCGTAGTCATAGTAGTCATAGTAGCTATAGCAGTTCCAGAAGTTCTAGCAGTTCAAGCAAAATTGAAGGTAATCTTGATACAGATATTATAAATCTCTTTATTAGTTGTAAAAAAAATCATGGTTTTTTTGTAGCTTTACTGATTTTTTCCCCATTACTGATTTTTCATTTAATAACTTGTTGGGCTTTATGTTTTTATTTTCAAGAAGACAAATTAAATAATAAAATAATACTTATACTTTTAACCATTTTTGGTAGTTTCTTTTATGTTTCGTTAGTCTTAACAATTGTGATTATTCTTTTTAGTAGTATTTTCTTTATTCATTTCATAGGTTTAAGAATAAAATACGGCCATTTTATTAATATTTATGAACAAAAAGAATATGAAATGAAAAATATTTATCATTTAAAAGAAAACTCTAACTTAAAAATATCCAAAGAGACTCCTTCAAAAGAAGAATCTGCTTTAATGCAAATAAAAAAGAACAATCCAGCCTTTTCATTAGATAGTTTTAAAACCAGAATAAAAAATGCTTTCCGAATAATTCAAGATTCCTGGATGAATCGAGATTTATCAGATGCGGAAATGTTCTTAGCAGATGGAACTTACGAACAGTTTCAGATACAGATTAACGGGATGATTGAAGACAATAACGTAGATATAATGAAAGATCTGAAAATATTAAACACCTGTGCAATAAAAGCTGAAAGCACCAATGACTATGATTCAATATATGTGACAATTCAGGCTAAGGCAATAAATTACCTGATGAATCAAAAAACAGGGGCAATCATTATAGGAAGTAAAACTGAACCTGAAAGATTTGCTGAAGTATGGTGTTTCATGCGAAGAAAGGGAACAAAGGAGTTAAACAGCAAAGGCCTAATAGAAGGATATTGTCCTAATTGTGGATCTCACATAGAAGGTGCAAGATTAATACAATGTCCATCATGCAGTGCTTTATTAAAATCAGGACAACACGACTGGATTCTTGCAGGTATTTATCAGTTATCAGAATGGAGAGATACTCATAATTCTTATATACCTGGTTTAAAGAACTTATATAAATATGATCCAGCATTTAACATACAGAATATAGAAGATAAGCTTTCTGCAATTTTCTGGCGTATGATAGAAGCTATTAGAACAAGAAAAGCTGATCCTATTCTTAAAATTTCATCAGATAAATTTGCTCAAGATTTTATAGACGCATCATGTAAACATCAGATAATATCGAATTACTTCAGAGCAGGAATAGATTCTATTGAAATAAAAGGTATTTTCGAAGAAGAAGGTAAACACGTATTATTAGGACAAGTTGTATGGAATAGTTGTCCTAATAATGATTTAACAAAAACAATACATAAAAAATCCTTATTTATTTTAAAAAGAAGTATAAATACTAAAACAGATATAAAGAAATGTTTCTGTAGTTCACACTGTATAAATTGCGGAGCAGCAGAAACTTTCAACAGCAGCAATTACTGTGAATACTGCAATACTGCTGTTAATGATGATACAAAAGACTGGATTCTTACTGATATTGTTAATCTTTTTTCAAAATTAGCAGAACAGTATTTGAAACAATCCCGACTTTACGATAAAGAAGAAGTTTTAATTAATCAGGAAAAGAAACAAACAGACGGGAATAAAATCAATACAGAAACCGCAAATAACACTGATTCTACAGAAAAAAATAGTGATGATTCTACAAAAGAAGAATATAGTGACGATTCTTTTGATAACAGTTATTGGAGTTTGTTAGGGAAATACTCTGTCAAAGATCTTCTCAGAATGTGTATAGCAGTAATGCTTGCTGATGGCAAAATAGATGAAAATGAATTAAAAATCATTCGGAAAATCTGTGAAATAGGATATATACCGGAACAAATCCTTCAAATGAATATAAGAGAAATGCAAAGCGTTGATAACCATATTGACTATGTTTTAAACACATCTGCAATAGAATTGGACAAAGATTTGCTTAATTTATTAATTAAAATAGCCATTTCTGATGGAGACTTAGCAAAAACTGAAGCTAATCTCATAATTAAGCTTGCAGAAAAAATGCAAATCTCTAAAAATGAAACTATAAATGCTATAAACAGTATTTATGAGAAAAAATGGAAAAAGAAATTAGACCAGTCTATTTTTTCCCAAATGTCTTGAGTATTTCTGTCCTTAGTGTACCAGCACCAGAATTGTGAATCAGGAACAAATGCTGATTCTTGTTTATGCAGGCCCTTACCTGGAAAAGGTATAGATGGCCGGCATAACTAGTCATAACAACAGCCACATCACATCTTCCTACTATTTCGTTAGTTCTGGCCTGGCTTATGGTATGGAAACCTTCATACCATTCATAATCAGATTCTTCAACACCAGCCTCCTTCAAAGTTGGCCAATATTGTTCACGGCTGCCACCGCCAAAAATAACTATTCTCTTACCCTTCATCAAACCTTCAACAGAATTTGCATTTTCGTCAGGAAGAGCATTTAATTGTCTTAGTTTTGAGGTTAATTCCTGATTTTCGTTGTCTAATTTTCGGAATTCTGTTCTTAATAAAGCATCTTCTTCCAGTGTTTCTTTGAGTTCTTTATTGGCAGCATTAACTTTCGCTTCAGCAGCAGAAAGCTGTTTTCTGACTTCTGCCGGATCAAGCTTCGAAAGCTTAGCCTTGACTTCTTCGTTTTCTATTTTTACAGCTCTGGTTTCAGCTTTGGCTTCATCTCTTTCGATGATAAGCTTGTTAATCTGTTCTTTAAGCTTATCTGCTTCAGAACGCATTTCACCTATCTTTTCCTGCAATTCTTCTTTTGTTAATTCAAAATCCTTCAGGGAAATACTAGGTCTGGTCTGGTTAAAATGCTTCAAAACAAAGTGGTGATGAGTATAGACTTCCAGTATATCTTTTAAATAGTCTTCGTAAGCTTCCTGTTTATCTTCATTGGGAGGGAACTCAGTCTGAACATCTTTGATAAGAAGCTTCAAAAGCTTCTTCCCATCTCGGTAAGCCTTGTCAACATCTTCGTAAAAAGTAGGTCTTACAAGATTGAGGTTTCTTGTTTTATTGAAAATTTCATCAAGATATTTGAAATTATCAGCATCTAGAAGCTTCCAGAATCTAATTACATCAGCCGGCTTTATTTCATAGCGAAGCTCACCCAGAATCTTATCTAAAGCTTCTTTTCTGCCTTCTTCATCTTCAGGAACAGCATAATCCTCATTTTTACAAATAATATCAATTTGTTTTACAAGCTTCTTAAATGCCTGAAACTCATCGCTATCCAAAAACAAAGCAGCCAGAAAACTTTTTCTTTTCAGAAAATGTCTTGAAAATACTCGTTTTTCGCCGCCAATTTCAACATCATATTTTGAGCTTATCTTGCCGCCAACGTTATATTTTTTCTTTTTCTTAGCAGCTTCTTCTAGAGCTTCTGCTTCACGGGCCTTACGTATCTTGGCAAGCTTTTCTTCGATCATTTCACTGACAAGACGTGCTTGAACAGGGCCGCTCAGCATAATATCAAGCAGGTCACCAATAAACAGAGCAAATGCACGACCATTGGCATCGTAGGCTTCGGCAAATCTCTTATGTATATTCCAAAATCTGTTTTCTTCTTCATCTACCTTGGTTTCAGACTTGGTTTCTTTTTTCTTTACCAAATCACCAGCTAGCTGGGTAAGCATATTCTTACCCTTTTTTGAAGATGGAGAAAAACCAGCCAGCTTTTCTAATTCATCTAAGTCCTTTTTCTGACTTCTGGAAAGGTTAAGACCGTCTAGTGGATTTAACATAAGTGTGACTTCCTGATTTTATTAGTATTTGTTATATTTATGCTATCTGATTGCCGCCGCGTTTGCGAGCAAGCTTAAGAGCTTTTTCTGCCATTTTCAGTAAATCGCTAGGTTTGGTTGTTACACCTGAACTACTAGCCAAACCAAAACTGCCTGTCAACATTATTGTCTGATTCCCAGCTCTAACTTTTGTCTGACTGAGAGAAGACTTCAATTTATTGGCAGCTACTAAGGCACCGGTATAGGGAGTTTCTGGAAGAAGCATAGCAAAACTGTCAGAACCGAATCTGGCAACCAAATCATGTATTCTTGTTGCAGAATTAAATATTTTTCCAACTTCCTTCAAAATACGATTGCCGGTGTTTTCGCCATAAGTTTCGTTTACAGCCGAAAAATGGTCTAAATCCATCAATATTAAAGAAATATCTTTTCTGTATCTTTGAGCTCTGCAAAATTCTTCTGTAAGTCTTCTCAGGAAAAGATTTTCGTTAGCTATTCCTGTTACCTGATCTGTAGTTGCGTCATGATACATTTTTGTTCTATTTATCGCAACTGAAGCTTGAGATGCAAATATTTTGAGCATCTGATCGGTGCGCGATGTCATTATATTGCCTGAATGCTTTGTATCCACGTAAAGCACACCTATAGTGTTCGTCATTTCTTTTAAAGGTACAATAGCAACAGATAGAATTCCTACTTCTTCCGGGCCTTTCATTTTAGAATTCGGATTTCTAAAATTATGGGAAGGACCTATCAGTGATTCACCAGTATCGAAGCATTTGCTAACGAGAAATGAAGTTGCCTGCATATCTTCTGTTATTTCTTTGTTATCGAAATTAACCATAGATACGGTTTCAAGTCTTCCAAGTTCTTCATTAAACAGCATCATTACTGCACGTTCACCGCCAGTAACATTTATAGCCATTTCCAAGGTAAACTCAAGAAGTCTAGGGAAACTTGAGATAGTATTTAAAGCATAACTTACTTCTAATACTGCAGAAAGTTCTTTGATACGAGTGACCATCTCACCTTCGGTAGCAGATAAAGCAGGATAATATTGTCGCGGAAGCTTAGAGCGTATAGTAGCAAAGCTCTTTCGAACAAAACTTTCGTTGCTGTTTAAGAAAAACGGGAAAAACCTGTCGCTGTCAGGGCTAATTGAAGCTTCATTGCCTTCAAGCTGAAGAGAGACGAAAACATCGTCAGACATTTCTATAAAGCAGCCCGGATTGATTGTAGCTATAAAACCAGGCTGAATCTTTTCACCATTAACTATGGTTCCATAAGGGCTTTGCAAATCCTGCAACGTAAGATAGCCGTCTGAATTGTAACGAAGCTGAATCTGGCGGCGGGAAACCCCCATCTTGTTCAACTGAATGTCACAGTCATTTCCACTGCCAATAACAACGCCATCACCGTGCAAACTTGGGCTTCCTTCGTAGAGAATCTGCCCGTTTTTATCTGTAATCAATATTTTCATTTCTTAACCCTATAACCGCATTTACAAACTTTTTTTGCCCCTAATACACGACCGCATTCAGGACAATACTTACTGACATGGCTTGCAATCTTCTTTTCTGCGGCTTGTAGTTTACGTTTTTCTTCTAATTTTTTGGCTAATTCAAGGAAAGCCAAGCTTTCACTTTCGCTTGCTGCCGGCTTTTTAGCAACCCCGCTAATCATTTCTTCATATTTTTCAGAATAATCGGGGTTTTCTTCTAAATAAGCTTCAAAGGCTTTTTGCGGATCTTTATGCTTTTTGTACAAATGCTCATAAGAGTATATTGGCTCTTCTTCAAGCTTTTCTTCACATATTGCTATAAATTTTTCTTCCCAAATATCATAAGGGTCCTGCATTTAATGTCACCTGCCTTTGCCATTAATGAGGATTATACCCTAATAATTAAGAATTAGCAATTAGGAGTTAGGAATTAGTGATTAATTGACAGTTATAGAATATTTATGTACAATTGAAGAATCATGTCTTGATAATCTTAATAAACTCATAAGGAGACCAAATGAAAAAGACTTCTATATTAGCTGTAGCAGCTCTGATAGTCGGTTTATGCTCCTCATCTTACGCAGCATCTAATGCTCAGAAAAAAATAAAAAAGAATGCTGAAAAAGAATGGACTTTAGCAGTTTTTCTAAATGCAGACAACAATCTTGACAGATTTGGTGTTGCAGACCAGGAAGAAATGAGCAAAGTCGGTTCCAGCGATTTTCTTAATATAGTTTCCTTGATTGACCGAGAAGATGGTCCTGCTTCTATTAACTACATAGAAAAAGATAAAATCACAAAACTCAAAGACATGGGCGAACTCGACATGGGCGATTATAAAGAATTCGTTAAATTTGTTAAGTTCGTAAAAGAAAACTACCCGGCAAAACATTACTGTATCTCTTTCTGGAATCATGGTTCTGGTTGGAAAGACAAAAACGATACTGCCTCTGTTCTAAAAGGTATTTCCTATGACGATTCAAGCCACAACCATATTTCAACTAACGATTTAACAGTGGCTTTAACAGAAGCCAATAAGATTCTCGGCAAAAAAATCGATATGCTTTGCTTTGATGCCTGCTTAATGCAAATGGTTGAAGTCGCATATGCAGCAAAAGATCACGTTGATTTCATGGTAGGCTCAGAAGAAACTGAACCTGGCAAAGGCGCTCCTTATGATGATATTCTTAAAACCTTGAAAAAAGGCATGAGTCCAAAAGAATTTGCAATTAACTGGGTAAATGCTTACGGTGATTCATACAACGGCGGTAGCCAGGGAAAAGCCAAATCAACCCAGTCTGCACTTGAAATGAGCAAGTTGCCTCAGTTTATTGATGCAATCAATGGTTTTGCAAAAGTCGGCATGTCAAAAGACTATTCAAGATTCTTCAGACAAATGAATGTCTATACTCAGAAATATGCTTATCCTGACAACATGGATCTACTGCACTTTGTTGAATTAATGACTGAACCAACAGGTCTCAACAGTCTTGAAGAACTAAAGAAACAGAATGTTGATGAAGCATTAAAAACAGCCATCAAGAAACTTCAGGCCGCCGGCAAGCAATTGATTATAGCCAACAGATTCACAACTCCAGAAGCTCAGGAATCAAAAGGCATAGCAATATTCTTCCCGACTTCCTATTACTGCCCATGGCTTTATCAAGACCTTGCTTTCGCAAAAGATACTCTATGGGATGATATGCTTGAAGCTCAGGGCGGATATGCTGTAATGAACAGAATATCTGATGACGTTAAAAAAGGTGATTTGGAATCTCTTGCCAAGTTAGTAAAAGATGCCAAGAAAAATCCCAAGAATAAGGTTTACCGCAAAGTTCTTGTTCAACTCAACTATATTGCTGATACAGAACGTGCTGTTCCAGCCAAATCTAAAGCTGAATTTGAAAATCTTCGCAATGGGTTGAAATCAGCTATAGCTAAGTAAGTTCTTATTGTAGTTATTGTTTACACAAAAAGCCTGATATAATCAGGCTTTTTGTTTTTATCTTTGGAATTCCACACCTATACCCCATCTCCTCATCTCTCAATTCTCAACTCTTATAAGCGGTGTGCATATAAATAATCTCACAGGCTTCTTTAATTGCCTGATTTATTGGCACCAGTTCATCGCCAAGATTCAAATCAAGCATAGATAATTTTCTATAAAAATCAGAAATTATTGGTGTTTTTCCACCAGAAGCAATCTTTTCACAAATAACTTTAATTCTATCAGGACAGTTTATTTTTAAACTATGACAGGCAGCAAAACAGGATTTTCCATGTTTATCCTCAACAGATGCAAAACCAAATAAACGACAGATTAGCCCTCTTGTAGGGTAAACTTTGCAGCCCCATTTCCCATCTTCAAAAACAGAAAAAACACATTGAGGCTCTTTATGATTGGAAATCTTTTCAAAAACTTCTTCTAACTGTCCACTTTTATAAAAATGCCAGGCCAGTGGCAAAAACTCTAATGGAGTAGCGTTAATATCTTTATATTTACAGCATTCAGCACAGTGTTCCAAACAATCTATGCCGTACCGGTTTTTAAATGCTTTGGTTGCTTTATCAGCCTCAGCCTGAATCGTTTCAATCTTTTGAATCTTCTGATATAAATTTAGCATGATGCCGGATTTTACTCCTGACATTTTTTACATGCAAATATTTTTATGTAAATTTAATTTAAGTTAAGATGAATAAATTATTGAACTGAGTTTCGGACAACAATAAGTCTTCTTAATGTAAAAGCCTCATTAGTTCCGCCTCTTGCAGAATCTTTAGACGAAACAGTCACTTCAACAAGCATTGTATCTTTGTAAGTTGGGTAGTTTTTGGAACCTGTGTTAAAAGTAAAACGCCTGAATTTTAAGTCTACTTTTTGCAATTTTGCTAAGATAGTTTTTTGAACCTTTCCGCCATCCATCTTTACTTCTCTACACACCCCAAGCCCATTGCTGTTCTTTAAATAAGTTACAGTAGACGGTTTACCACTGCCTGAAGCTCCATAATAAAAATTCCATATGGCCGTATCAAAAAACTCATTTAAACCAGACTCTGGCTTAGAAATAGATGTAGACCTCAATAAGTCATATTCTATCTGAGACATTATAATAGAAGCAGACTCCATGTTGACTTGATGCGCCAGACCTTTTGCAGAACCTTTCATCCCCGAACTGAAAATATTCATTATGCCGAGAATAAGCATGGAAGAAAGGACAACGACGACAACCACTTCAATTATAGTTACTGCTTTTCTTTTGAAAATCATTTTTCAGTCACCAGCCCCGACATAACCAAATCTCTTTTCTTCTTTTCCCCAACCTGCTGCCACTCGATCTTCACGCTTACAATTTTATATTTATAAGGCCTGTCACTTGTGTCGGGATAATCTTTAATACTGACAATTCTTTTAAAATTATCTTCTGTTTTATCAATATTAACACTGCTTCCATCTTTCAAATCAATATTAAGTTCATTAACAACTTTTTCATTAACTTCAGCAATTTTTTCATTGTCAAAGGGTACAACATTGCAATAAGCAATATAGTTTGAAGCATATTGCTGAGCCAATATTTCATTTCTGTTGCGAATAGTTCCTGAACTTCCTCTAGTCATCAAAGTAAAAACAGGTATCAGGAAAACTGTTAAAATAGCGACTACGACGCATATTTCAACAATAGAAAAGCCTTTTAATCTGTTTTTTATTCTTTTTCTAATCATCAATCCAACATCTTTATATTTTCTTTTAAATCATACATCAATAGGGGTAATTCTGTTTTCGATTCTTCAACAGTATATTTATTCGGGAACCATGGAATAGCCGAAAGATCTGGGTTATAAGTCAAAAACAAACCTCTTCTCATCTTGGAACAATCAATCTTATTATTACTGCTGGAAATAGTTTTCATAACTATATTCCCTTTAATCTTCAATTTCTGATTTTTTTCACTGCCTTCTAATTTTACCTGGCCACCTCCAGCAATCAGGGAAGCATCTAGGTTTTCAACACTTCCTTCAATTGTTATGTCACCTTTGAGAGCAACTACAGTTAAATGAGCACCAGGTTTACAATTTAGATTACCTTTTAAAACTATATTTCCATTAGACACTATAATTCCGCCCTGACTGAGAACGGTATAATTATCCAGACTAATTTCTTTTCCTATTTCGTTTTCAATATAAACCCACGAATTAAGATCTAAATTCTTATCTTTAAGCAATCCTTTAGCTTTTAAGTAATCTTCAAAATTATCTTTTTTATCTTCAAACTTTTTATAGAACCCTATTCTTGAATTATTAGAAGAAATATCAAACCCTAACTTTTCAGGAACCAGAAATTCATCAAGCTTTTCCAAATTAATAGATTTTGAATAAATATTTCTGAATTCTGCTACCCCATCTGCATTTGGAACAGATAAAAACAAATCATTATCTTCCTTATTTTCGCAAAGCTTTTTTACATCGCCTTTTATTAAATCAGAACAGAAATCCAAGGGATACTGCTGATCTGCGGGAGTTTTCCCTTTGGTTTTAGCCATATAATAAGTAAAATCTTTGTTGTATCTGTTGGAAATAACCCTTGTACTGTATTTTTCAACATAATCACTATATGAAAGATTATCTTCCCCAGTCTTTGACAAAAAGGAAGTATAAAAAGACATCAAAGAATCTTTCATTTCAAGATAAGTTCCTATATCTTCAAAATTATTATCTTTTTCATTTCCGCCACCACAGCCACAGGCATTCAGATAATCAATTTCATGATCAAAAAATATCAGTTTGCAAATCTTCCAGGTTGTTTTGCCTGTTGAATCAAAAAAACCTTTTTTAAAGGCCCTTACAGAACCACACATAGAATTAACATAGCCATAAACAAAAGTAGGTGAAATATCTTTGTCTGTACCATATAGTCTGAAAATAGAATTGTATCTTGATAATTTGTCATAACCAGCACCAAAGTTTGACTGCCATTTGGAAAAGTTTTCGCTGGTATCATTACAAAGACCTATATTGGCTTCGAGAATAGCTGTATCCCCTGTTTCATCAGACTCATTTGTTTTGCCCCAATCATCTAATGTTTTCCAATAACCGCTTGAACCATTTTTAAAGAAATGAAAATCTTCTCCAAAATCACCCTGCGTAGTATTTGTAAAACCTCTGGCTATACCAAGAATAATCGGAGTGTCATGAGTAGCCCCGCCCAAATATATTAAGCCTCTTTTATCAGCTATATAATCTTTATAATCCTCAAAGACAGCATTATTTCCATTATTTATAACCCAAGGGCGAGGACTGTCAGTATTTAATTCCCCACCTTCTGTTGTATCAACAACATTAAAATATGAGCTTAAAACATCAACATCACTAATAATTTTATTATCAAAAGCATTTTCAATATAAAGAGAGAATTTTGATAAAACAGGTATTATATTGGCAACAACCTTGATTTCAGAATAAAATAAATAATCTTCTGTAATAGGAGATTTTGTTCCTGGCAAAAGATAAGAAAACTTCATATAAATACGAACTAACCCCTTTTTTTCTCGTGGATAAGGGCTATCTTTGTCATTTACTTGAAGAGCCGTGAAATCTCCCTTATTTATTTTCCAACTAAGCTCTTTAAGAGCAATCTTATTTAAACCGGATTTTTCAAGAAGATTAGTATATATTTCACCAAAATAACTTTTTAAATCCCCTTCTTTAATCTTTCCTTCTCCGCTTTCTATTTTATCTATTGGTTTATTGAGAAGTTTTATCAACTCACCATTTTTTTTATTTAATTCAATATTTTTAATATAATGATTAGACAGAATCGCCAGAGAGTTAGCCAACTCTCTGGCAAGCATTGTATCACCTAATTTTTTTGTGGTGTGCACTCTGCTGGTTGTAGATTTAAAAAACGAAGCCAGCAGTATCATTAATACAAGCAGTACACCGACCACGACCAATATTACGCTGCCTTTTTTATGGCAGTGAGCAAAAACCTTCATCATTTACCATTTTTAGAATTTGGAGTCTTCATTATTTTTACTTTAGACAAGCTTCTATCTATGTCGCAGCCTATTTTTTCAATTTCTTCAGGACTAAGCTTAGATTCATCTTCCTCTTCTTCAATAGAATCAGTTACAGCTATATGCTGGCTATAAACATAGCCAGACATAGGGCTAGAAATTTTATACCATTCTCCAGAGACAGAATCAATGGTAACAGTATCACCTTTACCTAAGGCTCCTATTTTTGCAGAACTTGAGCTAGGACCTTTTCTAACATTAAGACCTATATCCGGTTTTACATAACCTTTTGTTGGTCTGGTTTCAGCATAAATGCTTACAGCTGTCGCCAAAACACAAAACAACATCAGCAAGATAAAAGCCTTTTTCATGTTTCTCTCCAATTACAATTAATCAAGGCAGTTTAAAAGGAACTACTTCAAACTTGCCTTCCGGAGCATTCATAAAGTTGCATTTTCCAATATAGACATCGCCGAAGTCGACATTATCTATAATTCTATTCATAGCAACAGGAGCAACCAATTCTCCGCTTGCCTTAACTTTTCCGTCAAGACCTACGCGAACAACAATAAAATGACCTTTAAAACCTTCTAATGGAGTATAAGTAATAAGACATTCGCCCTTAGATTCGTCTACCCACCAAAGTTTTGGATTATACATATCTACTTCAAGCATTTGGGTAGAAACAACTTTGCCTTCAATATCTGTAGATATAAGAATGTTCTTATGAGCTTCATTATCCCACATCAAACGGTATAGATTGTCATCTTTCTGAGAAACAGCCATGCCAGACCATTCCCAATTAAGTTTATTGAGTATTTTGCCTTCGGAATCCAAAACAAATATTACTCTTTTGCCTTTGTCTGCAACAAAAATATGACCAGCTTTGCCAACTTCAACTCTGTCTAATTGAACAAATTCAGGATTCTTAACTTCAGCAAGCTTCTTGCCATCCACAGAAAACTTCAGCAGTTTATTATGAACAGAATCTGTTATCCACCATGCTTTGGCATCGCCATATTCTCCTTTTACAGGAGCTATATCTTCTATGAGAATATTAAGCATTGGAAGCTTGTATTCATCAATAGTATAAGGCTTTGTTCCCTCAGGCATAACAGAAAACTCAGAGATAAGTTTTCCCTTGTCATCATATTGCATAAGCTTGCCGCCAACACTGTCTGCTACCCATACTTTATTTTCTATCAGCCTGAAAGACATTGGTCCATATGGAAGAGGGTCTTCAAGTGTCGGAAATCTTTTATTATTAGTAAAATCAACTTTGCCAGCACCTTCACCATAAGGAATAGAAATATCTGCCAACAAAGCACTAGCTGAAAGCATAAGAATTGATGTTAATAAACACAAAGAATTTTTCATACAGTATTAATCCCCTAGAATAAAACCTTTCTTACAAACTTACTATTCATCAAACTTTTCTCATTACTTTAACTACTTTTTGATATTCAGCATCATGATATCTTGGTTTGCGCTGAGAAGAAGAATTGCTCATTGCGGTTGCGCTATTACCAGAAGTCATGATAATACCAACATGAGACGGGCCTGAACAATAAGTTTCCCAGAAAATAACATCGCCAGCCTGATATGGAGGAACGTCAACAGCTTTCCAACCAACATCTTCCAATAAACCAATAGTTTGTATACAACCAAGACTTGTCTGATTTATAACACCAGCAGCTTTTAAAGCAGTTGTTACAACCTGAGCACAACCAAGTCTTCCGCCGTTTGTTCCAGCAGCATATGGGAATGAACCAGATTCAGAGAAATTATCAACCAATTGCTTAGCAGCATTAACGACCCTACCCTGAACGGTATCACCAGAAACATTTATAATAACATCACTGGCTGTAACATCATTACCTTGATAACGAGCATCTTTAGTTGCAAAAATATATCTAGCATGAGCATAACCATCGCCCTTACTTGTAGATACAAGATACCAGTCACCATCACGGCCAGTAATTGTTACTTCTTCATTATTTTGCAATTCACCAATTACGGCGCCCCAAATACTAGATCTTAAATTAAGATATGAATATACCCCAACATAAGCAATACCATCGGGCAAAGTTGCCATGCCTTTTTTTTCTTCTTCTTTCTTTTCTTCTTTAGCTTCTTCAGTCTTAGTCTTACTTTCTTCAGAAGCTTTTTCATCTGATTTCACAGTAGAAGAATCTGAACTTGAAGAAGTACTGGTATTCCCTATTTCTGCAGCACCCAAACTATCGTCAAAGCTTGAACCGTCATTACCTAACAGCACTGCAAAACCTAAAAAACAAAACAAAACAGCAAACAAAAAGCTAGTCTTTTTCACGGTATGTACTCCTAAATCTAACACAAAAGATTGTATTTAATTACTATACCCCAAAAAGAACAATTTAGTTTAAAAAATAACAAAAAAGATACAAAGTCTTTAAATACCAATCAGTTTATTTCTAAATGATTTCGAACTACAAATACTTTTTTCATAGAGAAAGTTTCATTTTCCCCAATTTTTTTATTATCTTTAGCTGCAACAGTTAACTCAACAACCATTATATTCTTTCTAACATCAAAAGAAGTTCTTACTGTAAAATGCGTAAATTTTAAATCAACTTTATGCCCCTTAGCAAATGTAGTTCTTTCTCTTTTGCCATTAGCCAGTTCTACAACTCGAACAACTCCTTCGGTGGTTAATTCATAAGTTACAGTTGATTCATCCCATGTATTAGAATGAGAGCTTCTAAATTTCCAACGAGCATTTGAATCCTGACAATTTACATCCGGATCACTTATAGTTGTTGAACGAAGTAAATCATATTCTATTTGAGACATCAATATAGAAGCAGATTCCATATTAGCTTGATGGTTTAAACCCTTTGAAGAACCCTGCATTCCAGCTTTGAGAACATTCACAATTCCCAAAAAAAGTAAAGAAGAAATAATAACGCATATTGTTATTTCTATTATTGTAAAAGCTTTTTTCACTGTAGTTCTCATTCTGTAACCAAACTAGCCATCATAACATTTCGCTTTTTTTCTCCAGATTGGTTCCATTCAACTTTCGCTATTATTAATTTATATTTATAAGGAAGATCATCACTGCTAAAATCTTTAATAGTTATAGTTCTTTTAAAAATGTTTTTTTCGGCCTCATCTAAATCAAATTTCTTAATTATTGCCCCTGCTTTAATCTCTATTTCACCAACATCTCTTTCTTCTGTTTCTTTCATCATTTCATGATTAAATGGACGACTATTACAAATAGCAATTATATTAGAACAATGCATTTGAGCCAAAATCTCATACTTATTTCGGATCGTTCCTTTACTACTTCTGGTCATCATAGTTAAAACCGGTAAAAGCAAACACATCAACACGCCTGTCGCAATAGAAATCTCTATAATACTAAAAGCTTTTTTTCTGATATTCATATATTAATTAATCCCACATTTCAGGTTTTAATTGAAAATCAAACATAAGCAAAGGAAGTTCTGAGTTTTCTTCACCTCCGCTATTGTTTGGCAAAGCAGATAGTTTATCTACATAATTTACTTTTGCACCACGTTTCAATTTTTCTAAATCATCTAAACAACTTACTGCAATATTTCCATTTATTACCAAATCATGTGAATTACTATTACCAAAAAGTTTTATTTGCCCCGAATTTCCTCCGGCTATTAATGATGCGTCAACATTATTAACATTCTCATCTATTAAAATAGAACCATCTAAAGTAACCAATGTGAGGTGAGAACTATTGTCGCTTTTTATATCTCCCTTAATAACAATATCACCTTTTAATAAAATAATACCTCCGTTACTAACTACTTTAAATTCATTAATATCAAGAGAATTAGACGAATCTCTGTCAATTACAACCCATCCATTTAAATCCAATTCTTTATTCTTCAACAAATGCTTTTTGGTTAAATACTCATCAAATGTAATAGCTTTATCGCCATCTTTAAGACTTTCATCATTAACTTTATAAGCAATTCTTTTATTGTTTTTACTATTAGAATCAGGATTTATAAGTAATTTGTCTATGTTTAAAAAATCCTTCATTTCTACAAGACTTTCAATATTTCCATCATTGTAAACATTTTTATATTCATCTGGAACAGCAGTAAAAACCTTTTTATCATTATTATAACCACATAAATTAGCCATACTATCACTTGGCGAAATAATATGCTGTCCATTATAAGGAAAAGGCTGTATGTTATTTGTTAAATAATACAAATAAGCTTTATTATACCAATCATCAGCAATTTTACTACCAAACTTATCATTGTATACATCAACATTTATTGCTTGCCCGAAACTCAAGCCTAACAATGTATATACCGCCTTATAAAAATAGAAAAAATCCACAACTCCACCATCTGAAGGGTTACCATCACTGCTTGCAATATAACATGCAGAGTCTAAGTCAGATTGATGATCAAAATACATAAGATAATTTATAACAGGTGTATCTTCATTTTCATTTTTATATATATTGTATTGTCCGAATCTTGATTTAACAAACCCCAAAACCATTGTAGGAGATTGTGCTCCATCTGTTCCATAAAGTTTTAAAATAGAATGTTTACGTGATTTTTCATCATAGTATGCACCAAGCATATCATTCCAAGCTTTGCAACTTCCAGAAACATCATCACATAAACCAACTTCAGATGTCATAATAGCTTCTTTAGAATTAAAAAGCTTCGTTGTCTTCCAATAACCTTGGTTTTCATCCTGATTCTTAAAAAAATGAAATTCTTCACCAAAAGGACTTTTTGCATCTATATTATTAATCCAACCACGAGCCAATCCTAAAGATATGGGATTATTATCACTACCACCACCCAAATATATTAAGCCTGTTGGAGATTTTACTAAATCATCATACTTCGTAACATTGTGTAAATTATAATTACCGTTATTAAATACCCATGGCTTATATTCTGAACCACTTTTCAAACTGCCATCAGCATTTGTTTTACATAAATTAAATCGACCACTATCTTGATTTCCGAGAGCATTTTCAACATAAAAAGTAAATTTAGAAAGAACAGGGATTAAATTTGCAACAACTCTAATATCACACAAATAAAAATAATCTTCTTTAATACGGCTTTTACTTGCTGGAGGAGTATGAGAAACTGTTATAAAAAATCTAATACAGCCAGTTTTTTCACGCGAATATGGCATAGGTTCGTTTTTGCCATCTAGTGGTTTAAAATCAGCAGCATTAACAGAACATTCTATTCCCCATTTTAAATCTTTTAAACCACAGTTTTTTTCTAATAAACTTATTAAATCATCTGAACCAGACTTTAATTTATCCTTAAAAAAATTTGAAACCTTACTTCCAATGTCAACACTTATTTTACTAGTATCCCCTTTCACATAAGGCATTGAAAGTTTTTTTCTGATATCGCTGTTTTTATCTTTTAATTCAACATTTTTAATATATTGACAAGATAACAAAACTAGAGAATTAGCAAATTCTCTAGAAAGTGTTGTTTCTCCAAGTTTTTTCGTAGTATAAGTTCTGCTAGAAGTAGCCATCATAAATGAGGCTAAAAATATACTCAAAACAATAAAAACAGAAATTATTATAATTACAATACTACCGCGTTTACGGTAATAGCTTCGAAGAAAAAATTCAAGGAACATTTGTAATTGTAGCGTTTATTGCACTTTTATTAAGATTGCGGCCATTCAATGTTGCCTTAGGAATATTAATTGGTTCACTAGAAGTACTAGACATTTCTGAACTGCTTGAATCATCTTCTGCAAAATCATCTCCTGTTTCAGTTACTGTTATATATGTTGCATAAACATAACCAACAACAGATTCAGCAGAAATTTTATACCAATTTCCAACAGCATCTAAAATAGAAACTTGAGTATTCTTAACGATAGCTTTCAAAACAGCAGCACTAGTTGAAGCTGATGCTCTTATATTAAGACCGCTATTAGCATTTACATAGCCTCTGACAGGAATCTTTCCTGCATAAACTTCGGAAAACATTCCCACAAAGATTAAAACAAATAATAAACATAACGTTTTTTTCATTTCAATCTCCTTTTATTACATTAAAACTAAAGCATTTATAAAACAATAAGCTTTATAAATGCTTTAACAAATTACTTAGTTGCAGAAGGCATATTAAATGGTATTATTTCTAGTTTACCATTTGGAGCTTCATTATAATTGGCTTTTCCTACAAAAACGTCACCATAATCAAGATTATCAATGAATCTATTCATAACCAAAGGCGGTGTCATTTCTCCACTTGCAATAACTTCGCCTGATAAACTGACTCTTACAATAATAAACTTACCTTCAAAGCCAGTTTGGGGAGTATAAGTTATAACACATTCATTCTTTTCTTCATCAACCCACCAAAGTTCTGGATTTAACATATTTATAATTTTAAGTGGTCTACCACTAATAACCTTACCATTAAGGTCGGTTGCTATAAGATTATGCATCTTTGTTTCATTATCAAACATCAACCTATAAAGCTTTTCGTCTTGACCAGCAACAGCGAATCCAGACCATTCCCAGGCCGTTTCATAAAGAAATTTTGCACTTCCATCAAAGACAAATATTTTTCTTTTGCCCATGTCAGTAACAAAAACATGACCACCAATGCCAACTTCTATTCTATGAGGTTGAACAAACTCGGGATTATATATTTCTGCTAATTTTTTGCCATCAGTAGAAAACTTATAAATTTTTTTATTAAGACTATCGCTAATCCACCAAGCAACCACAGCGCCATAGTCACCACGAACAGGAGCTATATCTTCAATTGAATAATTGAGAGTCGGGAAACCACCTTCTTCTATATCATAGGGTTTTTCACCATCTGGAACAATAGAAAATTCAGAAACAAGTTTACCGCTATTGTCAAACTGCATCAACTTGCAGCTAACTCCGTCCGCAATCCAAATTTTATCTTCTACCATTCTGAAAGAAGATGGACCAATAGGCAAAGGTTCTTCAATTCCAGGATATTTCTTATTATTAATAAAATTAGCCTTTCCAGAACCTTCCCCGTAAGGAACAGCTACATCAGCGAATGAACCAATACTTGTAAACATTAATAAAGAAGCTAATAAACAAATATTTAATTTCATTGTTTCACAAGCCCCATTATGATTTTCTCATTACAAAACTAATAGGAGAATAATTAGCACTATGAGTTCTTGGAATTTTATAAGTAGAAGAATTAGACATAGCCATAACACTATTGCCTGATTCCATAGCAATACCTATATGAGAGGCTTCTTTACCTGTAGTGTTCCAAAGAATTACGTCACCAGCCTGATAAGGTGGAACACTTACTTTTGTCCAACCCTTCTTTTCGAGAAGACCAACAGTTTCCCAACAGCTTAAGCTTGCATAAGCCAAACCGCCATAACTCTGTGTTCCGTCAAGAGCGCCAGCAGCAACCAAAGCAGTAGTCGCAACTTGAGCACAACCTAAACTTCCTAAGCCACTTTTTCCAGCAGTACTAGGATGATATGGGAAAGAAAGCTTTGTAGAATATTTATCTACCAACTGCTGAGCAGCACTAATAATCTTACCTTGTAGACTGTCGCCGCTTACATTGAGTACAACATTAGAAGATGCACCACCACTAGAACCATCCTGAGATGGTGTTGATCCAGAATATTTCTGATCTTTTGTAGAAAAAATATAATTGGAATGAACGTATCCAGAACCTTTAGAAGTGGTAACTGCATACCAAGCTCCTTCACTTCCAGTTATAGTAACTTCATCATTATTATAAAGTTTATCTATAATGGTTCCCCAAGGAGATTCTCTGAGATTTAAGTATGTATATACTCCAACATATCCCTTACCAGTCAATTGAGAACTATCAGAAGCATTACTACTGCTAGCAGCAGCTTCAGCTTTTTTTTCTTCAACTTTTGTAGTTGATTTTTCTGATGCTGATTTATCTCCTTCTACTGTTGTACTTGTATTGGATTCTTCTACCGCCGCATCACCTTCATTAATCTTAGTAGAATTTGCAGTAGAGTATAAATCATTACCATAAATTACCGTAGAGGCAGCCACAATACAAAGAAACATCGCTAATAAAAGATTTTTCTTTTTCACTGTAATCTCCTTTTTTAGAGCTTATATTTAAAATATACCACAAAAAAATATAATTAGTTTAAAATTTTTTCATTTATAGTTAACAAAAGTGTACATTTTTACGAGTCTTTCATTAGGATTTGTTTGCCTCCTTATTTATTCGGGCCCAGGGTTTTCACTCTGGGCTTCTTTTTTTATCTGGATTATTGAGAGTAAAAAAATAAAAGATTAGTACATAATAAAAGTAAAAAGTATTTATTCCGATAAAACAAATAAAAAAAAATAATTAGATAGAAAGAGAATTAATTATGGAAAAAACTTCTAAGGATTTTTTGCTTGATTTACTACGTTCACCTTCGCCTTCTGGAGATGAATCAAGAGCACAGAAAATCTGGCTGGACTATGTAAAAAAATTTGCTGAAGTAAAAACTGATGAAGTTGGAAATGCTTACGGTATCTTAAACCCGAAAGCAACATTCAAAGTTATGCTTGCTGCACATATCGATGAAATAGCCATGATTGTGACCAAAGTTGACGAAAGAGGTTATGTCTGGTTTACCAATTCTGGCTGGCTCAATCCCAAAATGTTGCCGGGAATGAAAGTAGATATTTATGGATACAGCGGCAAAACCATCAAAGGCATAATACAGACTACTGCCGAAAAAGAAGCAAATGCAACTATCGAAAACTGTTTTATAGACTGTGGATATAATGACGATAAAAAGCTGAAAAAACTTGTCAGAATTGGTGATTATGCTGTTTACGAAAGTGAGCCCCAGATAATCGGAGAAAACAAAATTGTTTCAAAAGCCTTAGACAACAAGACTGGTTCTTATATTATTGCCGAAGTTCTAAAAAAACTCAGCAAAAAAAAGCTGAATATAGGAGTTTATGCAATTAGCACAACCGGAGAAGAAACCAATTCAAGAGGTGCTTTTACGGCAGCAGCTAGAATCAAACCCAATATGGCCTTAGCCTGTGACGTAACATTTGATAGTCAGCATCCTGGCGCTAACGATGCAAACGGCCAAGTTACCCTGGGAAAAGGCGGAGCATTATCTATTGGAAGTCCGATTAACCGCAAAATAGATGAAATTTTTGAAAAGACAGCCAAAAAGAAAAAAATACCATATCAGTTAGAAATAACAGCGGATCGTACACATACAGACGCCGACAAGATAATGTATTCAGGTGAAGGCGTTCCTGTTGCTTTAGTTTCGTTGCCAGTAAAATATATGCACTCTCCTTCAGAAATGGCAGATTTAAATGACTTAAATAAAACTGTCGATCTGATTGCAGAAACTCTTGCGTCAATGACAGGGAAAGAAGATTTACGACCAATAAAGCCATAAGTCTTAGTTTTTATTGATTTTGATAGTTGTTGTTTTGTTGTTATGAAAGTGTTACGCTTCGCTGTGGGACACTTCGTTTTGATACGATTGCGTTTCGCAATCTGTGGTAGTTCAGTGCGTAGAGGAGTGCCATTGCCCCCTTTTGTAGAGGTTGTCCGAAAACCAGGCATTGACTCCATAATTATATTGTGCTAATTGTCTACACATTTGTCATAAAACGTATAGCGTATGGGCTTTAGCCCTGAAAGCTATACGTTTATGACAATGTGTAGACAACAAAAAAAGTAATTCTAATTTTATAGAAGATTTCGAGTTTTTAGACAGCTTCCGTAGGAGAGTTCCGCTAGCCATAACCTCTAAATATATTTCTTTATAATTGGCGATATTTCTTCGCAGCCAGACATCAAAGAAAGGTCTTTTGGTAACAGCACTGTCCTTAGACAATCTTTTATAAGTCTTGGAGAAGCTCCCTGTAAAATCTTCTTGTATACTTGAACTTCGTCTTCCACATAAGCACCGCCTACAATATCTACGCCATAATCAAATAAAACTGTGCTTAAGGGCACCGAAGGACCGACAACTATAAAAACAGATCCTGGCTTCTTAACCTTTAAAAGACCTTCTAAAGTGTCATTCAAAAAAGTTACACCTGTTGCAACAACAACATCACTTTCTGGAATTACATTTACATATTCTTCTGCAGGCAAATCACCTACATGGGGGCGCTTTTCCAATATCCAGAAATTTTTGGCTTCCTGCTTAAATTTTTCTACATGAGAAAAATGCCCAACCATAGCAATATTCTTGCCCTTACCAAGCTTAACAGCTATTTCCAAAGCATTTCCAATAAAATATTTGTCTTTTAATTCAACAGCTCCATTTAAAGCAGCAAAACCAAACGAACGTTCTATTCCCTGAGAAGATTCTGTCCATTCAAGAATTTGAGATAAGCTGAAGTTTTCAATATCTCCAAGATGTGAAACAGGCTGAATCTGATTGAAATTAAATACTCTTTCATCGCTTAAAGTCATACAAGCTCCGAGCCTGACACTTTTTATCATTGTCATATGAACACAGGCTGCAGCATGAGAAAGTTTGCATTCGTAAGCCTTTTCTGGAATGGTATTTTTAATTGATTCTAATATTTTACCCATTATTTTGCTCCCTTGTTCCACGTGAAACTATCTGTTTAAAAAGAATCTAAAACCTTGCGGACATCGTCGAATTCAGAAGGTTTGATCCAATCATCAATGAAAAAGACTTGAAAACGACAGTTCGTCCCCTTTTCTTCCATAATAACACTCTTGTCATCACTTACTGTCCCGGCTAACGAAGCTGTTTTAGGCAATATAATACCTTCTATTAACCGAAAATCAATCTCATCCACTATCATTCCGATAAAGTAATCCTGACTAGCCTTAAAATAAACTACCTTAGTCTTTGAATCTACAATATACTCTTGAGAGAGACCTAGTCTCTTTCTTATATTTAGTATAGGAATTACTGTTCCACGAACGTTTACCACGCCAGAAATGATTTCAGAATTAGTAGGAATCTCAATCAAAGAAGAATAGGCGGCAACTTCGGCAACATCTACAGCAGGAATAACAAAGGCTTTTCCACCCATAGAAAAGCTGAAAAATTTTTCAGTATTACCTTCTAAACTCTTTTTTTCTGGCTCTTTTTGAGCCATTCGTTGGAATAAAGGAATGATCTGCCCCATTTTGACCTCGTTTATATGGTTTCCCCTTTTGAATAATTCATAATTCAAAAAGGGAAAAACATTAGATAAGCTTTATGCTCTTAAAATATTCTTTTAGCTTTTCAAGGGCATAAGCTCTATGACTTATTACGTTCTTTTCTGATGCCGGAAGTTCCGCTACAGAACAATTTTTTTCAGGAAGCATAAAAATAGGGTCATAGCCGAAACCACCATTTCCAAGAGGCTTATAACCTATTTTCCCTTCAAGAATACCGCTGAATTCATGAGTTTTTCCAGAATCATCAATATAAACTATTACACATCTGAATCTGGCTGTCCTTTTTTCATCAGGAACATCCTTCAATACTTCAAGCATTTTAGCGACATTCCTAGCATGATTTGTATCAGGGCCAGAAAACCTGGCAGAATGAATACCGGGTTTTCCACCTAAAGCATCAACTTCTAAACCGGAATCATCGGCAAAAACTGGCTCATGAACGATATCATAAAGAGCCTTTGCTTTTATCAAAGCATTTTCAGAATAAGTAGAACCATTTTCATCAACTTCAGGAGGATTCTTTAAATCAAGAAAACTCTTTACTTTAATTGGCGATAAAATACTGCTTATTTCTTCTACTTTGTGTGAATTCTGCGTAGCTACCCAAATATTCACTTTGCTGACTCCAAAGCTTTTCGCTGAATTTCAAAGAGTTTCTTTATTCCGCCTTCACCAAGACGCAACATTTCTTCTAACTGTGCACGATTATATGTTGCACCATTTTCTGCGGTTCCCTGAACTTCAACAAATCCGCCATCTTCTGTCATAACAAGATTCAAATCTGTTTCAGCATGTGAATCTTCGATATAATCAAGGTCAAGAATTGTCTGTCCCTTGTTAACCCCTACACTAACAGCGGCAATACGATGCATTATCGGGTTTTCTGTAAGCTTGCCTTCAGCCATAAGCTTTTTGATGGCTAATTCAAGAGCTACCATGGAACCAGTAATAGAAGCAGTTCTAGTTCCACCATCTGCCTGCAAAACATCGCAGTCTACCATCAAAGTTCTAGGACCAAGTTTATTCAAATCTACTGCAGCACGCATAGAGCGACCGATTAAGCGCATTATTTCATGAGCTCTTCCCTTTACAGTAGCATTGCCATAACCGGCTCTTTCACTTCTTTTAAGACCTGCACCTGGCATAAGAGCATATTCTGCTGTCAACCAGCCCATTGTTTCGCTTTTTGCTTTTACATGGTTAGGAACACTTTCTTCAACTTGAACAGTACAAATTACCTTGGTATCACCAAAAGTAATAAGAACAGAACCATGAGGATATTTCACATATCCAGTCTGAATGCTTACTTCTCTAAGCTGATCAATAGCGCGTCCATCATGTCTAACCATAATAGCCTCCAAATATTTGTTTATTCTTTGCAGAATAACATTTTTACAAAATATTGCCAATTTTTTTAGTTTATTTATAATTCATAACTCTCTCAAATTCAAAATCCATCTCTGAACTCATCACTCACCACTCACCACCTACCACCAACCACTCATTTCTCAATCCTCATTTCTCAATCCTCATTTCTCAAATCTCAATTCTCACCCACCACACACCACTCACCACCTACCACCATATTCTCATCTCTCAATTGCTCTGTTACTCTAAAATAATAGTTTACAAAAACCGTTCTTTGCTCTATGCTTAAATTAAGGAACGAATGTAGGAGCAATATAATGGCCGCATATATAGAAGGAAAAGTACAAAAAGGAATAGGGGAATCATCCAATACAGTAAAAGAACAAATGCCATTTTTTAAGAAATGCTTTCCAGAAGTCACTTGTTGCAAAGCAGCTACAATAAATATTCTTCTAGAAAAACCGCTAGTTGTCCTTTCTCCTGATTTTACAACAGAACCATTGCCTTGGCACCCAGCTTTTAAGATGGTAAAAGGCGGAGAAGTATTTAAATTTTTGAGAATAAAATTACAAATAGACGGCTTCGAAGAAGTTAAAGCCTGGATATATAAAGCACAGTTTTCACCTTATCAGGATAATCCTTACTATATTGAAGTTTTAGCTCCTAAAATAAACTTTACCGGAACTCCAAAGTGTAAAATTACTGTTTTAGGGAATTGCAACGAAGGTTATGTGGTTATGGGGGAATCTAAAAGAAATTCAGCTTCATAAAGAAGGAGAAAGTTTAAATAATGGATTTAACAAGACTTTCAGACCGAACTTATTATATTGCAGGACCTGTCAATATAGGTATAATAACTCTCGAAAAAAGTCGCGTTATCCTCATAGATTCTGGAATAGACACCAATTATGCCAAGAAAGTATATGAACTGCTATCAGATTATAGATATAAAATAGCTTATATACTAAATACTCACTCCCACGCAGATCATGTTGGCGGAAATAATTTCTTTCAAAAAACCACCGGTTGCAAAATATTCGCTTCACCCCTGGAAGCCCCAATTATAAGATACCCGTTGATACAAGCAGCTATTCTATTTTCAGGCGCACCAACACAGGATCTTACCAATAGATTCATTATGGCTCTTCCATCTGAACCGGAAATATTAACAGACAAAGAAATAAAGATTGACGATTTATCAATTAAAGTCTTAGATCTTCCTGGTCATTCCATCAACCAAAAAGGCTTCATGGTTGACGGAACAGCCTTTATAGGTGATGCTCTTTTTTCTGAACAATTCTTTAAAAAACATTTTTTACCCTTCAATTACGACCCATTAGTTCAGATTCAAACATTGGAAAATCTCAAAAACATTCAGGCACAACGTTTTATTGGCGGACACCTATCCCAGACAAAAGACATTTCAGCTCTAGTTGCAGCAAATTCAACTCATATCAACAATACAATTGCTTTCATGAGAAGACTATTAAAGGTTCCACAATCCCAGGAAAGAGTTATAAAAAGCTTTTTAAGCCACTACGGTCTCAAGAAAAACGGCTGGCAGTATTATTTATTTAGAGCTACTGTTAATGGTTATTTATCAGCTTTACATAAAGAAGGAAGCGTAAAATACAAAGTATTAGACAATTTAGCGGTGTGGTATGCAGCATAAAAAGCAGTTAGATATCATTTTTATAAGTCTGATATTTTCACAAGTTTTTATGCCTGCTCAATCTCAGACAATATATAGATATGTTTATCCGCACCAGAACAGGAAAAATGATTCTCAGATAAAACCCTCTCCTTATGCTTCAGGATATTACAATTATAAGCCTATTGAATTCAGTTATGAACCTGTTCCAACAGAATCAATGAAAGAAAAAGCCAAAAGGGTATTGGACTCTCTTCCTGTAGCCCAAGAAGAAAGCGAAGAAGAAGACATTGAGAAAATACTAGGCGGAATGAATTTCGACTCTTTTTCTTTTGGAGAACAAAGCACAATAATAAAAGAACTCGAAGAAGAAGCCAAAACCGCTATAGCAAAACAGGAAACCGAAGCAGAAAAAGCACTTTTAGCCAAAAGAAAAACTAACGTAGCCTCATACGCTGCAAGCGTTGAAGCTAAAAAACAAAGAGATAAAGAAGCAGAACTAGCTGCCCAAAATCCTGAATCCCCGGAACAGCACCCAGAAAACCCTTGGGGTGAATGGGGTGAATGGAGCGAAGAAGAATCTGATGCTTCTGGCAGTGTAGAAATAACCTACGGAAAAGACGGCAAAATAAAAATAAAAGCTCCCTCATCAAACAATAACCAACCAGCAACCCCAGCCCCTATTGCTTCAGCTACCATAAAGCCTTAATCTGCTTTTCTTCTTCCTCTTCCTCTTCCTCTTCATCTTCACATTTAACCTATCACATATCACCCACCACTCATCACTCACCACCTACCACTAATCACCATTCATCAACTCTCAATTCTCATTTCTCAATTCTCACCTACTGCCCATTTCACTCCTAAAACACATAAAACAATATCTTCAATTTTAGATACTTATTATCATTAATTCAATAATTAATTTATATACAACTATCATATTTTTGATTAAATTATCATTCATATATCATTATTTTGTTTTTATTATTTTATTATTGATAAATATTTTCAAAACATCTATTTACGAAACAGTGAATTAAACAAGCTACAAAGTAATCAATTATCATTTTATAGATAAGTTTATATATTTTTATAGTTTTTAGCTAAAAAAATAGGATTTAATCATATTCCACTAAGAAGATAAAAAAATCCTATTTTTGCCAGTTTTTTTTATTTTTGATTACCTATCGTCACCAACGCCTCATCACTTATCTATGATGGTGATGATGGTGATGCCCATGAACAACATGTTCACAGCAATCACATTCATCTTCTTCATCATTTGTTTTATTATTCTTTTCAGGTATAAGTCTCTTTAAAGCATTTCTTTCAGCTTCATTAAGCTGTGACTTCATAGCAGTTTCAAGTTTGGGTCCATTATTATTTTCAATAAAGGCTTTTAAGAAACGTATCATTTTATCACGCTGTTCTTCGTTACCTTTAGAATGAACAGCAACCATAGCTCCTATATCTTCCGGAACGGCTATTTCAGACAAATAATGCGCCGCTTCGGGCAACAAACTTTCTTTGGTAGTCACATATACATCTAACATCTTATGTAAACCCTGGTCATGTGGCATCAACAAGGCAGCCAGACCTTCAGCATTTACAGAGATTTTTTCATTGTCTTTTTTTGCAGCTAGCTGTTGTAATGCAAGGATATTGCTCTGAGAATACAAAGCATATAAAGCATTAAGTCTTATATCTATAGATTCTTCTTCTCTGCTGGCTAAATCGAGAAGCAAATCACCAGTCTGACTCTTATCAAAAGCTCCTAAAGAAGTAATTGCCATAAGTCTTACTTCTGGTGCAGGATCTCCAAGCATTCTAGAAAGAGCTTCTGGAGTCATTTCTTCACTAGTCTTTCTCATAGCCTCTACAGCAGCTTGTCTAACCCATTTGTCGCTGTGCTTAATCCCTTCATTGAGCATAGCAGCAAACGGCAAATTAAACTCAGATAAATCAACAACTTTTATCATTACCTGAGCAAAATCAGAATCTAGCTTCTGAAGAGCAATTAAGGTATCATCAAGAAGCTTTTGTTCCTTTGTTCTCCATTCCACACGAAGCTGTTTAATAGCAGAATCAGATAAAGGATTAACCAATAATCTAAGAAGTGCTTCACCACCCAATCTCTTAAGAGCAAGAAGTGATGTTTCAATAAACTGATAATTCTCAAATTTATCTAATTTATCTGTATTTTTTATCATCAAATTGATAATTTGTGGAATTGAATTTGCCTCTTCTGCCCTCACCAGTATTTCTATAGCTTTTCCTATTCTGGTTATATCCGCATCTGAGCAAAGAACAGACATAGCTTCTTCACCCATTGTTCCGATTATTTCACCTGATTCATCCGTAGCATCAAGAATATCAGATAAAGCAGAAAGCAATCCCGCTCTATACATTTCAGGAGCTTCTCGAACAGATTGTTTTAATCTATCAACAACCTTTCCACCTTTTTCTGGATGAAAATAGAAGAAATCTTCCAACTTCTGAACAACTCTGCTACCAACTTCTTCAGACATCTGAGGCAAAGAATCTATCAAAAATATGATAGGTCTATTCCCTATGTCTATAATATCGCAGACAGCATCATCAAGCTTTTCTTCTTCAACATTTTCAAGCTCTGCTACCATTTGTCGCAAAGTATTTTCATCATAATTTTCAACGTTATCTTTTTTCATAGCAATAAAATCCTATAAAGATTCATACAATCTTTTCAGTCTAGAATAATCAGGAGCTGAAAGCTTATTTATATTCATCAACTTCTTTGTTTCGTTTTTCAACTTCTCTTTTGGAATATATTTCATACATTTTTTCAAAACCATCATTGGCAAAACAGCATACAATGAGTCCAAATAGATTGCTCTCTGCCAAACACTAGCAAACTGAGCAGTCTTATTTCTCATCAAAGAAGTCAATGCTGTCATACCCAATGCTTCAGCATTTTGAGGTTCAACCCTTAAAACAGTATCAAATTCTCTTTGAGCCGAGCCAAATTCTTCTGCATAGAAAAACGCCTTGCCAAACATCAGATGATCTTCAATAAATCTAGGTTTATAATCACCAATTTTACATAGCAACTTCATTATCTGACTAGTATCACCAGAAGCTATATTAAGTTCGATACGGCACATAATCTCAACAAAGCTGTCTATACCATCATTAAATCCATCCCAGATTTTAATAGCCTGCTCTGGTCTGCCGTTCATAATAGCCAACCTTGAATACCACATAGCAACTTCTTCATCACCAGGAACAGCTTTAAGAAGCTTATCATAAGTTTCTTCTGCAATATCAAGCTTATCCATTCTAAAAGCAACATAAGCATAAAGAAAAAGCGCATGAACATCATCTGGATATTCTTTCACAATCATATCAAGTCTGGCTCCGGCTTTTTCAAAATTTCTTTCTAATAAATCAAGTTCAACTAAAGCCAAATCAAGCTCAGCCTGATGTCCAAGATCTCTTATAGCATCCGTAAGAGTGGTTCTTGCAGCCTCAACATCGCCCTTCATAGCCTGAGACTTAGCCAAATCTACCCTATGAACAGGAAAATTCGGGCGAGAGAGATATAATTCAGAATACACTTCAGAAGCCTTATCAAACTGCCTTGTCTGATAAAGCAGATTTGCATATTCATCAGCTATCAATACATCTTCAGGCTCTTTCTTATGCAGAATAGAAAATTCATTTAAAGCCGTTTCTATTTTCATTCTGCCATCATAAAGCTTATCTAGAATATCGAAGACATCTGTTTCATAAGAACTTTGCCCTAATACAAACTTACTTGGAGAAGTTTTCTTCTTTAAAATAGGAAGCCTTCTAACCATTTCATTATACTTTTCTCTAAGCAAAACAGGGCTTTCTATTGTTTCTAAGCCTTTTGTAATAAGTTCAACAGCTTCCTGAATCTTGTTTTCTTCCAGATATAAATCTACAAGCCTTAAGATAACTTCCTGATTAGAAGGCTCAACCATCATTGCTCTCTTAAGAGTCGTCTGAGCCTTATCTTTGTTGCCCATATGAATCTGGCAATCGTAAATGCCTTTTAATGGTTCTATTGAATTACACGCAATATCAGCCGCTTTTCGATAAATATCCAATGCCTCTTCATACCTTGCAAGCATCTTTAAATCGCCGCCAAGTTCCATAAGGGCATCAAAATTATTCGAAAACTTATCTATGTTTTCAAGCATAATCGCAACAGCATCTTTGTATTTTCCCAAAGACCTTAAACAGGAAACCATCAGCTGCTTTATTTCCAAATCATTCGGCAAAAGATCTGATGCCTGCTTGAAAGCCAGATACGCAAGTCTGTAGTCCTGCTTAAACATATAAGCTTTGCCGATATCATACAAAGCCATACTGTTATTAGAATCAATAGTTAATGCTTTGCTGAAATAATTTATTGCTGGTTCAACACGCCTTTTCTGTAAACATACAGCCCCAAGATTAACCAGTATATCAACATTTTCAGGTTCAATAGCCAAAGCTTTTTCATATTCCTGAATTGCTATCTCGTATGCTCCTCTGTCATAGGCAGCAACTGCTTTATTATATAATTCCAATGCGGTTCCTTCCATCAGAATTCCTCCTGACGATGAGAGCCACCGTTATTATGCTGTCTAGCAGCCTGATTAGCCTGAACTTCTTTAAAACGCTCCAAGTTGTCAATCATTGCAGAATAGTTTTCAACTTCCTGAGGAGCACATTCCTTAAACTTGGAAAAAGCTTCAAAATATCTGTAAAATATAGTCGAATTTGAATTACCCATTTTGTTTTTGGCCACATAAGCTTCTGTAATAGGAATCATGAAAGAATCTTCTTTACCCCATTCCCATTCCAAAAATGGCGTGTCAAAATTATTCAAATAATCACAATATAGGAAGAAAATAGCATATGGGTCATATAACAAGCCGGTAATTTCTTCCAAATCTTCTTTTACCGGTCTACGATTACTTATAGCCTTTGGCAACCCAGCCGTAGCTATTACAGTAACACCTTCAACAGCAGCCAGACTCTTTAATTCAGAAGCTAGAACATTGCATTTTTCGTTAAAACCAATATGATGCTGATTCCTTATCAGTATTTTATACAATGGGTCTATAACAACCGCTACTTCCCCTCCCCTTTCGAGTCTGGTTCTCTTAACATATTTCTTTACATCATCTATGGAAAGCCTGCCAGTAGATTCATCTATAAGGATAAATCTTTTGCTCATCGAAGCTACTTTTTTCAAAGCTTCTGAACGACGTTCTTCCAAATCATCTCGAACAGAATAAGGATTCTTAACATAATCAATCGGCAACTCGCCGCATTGAGAAACTATTTTTGAAGTTGCGTCTATCCTGTTTAAATCCAGACTGAAAAAAATAACAGTCAGTTCAGGATTCATGGTTGCCAAATCCCAGGCCAGTTGAGTCGCAAAGGTAGATTTTCCCATCCCTACCCCACCGGTAATCAGATAAAATTCTTTCTGAAAACCATTTAGTTTTTCCATAAGAATGGGGAAATTTGTGTTCAAACCAAGATAACTCTGCTTTCTATATCTTCTGTCAGCAATGAGTTCCTGCATTTCGTCTATATGAGAATCAATACCTCTGATATAACCAGCACTGCCACGCAGAAAAATAGAACGCAAAGATTGTATTCCTTCACTTAATACTTCAAAAACTTCTTTATCGTTATCTATTATTTTTTCGGAATACTGAATAAAAGTTCTGTGAGAATCATATCTGATATTTCTGTCTCGAATCTGCTCAATAAGCGGTTCGATGTCTTCCATCATTTTAACGCCGGATTTTGAAAATGGATTCAGCATCAAGTCCTTAATTCGGTTTTCCCCACCAACAATTTCAAGTTTGGTTTTCTTGCCCTGAGTTTGGTTAATAAGCCTTGAAACAAGATTTGGAAGACTTAAGGTTTCTTCATCCTCTATAATTTCTAAAATTGTTCCAAGCAAAACTCTATTAGCTTCCGGCCCTTTAAAATCTTCAACAGTAAAATGGTTTTCCAATAACTGCTGACCTATTACTGCAGGATCAAAGACCAGATTAGCCAAAACACGTTCTTCATCAAGTTCTACTTCTTTTAAATATTCAACAAGTTCTGTTTTTAGTAAATTATTATTAGACAAGAGAAACCTCCAAAGCTTGAAACAATTATATTAGTACATTACATTACTTTAAGTCAAGACACCAACATAACTCTTGACAGTATTTTTCAAAATCTATAAAATAGCTACATATGTTTTACTATTACATTATTCCAATAATACTAACTGCTGTTTTTGCCTTTTCTTATATGCTAGTGCACTTGATGCTGGCATTATTCGATAAACTCAACTTTTTTTGGGACTGGTGGGATGAACTTAGAAAAGACTATCCGATTTTAATCGGTCTGGAGTTCATCTATTTCGGTCTGATTCTTTATTACATTGTCTATTGCGAACTATCTGGCAACACTTAATAAGTAATCATGCAGTTAGACGTTTTACTATCTTCTATTACTCTTGCCCTGATGGGCATGACAACTTTTACCTATATTGCCAATAAAATATCTTTTAATTTCCCTTATCAATTAAAACCCTTCGAAAAATATGCTGGCGCATTGCCCCTCTTTGGTTCTCTTTTAGGCATTATATGCGGTTATTATTTAAACAAAAACTCTATCCCAAATGCTGAAATAAATTATAAAATACTGCTTATAGTAATTTTGTTTGCCGCAATCGGCTTTTTGCGCGACAAATACAGAATGTCTAAGCGCCTAGTATTTGTTACAGCTTTAATCAGTGCATCATTGTCTATTTATTTTTATTTTCCAGGAATAAGCCTCGCAAAATTAGCTGGTTATACATGCTTCATCATGGTCTTGTTAGTCTGTCTGAAGATATCAAGTCTTGTATATGAAATGCCTTTTATACTTATATCAACTTCAGCAATTACCCACATGCTGTTCATGTTCAATTCATCCAGTTACAACATTATTCTAACTCTTATAGATTTAGCCTTAGCCACTTATTCTGTAGCAACTATAATACATACCTGTTCAGGTTACAGAATCCTAATCAGCAATTCAGGAATTTTGGCTTCTGGCATGGCATTAGGTTTAGTTTCTCTCATAGAACCCACTGGCAATCTGATTCTTTTCAGTTTTTTCATACCAGCTATGGCCATACTTTACCCAATAGCATTTATCAGTTTAATGATAGTTACTTCATATTTTGGGAATAGACTTCACAAAACCGACAACGAAGACAAACATGGTTGGAGATGGTCTCTGAACAGAGAAAAAACCATAAACTTCTCAGCCCTGATATTTCTCTGTCTGAATTTCACTGGTCTCCTTGTTATTCTAAAAGCCCCAGTATTCGGCTATCTTTGTTTATTAGCTTTGCTTATATTAAGCATGACAAGCTTCATTAAAACTTTTGCAAGAAAACTCTCAATTGATGAAGTTAAAGACAATAAAATAGATATTCTTGGAACAAAAATAGACGCAATAATGCCCAAAGAAGTTCTAAGAAGAATTGACGCTCATGTTTCTAAACCTGATTCAGGTTTCATGCACATAATTACAGCAGACTCCTTAGCCTTAGTAAGAACAGATAAAGATCCTGAATTTAAAAAAATCATGGAAAAAGCAGAAATGGTTGTTCCTGATGGTGCAGGAATTGTCTGGGCCGCTGATTTTATAGCCACACCTCTCCCTAGCCGTGTACCTGGCGTAGCGTTAGTCGGTGATATCTGTGAAAATTCCAGAAACAACACAAATTACAGAATTTTCTTAATTGGCAGTAAACCAGGAATAGCCGAAAAAGCTGCTGAAATTTTAAAAGAAAAAACGAATGCCAATATAGTTGGCGTTGAACATGGTTATTTTACAAAAGACTCCGAGGATGAACTAAAAATGCTTCAAAAAATAAAGGACAGCAAAGCTAATATTGTGTTTGTTGCTCTTGGAGTTCCTCGACAGGAAGATTTTATTACAAAACTTCGAAGTTTTGCGAATAATGCTGTTGCCATTGGAGTTGGAGGAAGCTTTGATGTTATTTCAGGCACACTGCCAAGAGCTCCGAAATGGATGCAGCGATTTGGTATGGAATGGTTATTTCGTCTTTGCTTAGAACCCAAACGCATTTACAGAATTATGGAAATTCCTCTATTTGTAATAAATGTTATGCGATACAAACTAAACAAAGATTAATAAAATTGACAGTTTAGACTAAATAAGCTAAAGTTTAGTACAATGTCGTTCTTGGGAGATACTATCTTAAATGCGAAAAATAATCCTCTTTTCTATATTTTTAATATTTGTTTGTAATCTAATTGCTTTTGCAGGCCCTTTTTCTGATGTACCACAAGGGCATTGGGCTTTCGATGCAATCAACAGTCTTACATCAAAGGGGATTATTAAAGGTTATGAAGACGGTACTTTCGGAGGCAATAAAGTTGTCAGCCGTTACCATCTCGCTGTTGTTATCTCAAGAATGCTTGCCAGTATAGAAGTAAAGCCTGACGCTATTTCAAGAGCTGATTTAAAAGTAGTAGAAAGACTCACAATGGAATTTGCAGATGAATTATCATTGATGAATATTTCTGTTAAATCACTAGAAAAAGAATTATACGGAATAAAAAAAGACGTTTCTAACTTAAAAACAGACGTTAAAAACTTAAAAAATTTCATTAAAAATGGTGGAAACGACAAGGTAAAAATCTCTGGTGATGTATTAGTCAGAAATTTCGGTTCTGAAGGTTATAACAGAAACAATAATAACAGAGCGGTACATAACCATAGAACTGAAAGTATTTTCAGAATACATCTCGACACAAAAATCAGTGAAAAAATATCTGCTCACGCCACTTGGAACATAATAGAAGACGACAATGATCGTGCTGTTCCATTTGCAACAAATGAATGGAATGGTGGAAATAAAAACACTGGTAGTGTTGAAGTAGCTTATTTAAAATTAAAAAATACTTTTAAATCAAATGAAACAATTAAAATTGGCCGTGATTGGTATAGTCATGGACATGGTTTGGTAATACACGACTTCATGGACGCAATTTGTTTTTCTAAGCCTGTTAAAAACGCAGACTTAGCTTTTAATCTTTTCTTCGACAGAAATAACACATTAAATCAAAAAGATTATCTTAATATTTGGAATATCAACATAGATTATTATTATAGAAACCAAAAGTTATATCTAGGTTTTTATTATAACAGTCGAGACTGGGCTTACAATGCCCAGGTTCCTGAGAAACTTAATAATGACAAAAATGCAAAAGATTTTAGAATTGAAATGGGTGCTTCAGGTACAATAGGCAAGAAAACAAGCGGTCTAACCTATGAGTTAGCTAGCGTTTACAATAAATCAAAAACTTTTTGGAAAAACCCCAATAACAGAAAAATCGATATTGATGGTTGGTTAACTCACGTATCTGTTAAATATGATAAAAATAAAGATTTCAATTTAAAATTGGCTTATAACTATGCTAGTGATGAATCTTTAGCCAATATAAAACGTTTCGATTTCAACTCTCATTTGATGAGAGACGAAACGCCTTTTGATGATCTTTCTATGCTAATCTCAAACGGCTTTTTAAATAACATCAAAAACTATAAAGCTCAAGTTGGCTTCAGACTGAAGAATGCCAATAAACATAGTTTCAGATTTGCTTTTGATAAGATTCAAGAAGACAACTCAAGAATAAATCCAACTGACACAAACCTTATTACTGCTGAATATAGATATCAGATATCTCCAAACACAAGATTAAGAGTTTTGTATCAAAACGCAAAAGACACAAAAGGTTACTTTACACCGCGCGACAAAGACGTTAAGTTTTATATGACAGAAATCTACACCAGATTCTAGTTTAAAAAGGCTTAATGCCTTTGCTTAAATAATTTAAATTACTAGAACAACTAGAATATTGTATTATTCAATTTTCCACAGGCTGAAATCAGCCGTCCCACAAGTTGCTTTGCAACTGTCCCACTTTCCACAAAGCCATGTGCTATCTCATTCTCATAAGAGTAATGGTTCTATGATCTAAGAGGCTTTTGCCTTAATTGCTCTATTCTCTTTTTGCTCTAAAATGTTCTTGACTTTTAAAATCAGTTAACCCATAATAAAATTTATGGCAGATTCAGTTATACAACTTATCATCATTACAGGCATGTCTGGTGCCGGCAAAACAACAGCTTCCCACTTTTTCGAAGATGCTGGTTATTTTTGCATGGATAATGTACCCCCTGCCCTACTACCAAAATTTATTCAAATCTGTCTTGAATCTAATGGGAACATGACTAAACTGGCTGTTGTAATTGATGCCAGAGGTGGTTCTTTCTTCCAGAATCTATTCTCTGCTATTGACGAAATCAAACAGATGAATGTACAAGTTAAGATTCTGTTCTTAGAAGCTTCAGACAATTCTCTCATTAGAAGATTCTCTGAAACCCGACGTAAGCATCCGCTTAATAAAGGTGGCAGAGTTAGTGATGATATAAAAGAAGAACGCCGCATCTTAGAAATGACCAGAGCAAAAGCCGATTATGTTATAGATACATCTATGCTTACCGGCAGAGAACTTCAGGAAGAACTCCGAAAGTTCACCTTAGAAAAAATCGGTCCTCAGTCTATGTCTGTTGTCTTTGTAAGTTTTGGCTATAAACATGGAATTCCAGAAGATTGCGATCTTATTTTCGATGTTCGTTTCCTTCCTAATCCATTTTATGTTCCAGAATTAAAACATCTTACTGGTGTCGATGACGCTGTTTACAATTATGTTTTTTCTTCAAAAGTTGCAGAACAATTCGGGCAACGCTTAAAATCTTTTATAGAATATCAAATACCTCTTTTCATAAGCGAACCCAAAACCAGACTTCAAATAGGAATTGGCTGCACCGGTGGTCATCATCGTTCTGTTGCTTTCGCAGAATATTTATTTAGAAATATATCAGATCCACGAATCGCTACTTCTGTAATTCATAGAGACATAAATACTAACAATTAGGAATTAAGAGTTAGGAGTGAGGAATTATTTTTTAGATTCTTTGTTCAAGGTTTTGGTTATTGAGATTAGTAAGCTTAAAATTTCGTAGTTATCGTTATAAAGACTTTCAAAAAGATTATCTTCTAATATATCACTTTCGTGTAATAATTCTAACCAGTATTCAGTTTCACTAGCCTCTTTATAAGCTATATATATTTTAGATTTAAAATCTTTTCTTGATTGACCACTTTGAGCTTCTTTAATATTAGCTCCAATACTTGTACCAGATCTTAAAATTTGTTTAGATAAAACATACTCATTCTTTGTATCACATAAGTATTTATATAATTTAATAATTCTTATAGCAAAAGCTTTGCTTTTGTTCATTACTATATTTTCTTTTTTATGCATGTAATTAATTCCTAACTTCTCACTCCTAATTCCTACGACTCGCTTGCCATCCTGACGCTCGCTTGCACTTCGCACATCCTGTGCTCGTAATTTAGCATAATCTAAGTAAAAAAAAACCTTCGGTTTTTACCGAAGGTTTTTTTTTACTTAGATTATGCTATTAGAAGCGGCTGTAGATTTCAGTGTAGTAAAGGTTAGCCTTGATGTCTGGCATATCTTTAGCTTCAGTCTTAGAATTCTGGAAGCCGAGTCTTA
>ONIU01000063.1 GCA_900317935.1 uncultured bacterium
GGTTTGAATAAAGTAGACAATGCTCTCAATAAAGTTTCTAACGTTGGTCAGAAAATAGAAACTGCTGGTGAAAACCTAAAGAAATCATCTACAGATTCCGCAGGAAACAAAGTAAGTTCTGGAACACAGACAACCCAGACTACAGCAAGTTCCAAAAAGGATTCTGACAGTATAAAGACAAACAATAGCACTACTTCCGGTAGCAAAACATCTTCTTCTAACAGTTCTAACAATTCTAATACCAATAACAACAACACATCTAAACCAAAAACTTTAGAAGACCTTGCAAAAGAGATAAAAGATAAACTTGGAAATAATGCAAAAGTTGAAGTAGTAAAATCTGATGGCACAAAACAAGAAGTAACCAAAAGCAGCGGTTCAGCATCAACAAATTCAAATAAAACTTCTAAACTTTCATCAAAAACAGATATTCAAAAAGCAGCAGACGGAATAACTGCAGGTATGAACGAAATATCTGACGGTATTAAATCTTTGTCTGACCTCTTCAAAAAAGAAGGTTCCAACACAACAAAGAATAGTTCCAGCACAAAATCAAACAATGCAAACGAAGTTGCTAAAAAACTTGATGATGTCCAGAAGGAAATCAATGATATAAAGAAAAACCCAACATCAAAAGAATCAAAAGATAAATATGCTCAGTTAGAAGGAAAACTTCAAACAATAAAGAAAGAAGTTGATCAATTCTCCACTCAGAGCAAAGAAGTCAAGAATCAGATAGATAAGTCAGTAAAAGCAATCGACGATTGTTTCAAAGACTTAGATAAAACCTTCAAAGATTTAAAAATCTGATTAAGCAGAAAGAATAAAAAATGTTAACAGAAAGATGCAAAGTCATAATAGATGAAGCTATAACTGCTGGCGGCGATTTATCAAAATTGTCACCAGAAGCTCTAGCCCATCTTGAAACTTGCATTGAATGCCGAAGAAGCCTTGATTCACTCAAAGCATTAAAGGCTTCTTCAGCTTCTGTTATTCCACTAGCCAGCCTTGCTTTAAAAGCAAAAATATCTTCAAAATTGGCAGGAGCAATGGAAGCAAGAAGAGCAGCAGAAGCAGCTGTTCCAACAGCTACAAAGACATCTTTAGCAGCAGGTTCACTAATAGCCTGTATTGGTATGGCCGGTGCAGTATTCTTAAGCACTGTTCTATCTGACAATAAAAGTGAAATAGCTGGAAATAGTTTAATAAATACCAATAATCAAACCCAACAATCTATAGCTAGTGAACCTCTTGATATTGATTCTGCAACATCTTCTATAAAAGTAAATAACGGTTTATCTTCTAATAAGCCATTGAAGATTGGTGTTGCAAATGAAGATATGCGTAGCCATGAACCAATAAAATATCCGACTCAGAATGTTCCTTCTTCAAAAAAAGACAGTGATATTTAAGATTGCCTGATTCTACACAATACTTCTTAAATGGCTAAGTGTTCTAAAAAATCTTGAACGCAAAGAAGTTTCTGTTTCACCTGTTACTTCTGAAATATCCGCAAAAGGCATTTGCTTAAAAACTCTCATTTCAATTAAAAATTTTTCTTTATCAGACAAGTTTTTTAGCAGTTCCTCTACACTTATTTTTCCAACAACTTCTTTTTCAGGGTCATTTAAAGAATTATTTTGTTCTTCTTCAAAAACAAATTCTTCACTTTTAATTTTTCTTCGATACTGATCTATATATAAATTTCTACCAATAGTCATCAGCCAGGTAGAAAAGCGTTTATTTTCATCAAAAGAATCAATTTTAGTTATCATTCTTTCAAATGTTTCCTGAATCAAATCTTCCACTGAATCTTCAGGCACATGAATATAATGGAAAAAAGCATTCAACTGAGGTATATATAATTCTAACAAATCATCTAGAGCCTTGCTGTCACCCTTTTTAATAGCCTGAACTAACTTTAAATCGCTTAAATTAGAAGAATTCTTATCAGAACTCATTTCGCTTTATCTCCGCTGAATTCTTCTGTATATGCGTCAATATATATGTAGCCTTCGTCTCCAAGATGAGCAGCTATTTCTCCATTGCTAGATTTTCTATAAGGAACAACCAAAGCTCTGATTAGTCTTTGAAGTTCTGGGATTTTCCAACCGTCTTTTAAAGGAACAAGAATATAGGTTTCATCATTTGTTGCTTTTATGGTAACAACCCCTTCATCTTCGGCTACTACCTTACCTTCTATTACTAAGGGTTCGCAAACGACGGCTCCACCTTTTGGTTTCTTATCATCTTCGCCAGGCGTATAGAAGAAAATATAATAAACCAGAGGAGCGACAATTAAAAAAGTAATTATACTTATAGGAAGAGCCTTTGACTGAACAAAAGCTGTTATACCATTCCATATGGCTATTAGCTGTTGTTTTGAAGTTCTTTCTGGAAGCTCAACAGTAGAACGATATGCATAAGCAGGTCTCTTGCTGGCTTTTTTCTCTTTTTCAATTCTTAGTCTTTCTTTTAATTCTTCTTCTTTTGCTTCTTTATCTATTTTTACAGCTTCTTTTGAATCTTCTGATTCTGTAGAGTCTGATTCATCCTTTCCCTCAGAAAGAGACTCTGCCATTTCTTCCGTTGGTTCAGGACAAGCCTCACGTAAGACGCGAGCCTGCTCTGCTATTTTACCAGGATGAGCCTGTTCAATTTTGTAAAGAGAATAAACATTATCAGCAGAAGGGTTAGCTGCAAAGTGACAAAGACCTGCTTCCAGCAAAGTCTCATGAGAATCAAGACAAAGAAAATCGGTAAGCATATCTCTTATCAATGCAAAATCAAACTGGCCAATACATTCCATAGCCATTTTCTGCTGAGAGATTTCTGTAGAATACAGCATAGCGCGCAATGACGAAACAGCCTGATTGTAATCAAAGTTCTTCAATATACCTAGTGCTGCGGATTTCATTCCGACATCAGATACTTTCAAACATTGACCTAAATAAGGGAAAATACAATCAGGATTAACGATACCTAAATATTCAACAGCAGCTGTAGCAACAGCAACATCACGATGTTTAATCATTCGAGTAGCAACATCTTCAGCTCCGCCTAATTTACAACGGGTAAGACATTGCAAAACAGCTATCTTCAAATCAGAAGCAGAATTTTTATTACTAATAACAAGAAGTAGTTTATCAAACCTTTCAGCAGCTTTCTCAGGAGTTAAAGATTCCAACATTTCAAATTGAGAAAGGCTCTGTTTGGTTTTATCAGAAACAACCGGTTCGCTTTCTTTCTTTTGTTCTTCCTGTATAGTTTGAGAAGAATCATGATACGAAATGCCTAGATATTTAGCTAATCTTGACTTAACAAGATCAGAAAGAGGCCAGTTTAAAGCTTCTTTAAAAGTTTCATTTACTATAGACTGTTTAATTGTTACCTTGATTTTCTGTTCTATATCAGCAGCAACAGTTTCAGAATCAAGTTTTGTAACAACCTGCCTGACGAAACGCAAAGCATTTCTTTTGTTAACCCACATTTGAAGTTTACGAGTATATGCTGCAAACTTATCTCCTAGAATTCCTGATTGTTTTAAGAGTTTCACAGCTTCATTCAATACATTTTTTACCAAATCAGCCTTTTTAGCAGGAGAACGTTCTGAAATTTCAAAAAGCGTAAAAGGAACCTCTACATCTGGATTCATTTCTATTATCCACCCTGCTTTTGTAAGAAGTTCTGAATTCGTTTCAGCTGCGAAATATTTAAGTAAAAGGGGTTTAACTGTTTCAAACGGCAAGAAAAGACAGTTCTGAATTCCAGCAAGACGTTCTGTTTTTGTAGGAGACAAAAGAAGTGCCTGTAAATGATTTAAAGCCTCTTCTTTATCTATCTTCACCAATGCTCTAATTGCAAGAGCTTTTATTTCAGGGTCTGAAGATGCCAACAAATCAGGTAATTGATCCAAAAGCAATTCTGGTTTCAAATGAACCATTGTTCGTAACGAAGCAAGTTTTAGAACTAAACTTTCTGAATTCAGATAATTTGTAATAATATTAAATTTATCTTCAGGCCAGTTGCGCCCAAAAGTTCTTATCACACGAGCGATAACGATAGGAGAAGAACCTTCAACCAATTCAGGCCCTAAGGTTCTAATATCCTTAGGCAGTCTAGCCGGTAAATTAGAAATAATGTGCATGCGCAAATTTTCATCTGCATCTTTCCAATTTGCCATGAAATCATGAGTATCTCCAATTACAAAAGATTCTTCTTTATTAGGAGTCCCAAGCTTACTTTTAACAGCATTAATAGCATGAGCAATAAGCATTGAGCATTCCGGATCGTCTTCCGATGCCCGTATTTCCTCTAAAACAGATAAAATCTCAGAATTCCCGCCAGACTTTATAACTTCTTCTAATGCAAATATACGAAACGATTTGATAGGAAGTCTAAGATTATCTAAAATATTTTGTTGTTCGTTTGAAATACTCATAAAAATATTTTATAAAAAAGAGTAATTTTTTACAATTAATTTAACTTAATATGTTATTCTAATATAGATTTATGCAAATAACCATAGATAAAACTCATATAGAAAAAATAGTTGCAATTATAATACTATTTGCAGCTTTCTTTTTTGTTCCTTACAGAATAATAAACCTTGGTTTTATGGCTCCAGATGACGCAAATAGACATATTGCCTTTTCTGTAACAGACAAGAATTGGACAGATATTTTGATAATAGAACCTAGTCTTTCTGCTGACCATAATGCCGGGTGGCATCATGTTTTAAAAAAAATTCATAAATACTTAGGCCTAGACAAAGAAGCACTGTTAATAACTGTCATGATTAGTTTATTCATGATTTTTAATATCACTGGTTCTTTGCTTTCACCCAATATTGCATCATGGATAATAGTCATGTTGCTAATATTTGTATTTAATAGAGTTAGTTTTGTTAGACTGTTCATTGGCCGTCCTTTCATCATTTCTTCTATCGTAACTCTGATTCTTTTTAAACTATGGTTCATTGAATCAAAAAAGCCAATCAATTCTGTCTGCAAGTATCTTGTTTCAATACTTTGTATAACTATAGCTGTATGGCTGCATGGAACATGGTATACTTTTTTATTATTGCCGGTTGCTCTTTTATTATCAGGCAAATTAATAAAATCCTTAGAGCTTAGCCTTATAATTTTGTTGTCTACAGCTATTGGGGCATATTTAACTGGCGAATTTGAGCAGTTTCTATACTTTCATTATGCAGCCACTTTAAATATTTTTACAGAAAAAATATATAATTGGCAGTTGGTCACAGAATTCTCTGAAGGCGATATTTATACTTCATGGGTATTTCCAACATCAATAATTATTATCCTTTTGATTTACTCGAAAAAACTGAAGCTTAATGAATTAAGCAGGGATTCTCTATTTATAATGATTTTACTTTGTTGGATGCTTTCTATCAAAGTTGTGAGATTCTGGGTAGACTGGGGAGCAATAGCACTAATGTTCTGGCTTTCCCACAAAATTTCTTACTTGATAGAAGATATGCAATCTATTAAAAAGCCCTTTTTGCGATGGGTTTTATTCGTCTTTACAGTTTTATCTTTTGTCTTAATAATACCCAGTACAGCCTGGAACAATCAAAAAGAGCGCAAGAGTTATTCAGTAGATTTCTCTAAACCGCAATTAGCAGAATATAAACCTTTAGACGGAGGCATAATATACAATGATTCTATGAATCACTTTTACTATCAATATTTTGCCGACCCTGAAGGGAAATACAAATATATATTAGGTTTCGAACCAGCAATTATGATGAAGGAAGACAGAAAAACATACAGAGAAATCATTTATTCATTATATCACTATTCTTCTTATAAACCCTGGATAAACAAGTTAAGAGAGGAAGACCGCCTATTTGTTTCCTACGATATAAGCTCTTTTTATCCACAACTTGATTGGATAAAAGCCGGCAAACATCTCTGGATTGGAAAAATAAAAAGTAGTCACCATGAATAAAGATAAAATAAAGATTATTATATACGAGTTTCTCCGCTATATAGTTGTAGGTGGAATAGCTTTTGTTGTAGATTTTGGTTCGCTATACCTATCAAAAGAATATTTATTTCATAATCTATCTTATGGAATATATATTTCGACAGCGTTAGGCTTTATACTGGGTTTAACAGTAAACTATATTCTTTCATTAAAATTTGTTTTCACCCAAGCAAAAGATCAGGGCAAAGGCCGCGATACAAAGTCTTTCGCTATTTTTGCTATAATAGGTATAATTGGTTTGGGATTAACCGAGTTAGGCATGTATTTAGGATGTGATGTGCTAAAATCTCAATTAGACAGCTGTTTAACTTATATCAGCAGTTTAATTAGCTATGATATAGTTAAATATGGTTATTTATTAGTTAAATGTTTTGTTACTGCAGTAGTTTTGTTATGGAACTACGCAGGAAGAAAAATAATTATATTCAGGTAAAAGCTTATGAACAAAAATATTAAAGGAAAAGCAATTATTATTGGAGCTGGGCCAGCTGGTTTAACCGCTGCCTATGAACTTCTTAAACAAACCAGCATAAAACCGGTTATTCTTGAAGCAACCGACCAGATCGGTGGCATTTCAAGAACAGCCAGGTTTAAAGACAACAGAATTGACATTGGTGGTCACCGCTTTTTTACAAAAATTCCTGAAGTAGAAAAGATTTGGACAGAGTTAATGCCAATACAGGGTGCAAACTCTTTTGACGATGAAAAACTTGGCAGAGTAAAAGAATTGTCATCTAATGGTCCTGATCCGGAAAAAGAAGATAAAGTGATGCTCAGAAGAGACAGAGTATCAAGAATATTCTATTTAAAGAAGTTCTTTGATTATCCTATTTCTGTAAAATATCAAACATTTGCCAACATGGGATTGAAGCGAACTATTCATGCTGGTTTTGGTTATTTAAAAAGTATGCTTCACAAGAGAAAAGAAAACTCTTTAGAAGATTTTTATATCAATCGTTTTGGTGAACCCCTATATAAAATGTTTTTTGAAGACTATACAGAAAAACTCTGGGGAATTCACCCTTCTAAGATTGATTCTTCATGGGGTGCGCAAAGAGTTAAAGGTCTCTCGATTTTAAAACTCCTAACTACAGCTTTAAGCAAACCTTTCATAAAAAACCAGAAAGTTGAAACATCTCTAATAGAATCCTATATTTATCCTAAATTTGGTCCAGGTCAGTATTGGGAAACAATGGCAGAAGAAATAAAAAAGCTCGGTGGCGAAATAATTCTCAATGCTGAAGTTAATGAAATAAGCACTGATTTAAAAGATGGAAAAAATATAATAAAATCAGTAACATTCTCAGAAAATGGTGTTAAAAAGAATATTTCTGGTGATTATTATTTATCTTCAATGCCTATTAAAGATTTAATTCAAGCAATGCCTGAAGATACTCCTAAGAATGTCAAAGAAATCGCCAGTGGGCTTCCATATAGAGATTTTATAACAGTTGGTTTGCTTGTGAACAAACTCAAGATAAAAAATACAACAAACAGAAAAACTCTCGGAAATATTGTTCCAGACTGTTGGATATATATTCAAGAACGAGAAGTAAAACTTGGAAGATTGCAAATATTCAACAACTGGTCGCCTTATATGTTAAAAGACCCAGAACACAACGTCTGGATAGGTTTGGAATATTTCTGCACAGAAGGTGATAAAATGTGGAATACTCCAGACGATGAATTCATTAAGTTCGCCATAGATGAACTGGCAAAAATCGAAATCATTGATAAGAATGATGTTTTAGATTCTGTCAGAATAAAAATGAAAAAAGCCTACCCTGCTTATTTTGGAACTTATGACAGATTCAGTGAAGTTCAAAATTATCTTGAAAGCTTTGAAAACCTTTATTGCATAGGTAGAAATGGTCAGCATAGATATAACAACATGGATCACTCAATGATGACATCTGTTGAAACTGTCAGAGCTATTTGTGGGGAAACAGATAAATCCATAATCTGGAAAGTTAATACAGAAAAAGACTACCACGAATCTAGCAATAAAAACTGATAACTAAATTAATAAAAACTGGAGAAAAACACTTTGAAATTCTTAACTTCTTTAACAGATAAAGTTTTGAAATGTTTTTCTCTAGTTTTTATCTCTGCTATTCTAGTTTTTGTTCCATTAAAAATTCTTTCTTACGGTTGGGCACCAAATTATGCAATGCTTATAAGCTCAGCTTTAACTCAGAGTAGTGACATTCCTTTATCACAGGAAATCATTAAAGAAAGTATTAAAGACAACACAACTATTTACGAAAAAGCAAAAGAGACCAATCTTATATATATAGTTACAGGAACTTTCATTGTATTTAATATAATTGGCCTTTGCTTCGCTCCCAATAGTTTTGCTTGGTTTGTCTCTTTAATAATATTAATGATAGCTAATGACAATTTTATTATTCGAGTTTTAAACTGCTCTCCCCAGATATTGCTCTGCTTATTGTTATTTTGTTTATACCCTATTTTCTCTAAGTATCTAAAGGAACACCCAAAAACAGCTTCTTTTGCTATAATTCTGTATATATTCATGCTAAGAAGTATTATTCCACCTGAAGTTTACGCTATTAATGAAATAAACCTAAACTATAAATATTTTTGGACATTGCCCCTTGAAGAATTTCTTCCTTTGTTAATAGAAAACAACTGGCTATTCTTTGCATTTTTATTAATTGGACTAAGTTCTTATAAAAACAAAACAAAATTTATACATCAGTTTGATAACCCAATATTATTCTGTGCATTCTTTTTCCAACTACTAATCAATTTAGGATATTCTGATTTAGCAATGTTTAGAGATTCTTTAGCTACAATATGGATGACCGAATCGATTTCCGAAATAATTAATAAATCTGATTGTTTCAAAGAGTTAAGAGTTAAAATAGCTATGGGAAGTTTTGTTCTGGTAGTGTTTTTCCTTGTAGCTACCCATGATGGATTAGGGCGATACAGTAAAGAAGCAATAGAAAGAATGCCTGTAAATTTTTCCTTGAAAGAACTGAAGGGTTGGGCCCCAGAACCAGGTGGAATAATATATAATGACAGTCTGAATTTTGCTATTTCACAATATTACAGCCAACCAAATGCAGAATATTCTTATATCTATCTAAATAATTTTTCTTTATTCGAAAATGAAAGAGAAAATATTATAAATATTAATAGAATGCTAAAAAAGAAAAAAACACCTCTTCCTGATTTCTATGAAAACTGGGTAGATCAAATGACCTCAAAAGACCGTCTGATAACATCTAAAAAGATAAACGGACTGGACAATATTGAATGGCTTAGATGTGGCAGAGTTTTATGGTTAGGCAAATTAAAGAATAACAAATAACGAAAAAACTTAAAATATTACTCGCTTTTATTACATTTTTCGGGTAAAATCTTGACACTCATTTTCTATTACACTTTTTATTCACAATATTAATCGAGGTTTACAATGGAATCGGATTTAAGCCAAGCAAAAAGCAGAAGTCACTGGTCATCCACCTTTGGTTTTGTTATGGCAGCTGCAGGTTCTGCAGTAGGTTTAGGAAATCTTTGGAAGTTTCCCTATTTAGTAGGTGCTAATGGCGGAAGCGCTTTTATAGTTATATATATAATCTTATTGTTTTTTATAGGTGTTCCACTAGTTATTGCAGAAATAACCATAGGAAGATTCGGACAATTAAATCCAGTAGGCTCATTTGGTTTAATTTCACCTATTTATATCACAGTTTTGTAAGTTTCGGTGAAAACCCTGACTATGCCCAAATATTCGCAAATTATACATCTAATCCAACCTACCCTATCATTACTCTATTTATTTTCTCAGTATTAAACTATCTAATTGTTGCCTTAGGGGTTGAAAAAGGCATTGAAAAGTATTCAAAAATCATGATGCCAGCTTTACTCGTTATCCTTGTAGTAGTAACTATTCGAACTTTAACTTTGAATGGAAGCTGGGAAGGAGTAAAATTCATATTCCACCCAGATTTTTCCAAAGTTACCGGTAAAACTATTTTGGCAGCAGTTGGTCAGGTATTCTTCTCGTTATCCTTGGGAATGGGTGCATTACTTACTTATGGCAGCTATTTAAGCAAAAAGGATAATCTGTTCAAATCTTCTATTTCTATTCCTATAATAGACACTTTAGTAGCACTATTAGCAACAATAGCGATAATGCCGGCTGTTTTTGCATTCAATTTTGAGCCAGCTGCTGGTCCATCTTTGATTTTTGTAACTCTTCCGGCTATTTTTGCCCAAATGCCAATGGGAACCTTTATTTCAGTTATATTTTTTACTTTAATGCTATTCGCAGCACTTACATCTTCCATATCAATGCTTGAAGGTCTTGTATCTTACCTCATAGACAGATGGCACTGGAAACGTTTTACAGCTACAACAGCCGTAGCAATAGTAATTTTCTTTCTTGGCATTCCATGTGCATTAAGCTTTGGATTATTAAAAGATTTTTCAGTCCTACCTGGCAAAACTATTTTCGATTCTATGGATTTCATAGCTTCCAACATTCTATCGGCGGAATAATGCTTAGTATCTGTGTCGGCTGGATATGGGACGGCGGTTTAAGATACGAAACCATTATAGTAAAGAATCAAAAAGGGAATCCAGATGTTGTAACAAATGGCTATGTATTTAATTCCTGCTTAAGAGAAATCACCAACCAAGGTACATTAAATTTTCCATTTATGTCTGCCTGGATATTTATAATAAAATGGGTTGCACCTATTGTGGTTCTTGCTATCTTTATAGATAATTTATATTAACCCTAAACTAATCTTGCCATAAAAGGCAAGATTATGTACAATTAAATAAATATCTCAGACAAAAGAGCCATAATAATGAGCAGAAGAAAAAAAGTTTTAGTTTATTCAATTGTGTTTTCTATTATCAGTAGTTTATTATTTGCTGATTCTCCGTTCGACGTAAAAATACGTTCTGATAAAACAAATCATCTAGAAACAGAATCTGTATCATCTAGCCATTCTTTGTCTGAAAAACAGAAAGAAAACGAAACCAATAATCAAGAAACACTTATTGAAGGAACAATACAAGTCAATACTTCCTTAAGACTTAGAGAATACCCTTGGGGGCCCGTTATCGGCAAATATACCAATAACACCAAATGTACAATACTTGGCGAAGAAGGCGATTTCTACAAAGTATCAATTAATGGTGTAACTGGTTATCTTCATAAAAATTATGTTTCAACAGATGCAAAACCAGCAAACAGAATAGAACCAGACTACCCTGGTGATTGTAAAAACGGTGGTTATATAGCAAAGAGTTCAGCAAATAGTCCATCTTATGCTAATTCCACAAACGGAATATCAAAAACAGATTATAGTCTAACAAGAAGCAGTCAGAGCAGTTCTTTAATGAATACCAATTATGGATTCAGTTCACCGCTAACTACAATGAATGTCTCTAATCTTCCTTTTAAACAATCTGTTATTGGGCAAAAGCAAGGCGACGGAACAGCTGCTGGTGCCATTACCTGGGCAAAAGACCAGATGGCTGGTGGCTCAAAAATGGGTTTCAATAAGAATAACGGCAAAATTTCACAAAATGATACTTGTTGGAACCATTATTGTGCAGCTTTTATAGCATCTGCCTGGGGAAGAAAAGTTCCTCAAATGGTTGGAGGCAGTGCTTACGAACAATACAAGAATTTTAAAAGAGATGGCATGATTCACTTTGATAAAAATCCGCCAGCCGGAGCAATTATGTTTACAGCACCAACATCAACTAGCAAATACGGACACGTTTTTATGGCTACTGGTGAAATAGCCTCTAACGGCGAACCAATGGTAATAACTTCTGGTTGGACAGGTCATAACGGTATCTCCACGATGACTTTATCTCAAATGATTGGAACAAAAAATTATTTGGGTTGGGCTTTTCCTTCTTAAAAAACTTTTTGTAAACTTATTCGAAGTTAAACAAGTAATTATATTAAGGAAGAAATTAGTATATTATAATTTCTTTCTTAACAATCTAATATGAGCGCTAAATAATTATATTGAAGGTGTATTTATGAATAAATCATTCAAATATGCAGCAATTTGTTCCTTATTACTTTGCTTTGGATTGCTCAACAATCATAATTTGAAAGCTACTCCTTTTGAAGATACAGGGGTAGAAATTTCAGCAGAAACAAAAACAAACGACTTAGAAACAGCAGATATTAGCGTTAAAGAAGAAAAAGATACAAACAAAAAAGAAGAAAAAAACAAAGAAAACTCTTCAAATACTTCCTTTGAAGAAATAGAAGGAACAATACAAGTTGGAAATTCTTGCCTCAGATTAAGAGAATATCCATGGGGACCTGTTCTTGGCACATACACCACAAATACAAAATGCACGATAATTGGTGAAGAAGGCGAATTTTATAAAGTCAATATCAATGGCACCATTGGTTATATGCATAAAAACTTTGTATCAACGTCAAAACAACCTGCAAGTGAAATAGAACCAGATTATCCAGGGAATTGCAGAAGAGGTGGTTATATAGCAAGAACAGATTCTTCTAATTCTAATTCGAGCAATAATTCGTCGAATTCTAACAACAGCGCTTCTGGTTCAAGTGTAGAAGTAAAAACATCTGTAATTGGGCAGCCATCTGGCGACGGAACAGCAGCAGGTGCAGTAACATGGGCAAAAGACCAAATGGCAGGCGGCAGTAAAAAAGGCTTGAATAGAAACAACAATAAGATTTCACAGGATCCTAAGTGTTGGAATTACTGGTGTGGAGCATTTATTGGAACAGCCTGGGGTCATAAGGTTCCTCAAATGTGTGCTGGAAGTGCTTATGGCCAATACAAGAATTTTAAAAGAGATGGTATGATTCATACAGACAAAAATCCTCCTGCTGGTGCAATTATGTTTACTGGTCCAACAGCAACCAATGAATACGGACACGTTTTCTTAGCTTCAGGTGAAGTTGATGCCAATGGTGAACCAATAGTAATAACATCTGGTTGGAATGGTCACGATGGTATAACAACAATGACCCTATCTAGAATGATTGGCAGAAATCAGTATTTAGGTTGGGCACTTCCAGAATAATATATTCTTGATTTAATTCTAAAAAAACAAAAACTCCTTTGTAATTGTAATGTGGTTACTAGACTGCATTACTAAAACAAAGGAGTTTCTTGTATCTAAAGATTTTTATTCTCACCAGCACTGCTGGTGGTTTATTCACGCAAATGCTCACAAAAAAAAAGACTATGCATTAAGCATAGTCTTTTTCGAGTGCCGGGAACGGGACTTGAACCCGTATGGCGCAAGCCACACGCCCCTCAAACGTGCGTGTCTACCAGTTCCACCATCCCGGCTAGGAACTTTCGCTCCTTGAGTATGTGTCGATAATATCACAGTGTTTTTTGACTGTCAACATTTTTTTATAATAGTTTTTTAAACCTTTATATAACTTCATTTATAGCTAAAATAGATAATATATACTTAACAGTAAAATATTAACTGTGTTATATTAACAAACACACATAAAAACAAATATGGTTCTACAATGCTTAACAAATTTGAAAAATACCTGTATCAGACAGTCTTTCCTTTAAAGCCACCAGAAACAATATATCATTACACAACCCAAAAAGGTATATTAGGTATAATTCCATCAAGAACAATGTGGGCTACTCAAGCACACTTTCTAAATGACAGAAACGAAGTTTTCCTGACATTTAAACTTCTCGAAAGAGAATTACGCAGAATGGTTTCTGAATCTAGAAGCGCTCAGCACAGAAGTCTCTTGAATGAAATAAGACACAACTTATCAAATGTTGACCAAACACATATCTGCACTGTTTCATTTTGTGAATCAGGTGATTTATTGAGCCAATGGAGAGGTTATGCAGCACAAGGTAAGGGCTATGCAATAGGATTCGACTTAGCGAAACTGTCAGGCATTGCTAAACAGCAAAACTTTGTTGTTTGGCCCTGTGTTTATAACCCCACCCTGCAATTAGAACTGGTCAAATATCTGATAGACTGCTGGATAGAAAAATTCAGCGAACAAATGCTTGACCACGGCAAAATGATAGAAGAAATCAACGCCAGCATTTGTAAACTTGCACCTATTATAAAAGACGAAAGTTTCATAGAAGAACAGGAATGGAGACTGGTTTCTAATGCAACAGGGAGTGAAAAAAATATGGCTTTCAGAGAAGGAGTTTTCTCTTTAATTCCATATTTAAATTTTAATTTATGCGATCAAGATTCTAAGGACTGCATCAAGAAAATAGTTGTTGGTCCTTCACCTCACACAGATTTAGCAGTCAATTCTCTATCTATGTTCTTAAAACAAAATAAACTTCCTAGTGTAGAAATAATAACATCTAGGATTCCTTTCAGAAACTGGAAATAAAAATGTCCTTACAGAAGCCAAATCTTATAATCAGAATCCAAAACTACAACAGAGTTAGTCTAGGTGCTATTTTAGGAGCTTGCAAAGAAGAACTTCTAAACAAATTTAATCTTGTCAAGTGGGTAAGCAGTGAACCAGAACCAGAAGAAGACTTAGACAATCCAAATTCTCTTATTGTCTATTCATTTATGCTCCCTCATATGCTTGAAGTTGGCAAAGAAATAAAGCATATAAAAAGCAAATACAATAAAATTACTTCTATTTGCGGTGGAGCGCAGCCCACTTCTGCCCCAGAAGCCTGTCATGAACTAGGTTTTGACTACGTTTCTGTTGGAGAAGGAGAAGAGTCATTTCCAGAATTTCTTGAAAACTGGCTTTCAGGCAATACATCTCCTGGTATACATTACGCTCCAAAAGCTCATGTAAATTTAGACCTTTACCCTGGATTTTCAGATATTACAGAGTATCTACCTCCAATAGAAATAAGCCGTGGCTGCAAATACGGATGCATGTTCTGCGGTGTTCCAAGATTAAACAACGGCACTTTGAGACATCGCTCATTAGATAGTATCAGACATATAGTTAAAGAGTATTTTAAAAGAAAGCCCAGCAGAAAAAGAATTAAGTTTTTAGCCCCAAATGCTTTTGCATACGGTTCAGACGGAAGAAGCCCCAACTTAGACGCTTTGAAAGCTTTACTTGAAATGCTGACAGATGCAGGAGTTCCAGAAATTAATCTTGGCAGTTTCCCATCAGAAGTCAGACCAGATTTTGTTACAAGAGAAGTCATGGAACTTGTAACCCCCTATTTAAAAAACCCAACAATTGTCATGGGAGTTCAGACAGGCTCTGATCAAATGCTGAAGAAAATGAACAGGGGTCACACAAGAGCTCAAGCTATAAACGCCATATCGCTATTAAGGGAATACGGTTTTATGCCTCATGTAGACTTCATAGTCGGGAACCCTGATGAAACATTTGAAGAACAATTTGCTCTAGTTGATTTTATGGAAGAAATGATAAATAAGTATGCAATCAAAGTTCATATGCATACATTTACTCCCCTACCCTCTACTCCATGGGAACATAAAAATCAATCACCTATACATGAAGAAGTTAAACAAAGATTGAGAGCTTTAGAAAGAACTGGCCATCTTGACGGCTGGTGGGAAAACCACATCGGATATTTTAGAACCAATCAGGCACTTGAGGAAGACGAAAAAACAAAAGAAGAAAGAAATGAAAAGCTAAAATTTTTCAAAAAAGTTATTGACACACGAAAAAGTTAGTGGTAATATTTTTCTCACAAAAGCAAATAATGCTTTTAAATTGGGGTATCGTCTAATGGCAGGACAACAGTCTCTGGAACTGTCTATTGGGGTTCGAATCCCTGTACCCCAGCCCAAACCTAGCATTTGCTAGGTTTTTTTATTTTAAAATGATAATAGCTTTTTAAATCATTTACATATATAATATGGGTTCAAACGAATTATTCTTTTGAAAGAGAGTTGATTTGATAGATTATGTTTATAGATTTACTCTTATGCGTAATAGGTATAGCAGCTTTAGTCTATTCTGCAGACAAACTCATTGAAGCTGCTTCTAATTTTGCATTAAATCTTAAAATTAGTAAAATGGCTATAGGATTATCAATCATAGCCATTGGAACCTCACTGCCAGAATTATTTGTCAGCATTAACTCTTCATTAAAAGGTTGTTCTGCTCTTTCTCTTGGCAATATAGTCGGTTCTAACATAATGAACATTGCTTTAATACTTGGAATTTCTGCTATCATTCTTCCTATAAACAGTACACAGGAAATAGTAAAACGTGAAATTCCTTTTATGATAGCTGCAACTTCTCTTTTTTGGATTTTCGCCAGAACAGATTCAAGAATAACTCCATATGAAGGAATAATACTAATTGCAGTATTTGTTGTTTACCATACAACGATTTATCTGCTCGGCAAAAAAGAATCAAAACTTACAGAAGAATACATAGAAGAAACCAATAAGATTGTTTCTATAACAAAATGGGATATACAAGAAGAATCTTCCGAAGAACCCAAGACTGCCGAAAACGTAAACGAAGCAGAAAAAACAGATGAAAACTCAAAAGAAAACGACAATCATGATTCCAAAGCATCAAATAAAACATTGAGAAATATATTGTTTGCTGTTGGCGGAATAATAGGTTTAATAATAGGTTCTGAACTACTTGTAAAAAGCGCTATTAATATTGCTGTTTCCTTAGGAATCAGCACTGAATTAATCGGTTTAACTCTCGTAGCCCTCGGCACTTCAATTCCTGAACTTGCAACCTCAATAATTGCTTCAAAAAAAGGTGAATCCGAAATTTCTGTAGGTAATGTTTTAGGTTCAAATATATTTAACATAACTGTTGTAGTCGGCATAACAGCAATCATACCTCTTTTCTATCAAAATCCTGGTCTTAATTTGAATTTGGATATTTCACAGCAGATGCTAACGATAAATATACCGATAGTACTCGTTTTTTCTGTGATTTTGCTGCCAATCATGCTTACTGATATGATGATTTCTAGAAAAGAAGGTGTATTTTTCCTAATAATCTATATATGCTATACAATAATGCTTATTCAGAATACAGTGAATCCACCAGATACCAATAATCAAAACTCAGTTCCTGTTGTTCAAGAAGAGGCAACTAATCTACCAACTGCTTCATCACCGATACAACTTCCTTCAAAATAACATAATCTTTATTAATTAAGATTAATAAAAACTTGAAGATAATACCAATATCAGTTAAGATAAAAATAGCTATTAAAGGGGACTAATATAAATGGCATCTACTATTATTGTAACTGTTGCAGTTTTATTATTAATTTTTTGTGTAATAATTACATTTTATGCACTCAGTCTTGTTCCATTCGGAATATACTTCCAGTGTAAAACTTCAGGCGTCCCTATTTCAATGTTTCAACTAGCTATGATGAATATAAGGAAAGTGCCTGTGGGGCATCTCATTGAAACCTATATTAGAGCAAGAAAAGCTAATATCCGTGTAGAACTTACCCGTCTTGAAGTACATTATCTTTCAAATGGGAATATAGGCAATGTAATAGACGCAATCATAAGTGCCAGCCGCTCAAACTTAAGTCTAGATTTTGAACAGGCTGCAGCTATAGACTTAGCAGGTCGTGATGTTAGCCAAGCAGTAAGAATGTGCGTTCAGCCTAGAGTTCTTAAAGCTCCAGAAATACAGGCTGTTGCCAAAGATGGTGTAGAACTTAAAGTAAGAGTAAACATCACTGTTAGAGCCAATCTTAAAACCATGATTGGTGGTGCTGGCGAAGATACTATCTTGGCAAGAGTTGGAGAAGGTATCGTTTCCGCAATTGGTTCCTGCGAAAAGCATTCTGTAGTATTAAACAGCCCTGATTTAATAACTAAGCACGTTATGAGTTGCGGCTTAGACTCTGGAACAGCATTTGAAATTGTTTCTCTTGATATTGCCGACATAGATGTAGGCCGCAATATAGGTGCAGCCCTTAAGAATGCTCAGGCTATTGCAGATAAGCAAGTTGCAGAAGCTAGAGCAGAAGGTAGAAGAGCTATAGCTGAAGCATTGACTCAAGAAAACAAAGCAGCAGAACAAGAAGCTAGAGCTAAATTGGTCGAATCAGAAATGAGAGTTCCATTAGCTCTTGCAGAAACATTCAGAAAAGGCAAACTGATAGTAAAAAGAAATCAGAATCGAAAAAGGAATACGGCAATGATGCCCGATAATTCAAGCCGTATGGGCTTAAGCTTCGGTGATGACGACTGAGAATATTCCCGAACCGACTCTTGAACAACTTGAGTTCATGAATCGGCAGCATCGCAAAGATTTAAGGTTGCTAAGCCACATGTCTGATGCACAGTTTTATGTCTTCAGAAAAAACATTTCAATCGGAGTATTTGATGACATGAGTAAAGCTGAAGCCTATGAAATACTAATGTCGATGCTAGCTCTGAATCAGCATCTTATAGAAGTTGCCAAAGCTAAACAGAAGGGTAAAAATTGAGAAACCTATCAAACCTAAAAGTCTTGATATTTACAGTTTTCTTGGTTTTTATCCTTTTATTATGCCCGAATAAGACCAATGCTAGACATTATAGTCCACCTGTCAGGGTTATAGCTAGAGCAGACGTTTTAAGGTTAAGCTACAGTCGTTACAGCATTGTTGAATTTCTCGATGTATATAATGATGATTTTGTAAACCCTTTAATAATTGAAGCCATTACAGCAGATTCCTGGCACATTCATAGAAAATTTATATCAGACGAAGACTGGCTAGAAGATAGAGGTCCAATAATAATTCAACCAGGCAAATCTTTCAGAGTTGCAGAAAGAAAAAGAGTTGTAGCCGGTGGTAGTCAAAATCACAACTGGTGGTATAAATGGACAAGATTTAAAGTCAAGACTACAAACTGGGGTGACATTTATTCAAATATGGTTTCTTCTCCATTCCAACCAGATGAAATAGTAGAAATATTAATAAAAGAAGATTTGGTTGATCCAACAACCCAGCCTCAATACCTAAGTCCACAGCAAAGAAAAGAAAACAATCATTACCGTTAGTATAAAAATTGCACTTACCCATTGATTAATATAATTAACTTAGGATAAAATGTTTCATACAATCACGAGGAGTTACTTTAATGACAAAAGCTTTTGAAGTTTTAACCAAATGCCCAGATATTATAGAAAACAATAATTATTTCCATCCACAAGATTATAGAAATGTTGATTCACCTGAAGATGGATTTAAACTACCTGGCATAATAGATACTCATTGCCACGGAGGTTTCGGATGGGATTTTTCTTTTGGTAACCCGGAAAAAATCAATGAAATGCTTGATAATTTTGTTGTTACAGGCCTTACTGGTGTTATGGCTACAATAATTACTAGTTCTGAAGAACAAACCTTAAAAGCCATAAAAGATATAGTTCAAGTTATCAAAACCCGCGAAGCACTTCCTATAATACATGGAATTTATCTTGAAGGTCCTTTTTTATCGAAGGAAAAATGCGGTTCACATCAAACAGAACTATTAAAAGACCCTTCAATTGACCTCTTAAAAAAGTATCAGGAAGCAGCAGAAGGCTTTATTAAAGTAGTTACTATCGCTCCAGAACTACCAAATGCAATACAATTCATAAAAGAAGCTGTTGCAATGGGAATAACAGTTGCATTAGGTCATACTAATGCAGATTATAAGACTACAGCAAAAGCAGTTGAAGCTGGAGCCACTATTGTTACTCACCTCTTCAATGCTATGCCGCAATTACATCACAGAGACCCAAACATATTAACTTACATTTTATCTCATAGAGATTTAGCGGTAGAATTAATAGCTGACTGCGAACACGTATGTCCAGAAATGCTTTCATTTATCTTCAGTTTTTATGAAGCCTCTCAGATTATATTAATTTCTGATTCTATGGCAACCACAGGTTTAAATGATGGAGAATACGATTATTACAATACAAAAATAGTAAAGAAAGGCACAAGATGCAATCTTAAATCTGGTGGTTTCTTTGGTGGCGCAACAACACTTCCACAAAGCCTTAAAATAATGTCAGAAAAGACCTATATGTCATGGGGTCTATTGGGAACCAGCGCATGGCGCACTCCAATAAATCATCATCATTTAAAATCCAGAGAAACAGAAGTTTTCTTTGATTCCAAGATGAATTGGATTTGCTCATCCTTAGACAAAAAACACTGGTTCTGCAAAAAGAGCTAATACATATTAAAGATAAAGTAAAACATCGCAAAACCTCTAGAATTTTGCGATGTTTCTTTTTTAGAGTTTCTCTTTATTAAACCTTATCAAACTCAGCTCTCTGCTTTCAAGCCATAGCTTTCAACAATATTATAAAGTGCAGGAATAATAAACAGGGACAAAGTTGTTGAAGACATCAAACCGAATACCACCACAGAAGCTAATGGGCGTTGGACTTCAGAACCTATTCCGTTAGAAATAAGCAGAGGAAGCAAACCAAGCAAAGTTGTAACTGTAGTCATAAGAATTGCTGGCAATCTATCTTCACAGCCTTGATTTATAGTATCTTCAGTTGAAAGGCCCCTTTCTTTCAAATTGTTGAAACAGTTAATCATAACCATACCATCAAGCATTGCCATACCAAATAAAGCTATAAAGCCGATTGAAGCAGGAACAGACAAATATAGATTCATAACAATTAATCCAACAACTCCGCCAATCATAGAAAGAGGAACCATCATAAAAATAATCAAAGCGCTCTTTAAAGAAGCAAAGCTGAGCCAAAGCAGAATAAATACAGAAGCAATAGCTATAGGCACTATAATGCAAAGCTTAAGCATAGCTCTCTGCTGATTTTCAAATTGGCCGCCATATTCGATTGAATAACCAACAGGCAGAGTAATGTTTTCAGAAATTACTTTCTTTATATCTATAAGCGTGCTTCCAATATCTCTATCTTTGATATTGCCCTGAACAACCCATCTACGTTGATTGTTTTCACGATTAATTTGAATAGGACCAATAACTTTTTTAATTTCAGCAATTTGCCTGAGCTGGATTAAGCTGTTATTATTAGTACTGATGAGCATATTTCCAATTGATTCAGGATCATTTCTGAATTTTTCCAGGTAGCGCAGATTTATACTGAATTTTCTGTTATTAAAGAAAACTTCACCGATATTTTCACCGCCAATAGCATATTCAACCATTTCAAGCAGATTATCAACACTGACCCCATGTCTTGCACAGGCTTTTCTATCAGCAATAACCTGAACTTGAGGCTGCCCAAAACTTTGTTCAACAGAAAGGTCGGTTAAACCTTTGATCTTTTCTATCTTATGATGTATTTCTTCTGCAATACTTTGAAGTTTGTTGGTATCAGGTCCATAAACCTTAATTGCAAGTTGGCTTTTAATACCTGAAATTAATTCATCAAAAGAGTTTTGAATAGGTTGTGTAAAATTCAGATTAATTCCAGGAATTTTATTCATTTCTGCTCTAAGGGAATCAACCAGTTGTTTTTTGCTAGTGTTTTTGCTGAATATCAATTCTGGATAAAGCTCTATCTGAATTTCACCATAATTTACAGGATGCGGATGACTACCCGCTTCTGGTCTGCCTATTCTCGACACAACCTCTTTAACTTCTTTATGCTTTTTCGCCAATGAACTTAGTTCTTTAACTATATTGGTAGCTTTTTCCAAAGATATTGAAGGAGCCATATTTACCCCTACAAAAATAGAGCCTTCTTCTAAAGTTGGAATAAATTCCGTTCCGACCTGGGTTAAAGCATATAACGATGTTCCAAGGCAGATTAGGGCAATAATTATAACTAATTTGCTATGTTTTATTGTCCAATGTCGCATTGGTTTGTAAATTCGTCTCAAATTCCTCATTACAAAAGTATCTTCATCTTTGTCGTTATTAACTTTAAGGAAAATGCAAGAGATACTTGGAATTATCAGCAAAGCAACAAGTATTGAACCAATCATTGCAGCCGATATAGTGAAGGCCATAGGTGAAAACATTTTGCCTTCGTAATTTTCCAGAGTCAGAAGAGGCGTAAAAACTATTATTACAATTATTCCTGAAAATAAAATAGGGTTTGCGACTTCTTTTATTGCTGCAGAAATAATCTTAAATCTAGAAGTATCTTTATTCTTTTTAAGACCTGAAAGTATTGATTCCATCATAACAATAGAACCGTCACACAGCATACCAACAGCAACCGCAATGCCTCCAAGAGACATAAGATTAGCAGAAACTCCAAAATAATTCATAATCATTACAGCAATAAAAGCACAGAGAGGCAAAGATATAACTACTATAAGCGTTGTATGCCAATTTCCAATAAATAAAAGCAAAACAGCCACAACCAGCAAAGCACCTTGCCATATAGCGTTAATAACTGTATTTGTTGCATTGTTTACCAACTTCGCCTGGTCGTAGTAAGGCACCAGTTCAACACCTTTAGGCAGGTTTGTCTTAATCTGCTCGATTTTATCGTAAAGACGACTGATTACCTTAGAAGTATTAGTTCCATAAAGTTTAAGAACAATACCTGAAACCACTTCTTCACCTTCATCCTTTACTACTGCGCCTCTTCTTATTTCATTTCCAAAATCAATTTCTGCGATATTGCTTAACAATACAGGGTTGCCATCAGTTGTTTTTATAGGAATATTGCTCATTTCTTCTATTGAGTCTAGCAAACCAATGCCTCTGACAACCATTTCTTCTGAATCTGTTGTAATGAACTGACCGCCAGCATTACGATTGTTAGAGTTTACGGCATCAATTACATCTTTGATTGTAAGCTTATATTTTAGTAACTTTTGAGGGTCTAATCTGATTTGATACTGCAAAACATGACCACCCATTGACAGAACGTCAGTAACTCCTTTTACCGTCTGCAGCTGATATTTAATTACCCAATCGTTTAGCTCTCTAAGCCAAGTATTTAAGTCTTTACCTTCTGTATTAACTACTTTGGGGTCTGCTTTTAAATAATACATAAAAACTTGCCCCAAACCGGTTGTAATAGGACCTAAGGTTGGTTTTTCCTCTAATTCAGGTAAATCAGCAACAGCTGCTGATAAGCGTTCACTTACAAGCTGTCTGGCAAAGAAGATGTCTACGCTGTCTTCAAAATAGACATAAATTACAGCTAGGCCAAAAGCAGAGGTTGATTTAACCATAGTAACACCTGGCAAACCATTCATTGTAGACTCTATTGGCCAGGTTATGAGGCGTTCTATTTCTTCTGGAGCCATTCCATGACTTTCACAGAATATAGAAACCATTATAGGCGAAACATCTGGAAAAGCATCAACAGGCATTTCTTTATACTGTCGAATACCTACCGCAATTATTGCTATTACAGCTATAACTACCAGCCAAGGGCGTTTTAAAACAGCTATTGGTAATTTTTCAAGCATATTAATCTGCCTCTTTTCTTAATGCCCATGTCCAGCGTGAGGGTCTATTCCACTGGTTACCACAATGGATTTCAGAGTGAACGCACCTTTGGCAACGTATTTTGTTCCTGTTTTAATACCGCTAATTACTTCTATGTTTCCGCTGTCTTCTCTTCCAACAACTACGTCAACAGGCTTAAATCCGTCATCAGATTCTACAAATACTACATTGCTGCCTTTTATATTTTGAACAGCTTCTTTAGGTAACACTATTGGAAGATTATCTGCTGAAATATTGATTTTACCAGTAACAAAACTACCAGGCCTGAACCTGTTATCGTGATTATCTATTAGAACTCTAACCATTGCTGTTCTTGTATCTTCGCTGATTATAGGGCTTACTGTTATTATTTTCCCTATTGTTTTATCTTCTTCATCAGAAACAATCGTGACCTTTTGACCTTCTTTCAAAGAAGAAAGATCTTTGCTTGAAGCCTGTAAATCAGCATAAACAGAATCTAAATCAGCGATGGTAAAAATTGTTTTGTTGCTTTCTGCTTCTTCCCCAAGTTCAATATTTCTTGCTATTACAGTTCCAGAGCGTTTTGCCTTAATTTCTACGTGAGAAAACATTTCTCCGTTGCTATGAGAATGCTTTGCATTCTTTTCATTGTAAATACAGCTATTGTCTACACATTCTTTTTGGTAAACCGCACCACTAATATTTAATTTTGCGATATCATTGGTAGTTAAGCCTAAAATTCTTAAATTCTGCTCTGCGGAATACATTCGAAATTCATCTGTTTTATGACTTTGTTCTATTTCGAAAAGCCTCTGTTTAACTTCGTATGCTATAGTATCTCTAACAGAAAAGTATTCAGCTCTCGCTTTATCATAAGCACTTTTGGCATTCAAATAGTCGTTTTCGCTGATAATTTTATCCTTAAAAAGTTTACTTTTTCTATCGAAGCTCTTTTTACTTATAATAAATTCTGAATATGCAGCAATAAGCTTGGCACGATATTCTCCCATATCTGAATTATTATCATTTAACAGACTGTCAGTATTGTCTGGCATCTTAGAAAGAGCTTTCAGAAGCTTATTCACATTTTGATTCATGATTTTAGCTCTTTCCAAGTTCATTTCAGAAATAGCAGTCTGATTGAATCTTTCGTAATATTCAGACTTTGCCTGCCCCATAACAGCACTATCTAACACTGCCAAAATCTGACCTTCCTGAACCTTATCTCCTACATTGAAAAATATTTTCTGACAAATTCCGCTAGCCCTGGCTACATGATGGGTTTGGTTATTAGTATTAATTTTTATTTCACCATTAAGAGTAATATTCTTAGATAAGCTTCCTTTTGAAGCCTCTGATACAACTATGTTAGAGGCTTTAATCTGTTCTTGGGTTAATTTTATGCCTTCATCATGATGGTCGTGATGTTCTCCGTGGTCATGACCGTGATTATGATTATGCTCATGATCATGTTCGTGTTCGTGATTATGTTCTTGTTGGTGGTGATGACTATGTTCATTATTGTGGCCATCATTATCTTCATCGTGGTCGTGATCATGGTCATCATCATCATCATGATACTTTTCATGATGATGTTCCTTTGAATAATTATTTTCAGTATGAGCTGAAAGAATTGAAGTATAGCTGAATATAAGATATATTAGTATTATAAAAATAGCTGTTTTTTTACACATAATTATGTTTCCCTTAATATTAGAAATTATAAAGTAAAAGAGGTAAGAGGTGAGAGATGAAGTTTGATAATTAAACAATCCCCTTATCTCTAAGCTCTAATCTCTTTTCTCTAGAATAAACCAAGCGTTCTCAAAATCAGTATTTGTATTACAAACATACTGATACCACTTACATTTGTCCTGTTAATATGGCATACTCACTAATTGCGTTGAATAGTTTACATTGCAATTCCAGATGCAATAATTCTGTTTCAAGAAGTGATTTTTTTGCATCAAAAAGGTCTAGCAAACTCTTTTCACCAGAATTAAAAGCTGTTTGAATCTGTTCATACGCTTCTTTTGCTGATGGTAAAAGCATGGTTTCAAGATTGTAAACTTCTTTTGTCAAAGATTCTTTTTCTTGAAATGCAGTATAAATCTTTGCCGAAAATTCTGAATTTACGCTGTCTATGCAAAGTTTTGCTGCTTCAACTTCAGCTTTTGCACTCTGCATTTTTCCCTTAACAGAATTTCTAGTTAACGGAATAGAAGCTTCAACAGCAAAAGCATGGTCTGAAGTAGCTCTATATTTGCTATAATTTACAGTTAACTCAATGTCAGAAACTCTTTCTGATTTAGTCATACTATATTCTGACTCTGCCAAATTTAACTCAGCCTTTGCTAAGGCTAATTCAGGCAAGTCTTCAATATTTATACTTTCAGGAGCAGATAATTCTTCTTTTATGAAAGATTCTGAGTTTACAGAAATACCTTTATATTCAAAAGTTTTTTCACCTAACAAGGTTGCTATTTCGTTCTTAAGTGAAGTTATATCTAGTTCAAGATGCTTCTTTAGAGTTTCTTCTCTGGTAAATTCCACATAAGCTCTTGTGGAATCAATTTGAGCAAGTTCACCAGCTGTAACTCTTTTGCTTACACTCTCTGAGGTTTGCCTGGCAAGTTCAATGGATTCCTTCTGTATTTCAAGCTCTTTTTCTAGCTGATATAGCTTAAAAAAAGAAGAAGCAACTTTGAGCTTCATTTCTTTCTTTGCAATTTCAACTTTTAACATTTCTGCGGTTTTTGTGGAATTTGCTATTCTGATACGCTTTTTCCTTTTACCGGCTGTTTCTATCGTTTGAGACAAGCCTATACTGGATTTCATTGAAGAAGTCTTTTTATATTCACCATTTCCTGCAAAATCTTCCGCCCCTATAACCAAACTTGGCGAAGGAGATACTTTTGCTTGTCTTACCAAACCTTCGTATTTTCCTTCCTGCTTCATTAAAGCAAGAAGAGAAAGATTTGAAGTAATTGCTTTTTCTAAGGCAGTTTTTAAAGTCAAGGTATTAGAATTACATTTTTGTGCTTCTTGTTCAGCATAGAGGTTTGAAGCTAAACAGAAACATAAGATTGATACGAGAAATTTATTTATATTCATTGTTTTTACTTTCATAAATAAGTTTTTATGTAGTTGGAAAATTAGGAGCTAAAGCCTATGTTATAGATAAGAAATAAGAGAAGAGATGAGAGATAAGAGATAAGGGAATTGGCTTTAGTAGATGATAGTCTGTGGTATAACCGTCATTGCGAGCCTCTGAAAGAGGCGTGGCAATCCAGTCTACATATAAGATTAAAGATTTAAGAGATAAGAATTCTTATGTCTCCATATTTATTCTTATATCTCCATCTTTGGTCTTGAATCTTACAATAAAAACAACAAAAACCAACTACAATAACTACGCTGGCAAAGCCAGCTATTTAAGAGATAAAAGGATAGTTTAGTTACTACTCTATCGAAATTCGCTGCTACAACCACTGTTGCCCTCTTTACAAAAGAGGGTGTTTTATGGATTGCTACATTGCCATGCATACTTCGTATTTTAGCAAAAAGTGGCGGCTTTAGAACCCTAATCTCTAATCTCTATTCTTTTCTCTCTAAAAAAGGGTATCAAATAATTAAAACAACAGTCTTAATGCTGTTAAGTTGTGAGGATTCTATTTCAGGCTTAATAAATAAAAACTCGCCTTTATTTATATCTTTACTTTTAAAAACTATTTCTGAATTAAATGTAAAAATCAAATGATTTAGGAAATAATCACCAAATGAAACCACTGGATTATGAGTCGGGTGATCATGAGGTTCTTCGCTATCGCAACAGTCATGAGGCTTTGAGTGCTTTTGATGATTTGCGTTAGAATCTGAGCAATGATGGGAACAATGGCTGTGTTCATGCTCAATTATACTATTATGTGAAATAAATACAGGTGCAATTTCTTTACAAAAAATATGCTCAAATTCAAAGACAGACAACAAAAGGCTAAAAACCGCCCAAATAATAATTATGTTTTTAAACCTTCTTGTCAATTCTATTACCTCTATGCTAAGGTTAGCATATCCATAATTACTAATCAATAAAATTAGGTTATAAAAAGATTATATGAATATTTATCTAATTGATTTCGAAAATGTAGGTGAAACTTCCTTAAATGGTATCGAAGATTTAAATCCCGATGATAAGGTTTATATATTTTATAGCAATAAAATAAAAATAAATCTCTTTTCTAGAGCTGAAATAGGCTTTATAAACACAAATAAACCTGCAAATATTTCTGAAAATCAAAAAAGAAATTACTTAGATTTTCAATTAGCTACTTTTCTAGGATATTTAATTTCTAATAAAAACGAATGTAATTATCATATTATTTCAAAGGACCAAGGTTATATTAGTTTAATAAATTTTTGGAAAAACAAAAATAATATATATATCAACCAACAACAAAGCATTAAGCAAGAAATTATAAAAACAAATAACGAACAAAACGAAACAAGTTCATTAAAACTACAAAACAATAAATCTAATTCTATAAAAAGATCAGAAAACATTTCCAACACAACAAATAAACCAACTACAGACAAAGCAAATAACAATAATAAACAGCAAAAAAGCGATAACAAATCAGTAAAAAATACCAGCATTTCAGAGACTATTCCAAATGAATGGAAAAAGAAAATAAGAGATATAAACAAAAAATGCAATTTAGAATTAAAAGATAATGAATTTAGAATTGTTTATAAAGTGTTCATAGCAAGCTCTAACAAAGATAATTTTCTTAAAAATCTCAAAAATACTTTAAAAAAGAATAAAGTCTCTTCGGTTTATGAAAATCTATCGCCAATATTTGAAGAATATATAGTAAAGATTGCTTCAGAAAATAAATAATTTAATGAGGTATATTTATGTTGCTACCAGTTCAGCTTATGAAGCTATAACCTTCTTATTAAAGGCACTTGTCCAAAAACTAAAAATTCTCAATTATTTTAGTGTATGGAATAATGCCTTTGCACTAGATTTAGTTAGAATCTAGACTTACTTTACATTAAAACTGCCTAGATAACGAAATGTAAAAGAGCTATTTTCAATTAATTTTTTATACTTTTCATAATTGCTGTTTGAACATTCAATCAAATAATGATATTTCCCAAGCATAGTTTTTTCTGGGCGGTCATGAATAGTGACTAATTTCATTTTTAGTTCTTCCATTTTTCTCATCAAATCAGGCAGATACTCTGCCGAACCTGTTGCTACAAAAGCCAACCTTCTAGAAGAATTGGTTGAAGGTTTGTTTTTTGATAACACATAAAAACGAGTTTTATTATTCTTGTTATTTTGAATGCTTTCAGCAAGAATACTTAGCCCATAAACTTGTGCACAGGCTACAGAAGCTATAGCGCCACAAGAAACATCTTTGCTTTCAGAAACCATTTTTGCCCCTTCTGCCGTACTAGATACTTCTATTACTTTTGCATTAGGAATGTTTTTATTTAGCCAATCCCTGCCTTGAACAATACCTTGCTTGTGGGAATAAACTGTTTTAATGTCAGATAACTTAGCTTGTTCAAGGGTAAGAAGATTTTGGTTGATAGGCAATTCAACTTCACCAACAACAGAAACTTCTGTTTGTGCTATAAGAGTATCAACATAATCTATTACCGCTCCACCTATAGTATTTTCCTGTGGAATAACAGCGTAATTACTTTCTCCGTCTAGAAGTGCTTTTACTGTTTCATTTACTGTTTTATATGGAAGATAAATTCCCTGCTTTCTGAAAAATTTACCACAAGCTTCCTGAGTATAAGT
>ONIU01000056.1:0-500 GCA_900317935.1 uncultured bacterium
CTATCATTTGGATCAAGAATACATCCTCTCATACCAGGAGTATAACCTGTAAGAGCTAAACTTCTCTCCTTAGTAGGAACAGTCCATTTTGGATGAAGTTCAGTTAAATTTGTTTGATTATCTTCACTATCAGGATTACTACTATCATATATTAAATTGCCTTTTTTATCATATAATCTAAAGAATAAAGGTTTTAATGTAATTGGGTTAGATATGTTTTTAGAAGTTGGAGCGAGTCCCGCTACGCTGTAAATAAAGGTTTGGTCACCGTTAACTATTTCAAGGTCATAATCAAGTGACCCTCCCGCCTCATTTATTAATCGTATCTCTTGCGTTTCAACAGATTGCCAATTACTATCATTCTGCATTAAAACAGTTACTCTATATGTTGCATGATTTCCAATATTTTTAATTCTTAAATTATATAAAGTGTTAAATACCTCTACATAATTCGGAGTATTCCAATAGTAAGGAGTAGTTGTATCTATCTCGCCTGCGGG
>ONIU01000056.1:511-20327 GCA_900317935.1 uncultured bacterium
CTAAAGTATTTTCTATACCTTCAACATACATATGTTTAATTTGTGTTGTTTTAGTTGTAATAATATTATTAGAACGATTTTTACAAATAGTTTCTTTTTGCACATCAGGCTCTTCTTGATTAATATAATAATTATATTGACTTAAATAATAATTATATCTTTCAAGACACGTTGCAAACCCTGGATGCGCATTTAAATAAGTAGCGACAGTCTCATCACTTAAATTTTCATTGTCTTGAGTTTGATCCCACTCAGGCTGAGATAAAAGTATGTCTTGAGCATTAGTTTCAGGAAGCGGTTTCTCGATTCCCGCTTCATCAATCTCGGTCCAGATATATCTAACCGCATGCCCGCTTACTCCAAGTGTTCTACTTACGTCAGGTGCGGTTTGTCCTGCTACATCTTTAAATAACCCCGCAGTAATAGTAGTATAACCAGCTCCGTTATGAAATACATTTTCCCCATCTGAAGTCTTTAATTTTAAATAATATCCATTTAAATTATAAACTTCAATAATAGCTTCATATGGAGTATTCTCATATACTATTACGCATTTTAATCTACTTGTTCTACCAATGCATATACTCTTCATTAAATTTAAATTAATAGAAGGATTCCATTTTAATTCAGCACCTTCCCCTGAAGTAGTATCAGTAGAACTAATAGTATAATTATCTTTTATATCGTCAACTGAAGTTGCATTTGCTTTTTTAGTTATATTAGAAGTATTTAAACAATACCAACCTTTTCCAGTCCATTTATTATATTTAGTATTGCTAATATTATTAATAGAGCCATCTTCTTTAGCCCAATAACATTCTAATTTATCAGCGCCTTCTTCAACAGGATTTCCATCTATCCTTAAAACCCCTCTAAACTTAAGTTTTTCACTTAATGGACCATCCTCTTCAAAATAGTAACCATCTTCCGCAACAATTTCAACTTTATATTTATCATCATTAGTATCATATAATTTAGTTGCTGGATGTAAAGTTACATCAGATATAAATATATCTTTAAAATGGTCTGGATTATCATCATCTTGAGCTTTTTCTGGAAAAGATTCGGTAAAAGCTTCAATTCTTACAATTTCAACAAAATTCTCTTTTGGAATTTCCCAATAATTATATTGAGGAACAAAAGAAGAAAAATTAAAAGGAGAGCCAGTCATATTAAAAGTGTTAATTTCATATGTTCTTGGAGTTTCTTCTCCTTCATATTGTATAAATAATCTAATACCATAATTACCACATTTACGGTATTCTTTTAAATTTGTTTTAAAACTTGCTCCAAAACGAATATACCCGCCACCCGCGATAATATCTTGCTTTTGATTTTTACTTGTTATAGTAATAATATTATTATTACTATTTTTATCATATAACGATAATATATTATTATCATAACTTGATATAGCAATAGAAGAATTAACTTGTATCATATTTTTACCATTCTTCATATATTGCTGATCACCATCATAACTTGTAATAGAAATCTTTTGAGAATTATCATTAGTAGCAAGCCCAGTGATAAACATTCTATTCTGCATATTATTACCTGGAACAAGAACATAAACACTTGCGCCATTTATATATGTAGAACTTTTATCTTGCGCGTATGCGGTAAAATAGCTATTTTGATATTTAATTTTATATTGTCCAGCGGTTGCGTCTGAACAAAACTGAATTGTTGCTAAAATAGTTCTGTCATATGCTGCTTGATTAACAGACTTTTCAGCACTTCTTTTAAATGTATTAATCAATACATTCTTTATGTCTTCTTTAGACATATTCTTTGAGTTATCAACTCGTGTCGCCATTTTAGCAAACCTCCTTGTTTCTCTTTATATAAAAATATAAAAAATACTTATATTTTTTTAATCAGTTTTGACCAATAAAAAAATGGAGTTACTATTTTCATAGTAACTCCATTCTTATTAATAACTTCTATATGAAGCGTCACCAGTGTTGTATTGTTGTAAACCATAGTTTTCAAGCTCTTCAAATGCGCGAAGTATTTCATCAGCAGTTCTAACACCACTAAAGTCTGCATTAATCGTAGTATTTCTACTAGACTCATACTGATCTCTTAATCCACTTAACTGTGCGCTAAGTAATTGTGTTTGAATCTGCATTTGCGCAGTTGCAATAGAAGTAGCTAAGATAGATTGTGCAAGTTTGTCAATGTTCATTTGTCTTAAAGCTTCAACTGCAGCAAGCATATTACTTGTATCAGATTCATTTAAAACTAACTCTTTTTGATGAAGCACTGCCATGCGGCCACCCATACCATCGACGCCTTGACCTGACCAATCGCCGGTGTATCCTCCGGATTTGAAATTAACAGTTCCAGAACCAATATATAGCCCTTTTTGCCCTTCGTTAAGAATTTTAAATCCTTTTGACTTGAGCCATCTCTTTATAAAATCAGCTCCATATTGATCTTTAATAAACCATTCTCCTGAACTATTTGCTGTAATAGAGCCTCTTTTTCTTAAATCAGAAATATTAGAATTACTTGCAATAGCATTATTAACAGCATTTTGAACTTTTTGTTTATCAACGTTATTTGAAGTAGCTACGATTCTTCCTGATCCTGCTTCAACTTGAATTTCACTACCAATAGTTGCTCCACTTTCTCTTCGTGATTGAGTATTTAATAATGTTTGTAATGAATTATTTGTAGGCGTATAACTAGATCCGCCTCCCATTGATCCACCAGAATTGTTATTATATACTTGATTACCTTGAATAGCAGGTGCATATGCTGCAGAATTAATAGGAGTAGCATTAATCTGATTAACAGTATCCATATGAGTTCTTGCAAGAGTCTCTAATGCTTGATTTGCTTCTTGAATTGCGGAAACCGCATCATCCTTAAAGCTTCTGTAAGCTTGTGCACACTCTTCAAGATAACCGCGCATCTCTTCAAGTTTCTCGTTAGTATCATCAAGGTTATCTGCTAAATCTTCATTACTTTCATTTAATTCTTCAATAGCATCTTTGGTAGGATCAATACCTTCTTCTACAAGCTTTTGATATTCAATACCTGCGGTGTTAAGAATACGTTGAGTCTTTTCAACATATCTTTCTTGTACTATATCTAATTCATTAATAGCATTTTTACAAGCTGTAATAAAACTATCTTTATTATCGCCCGCAAATCTATCAACTAATTGAGTAACAGTTGCATCCCACATTGGAAGAATTTCTGCATTTTCAACATCTGCAAAATATTGTGCTGTTCCGCTGAATAAATCTTGCTTAGTTTTTTGCGCCTCTCCATATGCAAATACTATCTGCTCTTCATTCCTATTAAGAAGCTCTTTTAATTTATTAGCTCTTTCTTCATCTCCTGCAAGTTCGGCTTCATCAAGTTGGTTCATAATAGAAATTCTATCTTTTTCAAGTTGGATAATATAATCATTAGTTTCTTTATTTCTCTTCTTAACTAACTCATACCAAGCTTTACGCGCTGTTAAGCCAGCCTTCTCCGCATCTTCAATAGCCTGCTCATTACCAGTATATTGATATGTGTAATTACCTTGATTGTCTCTTCTTAAACGCATATTAGATTTATTTCTTTGTGCATCTTGAAGAGCCATTTCCGCTTTAAGAATCTCAAGTCGAGCTTTAGACTCATCAATGTCATATTGAGTAAGTTTTTCTTTCTCGTTAAGTTTCTTAAGTTCTTCATCCATGAACTTATTAATCTTCTCTTGATTCTTCGCGGTAAGACCTGTTGCATTTGCAGCATCTTGAAGAACATTTGTATATTCTTCCATATTAACTGCACGTTCAACATTATCAAAATATTGGTCTGCATAATCATTAATTAATTTCCATTCTTGTTCAAGCATATCTGTACCAAGACCGCCAGACATAGCTTTATCAAGAACTTCTGTAATTGCACTTACACTATTCTTTCTCCACTCTTGAAGATTTTTAATACTTTCTTCAACAGTAGAATTAAGTTCTTTATTAGCTTCAATATACTTTTCAGTAGATGTATCTAATGCTTTTTGAAGAGTCTTATATTCTTCAGTACCCTCTTCTGCAGCAGCTAACAATGTTTTATATTCTGCAATCTTCTCTTTCCAATAGTCACGACCAATACGTTGTGCTTCAATAGTTTGAAGATTATTATCATATTGTTGCTCATACTGTTTAGCAAGAGCATCATATGTATTTTCACCACTGATAAGTTTAATAAGTTCAAGATTATGATTGATTTGATCTCCAATGTTCTCCCATCCTTCAACCTGTTTATCAATCATATCTTGCGCTGATTCAAGCATACTTAAATAATTATCAGAGATATTTTCAATCTCTTCTTTTGCATCTTTAAGCGCGCTCATTAGCTTATCACGGTAATTAGTTAAATTTTCTTCAGATAATTTAGTGTCTGTACCAAATAATCCATCAAGACCATGAGTAGTAATCTGAGTATTTACTTCATCTAATGTTTCTTTTAAATGTTGTGTAAGTCCTAAAACATCATTATTAGATGAGCCTCCTACTCCAATGAGTTCACTGAGTTTACTAAAACTCTTAGCAATCTGACCAACAAAATCATCACTTTCAACATCTTTAACTACATCATGCCAGAAGTCTTTCCACTCTTTTCTTGCATCACTTAATTCAAGTTCTAAATCAATTTCAAAATTAAATTCTTCTACATCTTTTTCAATCTGCTTGTAGTATAAATCTTGTAATTCTTTTATTAAATCTTCATAATCACCATAGAGTTTTTCATAATCACCAACAGCATCTTCAATTTGCTTAATACGGTCTTCTTCAGCTTTCATTTCAGCTTCAAACTCTTCTTGCGCATCTGCTGACATTGAATTATATTTATCTACATAATTCGTATTATAACTAGCATAAAGTGCATCGAGGCGGTCTTCCGCATTGGTAATCAGAGAACCATTTTCATTAAAGGTAAATCCTTCATTTTCAAGCTGTTTCTTTCTTTGACCTAAATCACCAATCTGAAGAGCTTTCTTTTCTTCAAGTTTTTCTAATTGCTCATCAAGTAATTTATTTTCTTCTTGAAGTGCATCAAGATAACTTACTCCCCAACTATGACTCTCAATTTCATCAATTCTATCAAGTTTATTACCAATTTGGTCAAGTTCAGTATTTATCTTACGATAAATATCATGCTCTCTCTTAAGATACTCTTCATGTTTGGCTTCTTTTTCAGAACCTGAAGAAGATGACTTACTTCCGCCAAGCGCGCCTCCTAAATCACCTGATAAAATTCTTTGTCTGACAGAATTTATTGCTTGAAGTTTTACATATAATGCTTGACCAACTTGTTGAGCATAAGCATCGTTTGAAATGCCTTCTTTATTAAGTGCAGCTGCCCAATATGCCTGCCAAGCGCCAATACCACTTCTTGCTGCGTTAGCTGCGTCAACCGCAGCATTACCCAACATTTCAAGACTTTGTGAAGCAGTCCCTATCCCTTCGATTTCTCTTCGTCTTGCTTCATCATTAAGCTCAGCCATAGCTTGCTCATAAGCTTCAGCTTCCGCTTCATCTAATCTTGCTAAAGCAATTTGTTGAAGAGCCTGCTCGTTAAGACTCATTTGTCCATTTTCCATTTGAAGAGCTGACAAATATGCAGTATCCATGTTTAAGAAAGTCTGTAAATTATCCATAGATAATTGTCCAGTTTCGTTATACTCTTCCATAACAGAAGTTAATGAACTATATGCTGATTGAAGATTATCAATACCTTTGTTTGTATCTGACAAAGCTCCTTGAACCATTTCTCCAAATTCAGCCCATGAAACTCCAAGTTCTTCAAGACTGTCTTTTAATGAAGACAAGTCTTTCTCTTGATCAGCAAAATCTTTTAAAACATCTTCATACTTTTTATATTCAATACCAGCTTGTTTTAAACCATCTCTATATTTTTTATTTGCTTTAATACTTTCTTGAAAAGTTGTATTTGTATTTAATAAAGCCAAATCTTCTTTAGATAAACTATTAATAAAATCTTGAGTTTCTGTGCTTAATTCTCCCTCTCCGGTTACATACTCATATAATAAATCTAAATCGTCTTCAGTAATCGTTTTTTGAAGAGTTGTCCCAAAATAGCTTGTATCAGTAAAAGCATTAGAAATAAGACTTGTTCCTTCTTTTGCTTTATCTATAACATCATTATATGTTCCTTCTAATTTTTCTAAATCTCCAAGCTGAGTGTCATATAAATCTATTAAATTTTGCTTTTGTTGCTGTTGAAATTCGTTCTCCAACTCACCTTTTTGAAGATAATATGATAATAAATCTCCTCTTTGTTGCTCAAAGGTTTCGTTTTCAAATGAATCTTGAGTGATGATTTTCTCCTCTTCACTACCGTTCTCTTTTGCTACTTTGATTGTTAAAACTTTATCTTTGAAAATTTCATCAATATCTTCTTGTTTAAACTCTTTACCTTCTGAATTAATAAAAGCTGTTTTTATTTTAACAAAAGTATCTTGCTTTCCAATTCTTTCAATAGCTTTTTGATTATCTATAAAATATTGGTTTATATTATCTTTATATTTTCTTGCTAAAGCAAGATTTTGTTTAAAGAAATTAATTTCTGCATCAGAATGATTATCAAGAATATCTTGAATTTCTTTTTCTGAAAAACCACTTTCTCCACTTAAAGCTGAAATTAAATCTGCTTGTTGAGCATAGTCTTTTATTTCGTCAATTCCTGATAAATAGTTATCAACAAATTCAGCAGCAGCTTCTTTACTATCAAATAATCCTCCAGCACCGCTTAGAGCTTCTGTTAATTTTGTTTTTGCATCATTAAAAGCTTCTCCTGAATCAATTCTTTCAACTATATCATTAAGAGGCCCATTAATAATCCTATCTGTTGCCTGTGCTTTTAAATCTGCTTGATAGCTTTCTCTATATGCTTCTAATTGAGTTTTATTTGTTTCAATAATTTCAAGAAGTTCTGTTGCTGCTTCCGTATCTGAAGATTCTAATATTTTTATTAACTCTTCTCGATTTGAAGCATAAGCATCTACAAAAGCTTGTAAATCAATATGTCCACTATTATCAACTTTAACTCCTAAATCTTTAAGATTAGATTTTAAAAGTGCTCTATTTTCATTATAAGCTCCTTCAAGTCCCAGAAATCCTCCTATTTGCATTCCTGATAAATCGATTCCTCTTCCAGAACCCCAAGAAATATCATCTCTTGCTGTTGATCCTAAATTTTTCCAAATACTAGATTTTGCAGAAACTCTAGATAATTCTCTCTCATTTGAAGCAGATTCTGCTTTTCTTTTTGCTTGTTCTGCATTTGCTTCTTTAAGAACTCCCGCCAAATCCTCGTAATCAACTATTAATGCTTTTAATGCTAAATCTTGTAAACCATATTGCTTACATAAATTATAAATTTCATTTCTTGCACCTTCAGTTGTAATCTCTTGATTTTTAATTTTTTCATTTAATTCATCATACTTAGAAATAATTTCATCAATTTGTTTACCTTGTTCTTCTATCGCTTGAGTATGTTCTCTTGCTTTTTGAGCAGCTTCTTCATCAGCTTTAGCTTCTTGCTCTTGTTCTTTTTGATATTTATTAGAAAAATAAGTTATTGCTCCAAAAGTTCCAGCTATTGCTGCCATTCCAAGAATAATAGGATGATTTTTTAAAGTGTCTAATAATCCTTTAAAAACTGTTGTTAAAGAAATATCCGCTGTCAAACCAGCTGCAATAGATGCAAATAATTTCGTAGCTAATGGTTGTAAAGTTTTAAAGCTACTTTGAATAGCGGTGAATCCACTTACTAACATTGGTAAACTCATACCTACATTAGTAAGAGTTTGAAGAATTTTTTCTCCAGTAGATAAATCATCATTATTCCAAATACCACCAAGATTTTTTACTGCACTTATACCGGATGCTAATTGACCTAATCCACCTACTACAGAAACAATAGAGGTCGCCATTGCTTGCATCTCAGTGCTGTCTAAAAATGCTTTTTGCTCTTTCTTTCTTTCTTCAACACCAAATTTACCTGTTCGATCTCCTGCTTCATATATTTTAATTAAAGATTCTGCTGCCTTTTGTGCTGATTTTGGAAGTGTTTCAATTTGAGATTGTAATTCAATAATAGCATTATCTAAATCTTCTAATGTAGAATTATCATCCATTAGCACGGTATTAAATTTTCTAAAAGCAGCTTCTATACTTGTTATTTGACTAGAAGATAAATCTGGAAAAAGGTTTGTTTTGTTTAATAATTCAAATTGATTCTGTAAACCTTTTCCACCTCTCCTTAAGCTATCTAAACTTTTAAGCCATTTCTGTTCTTTTTGTTCTATTTCTTTTATCTTTGCTTTATTATTTATTGCATCATCAAGTTTTTCAGCATCGTTGTAAAGATTTTGATAACTAGAACGTAAACCTTTTATTCTTTTTTCAAAATTATCTATGTCTGACATTGAGTCTCTTAATCTTTGACCCATTGCCTCTTTACTTCTTTCAGAAGGAGAATTTCCAACTATATCATAATCATTAGTACGAACGGGTCCTTTACCAGTTTGAACAGACCCCTTTACGTTTTGAACTGCATCACCATATTCTTTAAGAGCTTTTGTACTTTCTTTCCACTGTTCTTCAAGAGCTTGAGCATCTCCAATTTGTTGAGCCATCATATTTGCTTGATTGATTTGTTCATTACTCATATAATCATAATACTGAGAAGCAATTTTTTGAGCATCAACTAAAGCTTTTACAGCAGGATTATTTTTATATGCTGAACTATTTTCAATTTCTTTAATGGTATCAAGCTGAGCTTTTAATTGCTCTGTTTTATCTTTACTTATTTTTAAATTTGTAATAAAATTAGCAATTCCTTGACCTAATTGTTTACTAAAAACTCTTGTCGCAGTAGCACCAAGCATTAAAAATAAATTATTTCCGCCACCAATAGAGTCTATTAACTCTGTAAATAATTTTATAACTTTTGTTAAACTATCAATAAGATTATTAATAGTATCAGTATCTAATAAAGAATCATATAAATCTTCCCATTGAGTATGTAAAACCTGAAGATGCGCTTCAGTTGATTCCATATAAATCTCTTGTTGTCTCTGTAATGTACCCATAGAATTACGAGAAGTATCAATCGCTTGAGAGTACATATCCCAGTTATCAAATAAAGCAACTAAATTATTATATTGACGTTTACCAGCAAGAGACTGCGCGATTGCTGCTTGTTGAGCCTTAGTCCAAGTATCCCATTTACCCGCAACTTCTTCAATGACGTCACCCATTTCACGTAAATCGCCATTAGTATCAAGTATTGAAATACCAACCTTCTCAAGAGAACCAGATACATCACCAAGTTTTAAACCATCTTCATCAGTATCTCCAAGCTTAAGGTCAGACATACGTGCAAAAATAGTTTTTAATGCAGTACCAACTGACTCAGGCGCTTGACGAGTAATAGATACAATAGTCGCAATCATAGCATTAAGTTGATCCATGTCAACTCCCATATTATTTGCGGCAGATGCAACTTTACTCATACCAACTGATAATTCTTCAAGGTCTGCAGCTGTTGTTGCGGCAACCGCAGCTAATTTATCAACCGCAAGCTCTGTCTCTTCGGCACTTACTTTATAACCATTCCAAACGGCAGTTAACTCTTCTGATACTGCTGCACCAGATTGCCCTGTAACATTTGCGGCTTTAAGAGTTGTTGCAGCACGAGCATTAGCCTCTTCATCGCTTAAACCTTGCTGATAGTAAATCAAAGCAGCTTCTGTATATTCAGTTGTAGAAGCTCCTAAACTTTTTGCAGCTTTATTAGCTGTACGAGCAAAACGCTCCATTTCATCAGCAGATTTACCTGTAACTATACGAATATCATTTAAAGATGTATCTAAATGTTGAACATATCCATACGCTTGCTGAACAGCGCCTGTAAAACGATTAATTGCACTTGATGAAATTTGCCACTTTAATGTATTCATTAAAGTTTGTCCCATTTTATCAAGAATACCATGCGTCTTTTTAAATTGCATTTCTGTTGTTAATGCAGATTTTGTTATTTGATAAAAAGCTTGTTGCCCCTGTTGACCAAAATAAGAAAAATTTTGAGCTAATCTATTTATTCCAATATCTTTTAAAGAAGTGTTTAATTTCTTTAAATTCATTAAACCTGTATCAACATTAAAAGCATTATTAAAAGCTTGCTCTACTTCAACAATACTCTTTTGAATATCATGTACTTTCTTGCCAGCTTCAGAAAGATTCTTTAAGCTAGGATCCATCTTTAATAATTTTGATGAAGATGGAATAGAATTAGTTAAATTGTTTAATTGATTTTTTAATTCATTTAACCCAGTCTTATCAACCTGAAATCCAACACTATATTGGATTTTACCAGCATTAATTGTCTGTGCCATATAGGCTGATTAGTTTGAAAGTCCCTTCCCGCATTGGCGGCGTTAGCAAAATTTACAACCTCTTGAAATTTCTCTGGATCAAAACCATTAAGTATATCGCTTGCTTGCTGCATCGCACTTGGCATTGAATTTACTAATGAAGTAATAAGATATGCAGCAGTTTGCTTATATTTTAAATTGACTTCTTCAATCTGTGTTACATATTCATAAAGTTCTTTCCATTCATCTTCAGGTATTTCTTCTATAATCTTATCAAGAAGTCCATCCTGTCTAAGCTTATCATATGTATCTAATACATTTGCTTTTTCTTCATCAGAGAAGTCTATATCTGTATAGAACATAACTACAAATGTATAAAAATAGGCATCTACTAAAATAGGATGATAAATACCATCTTCAAACGATTCTTGTAAAACTAAATCAGCTAATTCCTTTTTATCTTCTGTTGAGATAGATTGCTGAATATTAATTGTATTTCCATTAACATCAAGCGGTGTTACTGGAATAGGTTTTTCATTTATTAATTCTGAAAAATTCATATCCTTGTATCTCCTTTATATTTATTCTTATTTTATTATAACAAAAATTTTAATTTTTGTCAATTATCTGTAAAAAGCAGATGATAAAATATACATTCCACCTTCAAACGGATTTTCTCTACGAATTTCATTCATATTTTTAAGTCCTTCTGTTTGAGTTTCAAATAAATTAAACATATTGCTTAAAATTTGAGAAGTTGATTTTACTTTTATATTTTTTGAATTAGTTTCATTTAAAACAATAAAATCTACTTCTTTTAAATTTTTTAACTCTTTATTAGAATATTTTTGTCCTGCTCCAGTTAATTCATAAACAAAACGCATAAAATAAATTTGTTGTTTTACTTCATTCCATCTACTTTTTCTTCCTTTAGTAATACCAAGTTTTTTATAATGTTCTTTATGAATACTTGCTTTATTTTTTTTAGAATACATTAAATTAATAGAATGTAAAAAACTTGAAGAATTTGTATAATAATTATATCCTAAATTTGTTAATAAAGAAAAATAAGCTTTCATAGGGTTTGTATTACCTATTGATATAGAAGAATTTGCTTTATATGCTTTTAAAGATAAATTAGCTCCTCTTAAAGCGTTAATCCCTTCCATTATTTTTTTGTCTTGCTTTATATTTATTAAATCTTCTTCTTTAAAATTTAATTGGGCATCTCCGGGAGAAGTCACATCTGTTTTACCTTGTTTTTCTGCAAAAATGAATTTTTCATTATTACTATCTTTACTAAAAGGAAGAGTGGCTAATGTATATAAAGAAGGTTTACCAATTTTTTGTTCAATTTCTTTAACTTTTTGAACTAAAGGGTCTTTATTAGAAAATTTTGTTCCTCCTTTTCCATCTAAAATGAACATAATACTTCCTCTAATTTTTTCTGCATTTGCTCCTTCTACGTTATATAATTCTTTAATCCACTTATCTAAATTTATTCCAGTATAAAGAAGACTGTCTTTAAAATAACTAGCTTGTTTTCCTCCTAAAACTCCCTGTCCGCCTATTAAAGTATGTCTATTTTGAGTGTTAAAAATTGTTTGAATAACTTCATTTACTTCTATTTCAAATTGATCTCCCAACTCTTTCGCATCTAAGTTTTTATAATTATCATTTTTAAAAACAGCTTTTAAAGATGGATTTAAATCATAAATAGTCTTTAAAGCCATTCTATCTTCTACTGATAAATTCTCATTATTATTATACCTTTTTATAAGTTGTAAAAATGACTCTATTTGTCTTGCCCTTACAACATTAGAAGCCCCGCCTTTTCTACTTTGATATTTTGATTGTATTGATTTATGAACATCTTGTAAAAACAAACTAATTTCATATTCATTATCTCCATTATAATACATCTATAAATTCATCTCCTTTCTACAAAAGGATACAAAAATAGCGGGAAGCACTTTATATATGTGCTTCCCGCATAAATATTTTGTTAATTAATTAATCAGCATTGCCTGATGTTCCGCCACCAGCTGCTCCTGCCCAATATCCAATGTACTTAGAATCTTCAATTTCATCTTTCTTATGCTCTAATGTTGTATTATGAGGCATAACTGGTTGAACTGTCTTAGTAGCATTGTTTTGATCTTCAACAACCTGAATTACACAAAGAACTTCTCTTGACTTATCGAAATAAGTATAACCTGGAAGAGCATCCATTGTGAAAGTAAATGTTGAAGGATCGCCTGTTCCAGAAAGTGAGAATGTAAAGTTAGACTGAATCTTAACATTAGGGAATGTTAAGTTAGCAGGCATATCAACACCATCACTCTTACGTCTGAATAAAGTATCAGCTTCAACATAATAGTTACCAGCGAAGTTATCAGCAGCAATTTGAAGTTCATCAACTGCTGTTGCATTTTTATCAAGATAATAGTCTACAAATACTGTATAACTCTTACCAGCTTCAATAACTGTTCTTTCTGAAGAAGCGAAATCAGCAATACCTGAGCTTGAAACTCCTGTAATCTTAATACTTTGATCTGCCGTTCCACTTGCAGAAGGAGTCCAAGTATAAGTACCATCGTTACCTTTAACTGCATCACCAACAGCAACTGAAGTACCAACAAGCATTTCACCTGTTAAGCTACCGTCACCCTCTGTGATAATTACATAAATAGGTGAATCATTTGTAGCACAAAGTTTTTCACCTGTACCAAGAACATCGCCAAGTCTAATATAACCATCAACAGCAGTATCTGTTCCTGCTACTAAATCAATAGTTGCTACACTTGTAGTATGGAAATGAACTTTACTTACTGATGAACTACCTTGGAAAAGGTCAGCACCAGAAAGCATTGCAAGAGAGATAGGAGAAAGGAGTGCATCCTCAACTGTAAAAGTTAATGTTTTCTCACCTTCCCAAGAGATAAGACGTACATTACCTCTACCACCTTGTGCATAAACTGTTGTTGTAGCTTGTTCAACAGAAGAAGTAGTAGCTGTATCAATATAAAGAACTGGCTGTCCTGGCTTAAACTGATATTTACCAATATTCTGAGCAGTCTTTGCTCTGAACACCATGTTCGCACATTCACGTACACCAAATTTCATAGCGTTAATTCCTCCTTATGAATTTTTATTCTTCTTTTGAACCAAATGACATATCTGTCATCCAGTCCTTAGGATCTTTTATTTTTGTTGCACCGGCTAATTTAGCCTGATATGTAAAGTCAAACGACTCTTTTAACTGAAAACGTTTGAACTCTTCAACTAATTGATAAACAGAATAATTACTTAATACATTTTTGTCTTTATGTTCACCTACTGCTAATATATTTATATATCTTCCATATAAACTCATTAATTCAGTATGCTCACCACGTTCTTTTCTTAATTCTGCTAAATACTCATGTTTTTTACGAAACTTTTCAACTATTGCGCGAGCACGATCTCCCGCGGGGTTATAATCTTGTTCCGTTTCACCATGAAGTTCTGCTAAACAAAATATATCATAAATAATTCTGCGGAAATCCTCAAAATTACTATTATCAATCATATGCATTTGTTTTTCGTCTTTAAGTAAAATCGAACCTGGTGTAAAAAAGGTTTGACAAGTAGGAAAAAGTAATACAAAAAGTTGCTGAATTGCTTCAGTAACTTGTCTTGTTTGCTCTGTTTTACTTGAAATTATTTTCATTAATATATCAAAATTTGATAAATTCTCTAAACCAGAATTGTCCTGAAAATTTTGATAGTCTTTAGTAATTGCATTAGCTCCAATAATTTGTGTTGTCTCTCCTATAAGCTGTATTTCATGTATTGAAGGCTGATGAATTACAATCTGCGCAGAAGGAAATGGTATATCAGTTTTACAATCAAGAAGTCCTCTATGAATTATTGGTTTCATTTACTTGATAAACTCTCCAATGTAGCATCATCTTCTGTAAAGTGTATAGCTTCATAAGTTAAAGTGTAACCCGCAAGGTTACTATCTAAAACAACTTCTTGACATCCCGCAAATACAAATTTTCCAACGCCAGATAATTTATTAAAATTTAAAATACCATCTATATATCCTGCAATCATCAAAGGTCTTATTTTAAACCCTTGCATCTCCCATTGTTTAGTATGACACATAATATCAAAATGTACCATACAATCCCTAAATCTTTCATTGACTCTATTAGTCATAAAGTTATCAAAAGATAAATGAATATAGGATTGAACATCTTCATGCTCATTAAACTCTAATCGAGGTGATTGTCTTATGTAATCTTTATCCTTCAAGTCTTTGATAGAATATTTTTTCACAATCTCGTCATATCTTGTGATAGAAGGATCTAAACAATCGGGTGTATTTATAATAAGCAATCTTTTTAAATAATTACTATATTGCTGACTTTCAACAAATAGCTTATTTAAAATAATCTCTGTATCTTTTTCGCAAGAAAGAAAAGATGATTGAATTGGCGGTAATATTGCATTTCTTTGCATATCTTTTCTCCTTTTATCTCCTAAAATGATTTAACTACAATATGTTTCATAACTTTGTCATTATAGCAAATATCAAATTCGCCTGTCTGACCATACAGTTGTATATAAACAATAGAAAAATCACCATCTTTTATTGCATCTATGTCAAATCTTAAATTTTGATTGGTTATATTTTCAATAGTCCAAGCAGCACCTTCAATATAATCAGTTTTAAAGCTAATTTTTTCATAGATATAAACGACAGTATCTTCTAATAACTCATGATTTTCTTGAATTTTTGCTTGCTCTTCTACGCTTACTTCTTCAAATTCATTATTGAAATATTCCTTAACAAATACTACAATAAGATCATCAATAATATTAGGCTCCACCGCCTGTACTTCCCAAGGTTTTAGTTCTCCTTTTATATTAGGTAATTTAACTATTTTAAATCTTTTAAAATAATCAAGAGTAGAATCGTTTCTTTTAAAGTAAAGTGCTCTAGTATAGTTTAATTTATTTAAAACGTCTCGATTCTTTTTATACCATTCTAAAGTCTGTTGTTCTTGTCCAACGTTAGAGAACCAATAATCTTTCCCATCTATATTAAGCGGGAATGGGTAACACTTGCGGACATCCGCTCTGAAGTAAGCTAATTCCTCAACATATCGAACTGTAACTAACCATCTTGTTTTGGTCTCCTCCCATTCAAATGTATCACCGCATGAAATAGGAATATCCACAATGCCTTCAGAAGTTTTACCAACTCTTGGAGCATTTAAACAAATATCTTTAAAAGGAATGGATAAAATCTTTTTATCTGCTTCATAAGATAATTTGTCAGGATTCATAAGACCTCTAAATTTAAGACTTTGCAATCCTCCTAAACCCTCATTTGATTTTTCATCATAATCAGGATTGTCTATAATGATAGTAGCACCTTGATAAGAATATAAAGAAGCTTTCTTTAAACTATGTAATTTATCACTTATCATTCGACTTTGCTGGTTCGCGCCACCATTATAGTCAAGTCTTTTGCGCATATTATCTAATGCACTCATGTTTAACCTCGTTTAAAAGACTTAAACACTCAAATATAATTCTTCTATATAAAGGAAAATCTTGCTCTGAAACAAGAGTGAAAAGTCCTTCAAGTTTACAAATCACAAGAAATAAATCTGTTTGAAAGTCGAATAACAAACGATTTAATCCAACTAATTCTTCAATAATCGTTTGGAGCGGTTTCTGCCAATCTCCACCTTCTTCTCGTAATGGAAGAAGTTTATAAGTTAAATTAATAGCTCTTTTTAAAAAACTATCAATATTTTCTTTATCTATTTCAAGATTATATTTCACGATCATACCAATTAGCCTCCTCTCCGTTGTCTTTAGCGGGATCTTCATTTCCTAAAGAAAATGAATAAGTAGGAGATTCCATTAAGGTATGCATAGTAGAACGATAAACTCCATTTGAATCAACTTTTCTTCTTTTATAAAGTCTTTGTAAATGGAAACCTTTACGTTCATACTCTTTTTTCATGGATTGTAATTTACTCATATGGTTTGCTTGCGAGGTCATTTTAAAATCAGAACCAGTATATTTCATTCTAGTATTCTCTATGCTCGCTAATTGCTGTCCAATCCATTCTTCAACCATATAAGTAGCAAGAATATTACATTCTTCATCTGTTAAATCACTGATAAAGTATCCAACTTCACAATCTTCATCTGCATTAGAAGGTACATATTCGAGTGATTTACGCGGGAACTCAAAAGAATGAACTGCTGAATCAAGTAAATCTTCTACTATCTTTTCAGTATCTTCTCTTGTAAATTCCATATACATATCATCAGTAATTTTCTTAAAAAATAAATCATAAACTGTTGAAAAAGGTGTCACTTAAATCACTCCTTTTCTTCATTACTCCTCATCTGGAGTAACTTTCTTTTTAGGTACTGATGTTTTTCTTGCAGTTGTACTCGCCTTTGGCGGAGCTGCCTTTCTTGTAACAGGCTTCTCTTCCTCAACAACATCTGTTTTACTAAGCTCGATAGCATTTGCAACATTAAAACTTAATTTCTTTAAAATTAAATCTCTCTTTGCAACATCATTAAGCGGAAGCTTAACTGCTAAATCCTTAATTAAATCAAGAACTCCGCTCGGAGCAAAATTTAAACAATCTTCAAACTCATCTGCAGTTCCATTCTTCATAAGTTCAATAACCTGTTTCTCGGTATAGAAATACTCTGGCTCTACCTCGCCTAAAAGTGCGGCAACCGCCTCTTCATCATAAATAATTAAATAATTAGTTATAATATACATACCACCAGGAACTTGCGAAAGTTTAAAAAGCTCATCAAATGTAATCTGCTTAATCTCATTAGGCTGATATTCCCTGTATAAATTATTTAAATCAGGAATAGTATAAGTAACAGTACCAAAATCTCTATTCTGAACTTTAATTAATTTGTCGTTTGCTAACATATTTCATTTCTCCTTTTATCTCCATTATATATGAATAAGGGGAGATTATATAATAATCTCCCCTATTCAATTTATAAGTTAAAAATTAAATTAATTATTAGTTAAAAACTGGTGAAAGTCCAGGTGCTGCATTAAGAACTAATGTCTTGCTAGCTGGAGAAAGACTTGTATTCTGATATACACAGATACCTGCGTTAAGACCTACAAGACCAACACCAAACTTTTTATAAGTCTGGATTTCTCTTGACCAATCCTTGTTCTCCCACTCTCTAACCTGTGCATCACCTTCAAATGCAACCTTGATAGGCTTGTCTGCACCTGTTGGAATAATGTAAGCGTAAGATGGATCGATAACCTTCTCTGTATTTGCAGCGGTCTCATAATCACCAATTTCAAATGAGTTAGGAAGAATAACTACATTATGTCCCTTGTAGTTAGCAAGGTAACCTGTATTCCACATTGTGTTCTTCTGCTCATTTGAAATCCAGTTATTATCAGGAACCATAGTAGCAGCAAATTCAAATGTACAGTAGATTGTAGCCTTACCATATGAATCTGCAATCTGAAGAAGCTGATCCATATTTGACTGTACAAATGAGTTACCTGATCTCTTATTTGTTCCAGGAACTTCGTTGATCATTGCCTTAAGGGCCTTAGCGATTTCACGATAAACACAATCATTAAGACCTTCATTAATGATTTCAACTACGTCTGCCATATCGATTCTACCATCAAGGTACTCTTCAAAACCGATCTGAGCAGCTCCGCCCCATGCCTCAGTAGGAACTTCTACTGTATAACCATCAAGCTTGAATACTTCGTAAACGCCTGCAAGACCAACCTTAGTAACGAACTTCTTAGCTCTCTGTTTAGAAGCCTGTGAAGCCTTTACTGAGAATACTGCCTTCTCGCCCTGTGCGAATGTACGAATATCAGCAAATGAACCATACTGTTCAATAACTCTTGCTGGAAGAACTTCATTAATAACTTGTTCAACTAACTCGAAAAGGATATTCTTATTTTCTCTATAAAGAGCATAAGTTCCAGCAATTTCTCTTAACTCTTTACGAAGAGTTTCATCTAATTCTTTATAACTATACTTGCTATCACCAAAGCTATAAGCAACAGCTGCAGAAGGATTAGCCTTTGCCACTGTCTTAGCAAGTGTAATAAGTTGTTTCTTTTCTAATGCCATGACTATAATCCTCCTTTATTAAGCTATTCTTTGTAATTTAACAGCATCCTGACCGTCAGCCATAGTTGTAATAGCAACTACCTTAAACTGAGGACCTACAGGACTCTGTCCAGCTACCTCAAGGTAACCTGTGGAACCAACTACGAGTACATTACCAACTGCAACAGAAACAGCTGTTGTCTCTGCTGAATCTGATGTATTAGCTCCAAGAGTGTTTGTTGTGAAAATATCACCAACATTTGTCTTATAGAGACGAGGAACCATCTCTTTATCAACATAATCACCCTTTTGCATAGCAAAATACTTATGTCCCTGCTTTCTAGGATCATAAAGCTTCTCTTCGTTGTAAACTAAAAGCCATTCACCAGCAACACTTGAGCTAGCAACTGCTTTTCTATTTTCATAGTCATACTTTAAGAACATACCGTTCTCAATAATGCTAAGGTTTGAATCGGCAATAAGCTGAGCATAAATCTGTCCAGTTCTCTGAGCTGAAAGATGATTAGGCTCTACCTGTCCAAAACCTTTTCTCTTTATTGTAGCCATTTCGGAATCCTCCTTTATGAATTTTTATACTTATCAACTGCCTGAAGCCATTCTGGTTTATCATTTGCATAAGAAACAGCTTCAATGCTAACTGTTTGAACTTTTTCTTCTTTTTCAGAAGTATAATTTATTTTCTTATCATAACATATAACAGCTAATTTAGACTTAATTTCAGCTAAACTATATTCTGCTTTATGTTCAATAACCTCTTGTTTATCTTCATCAGATAACATCGAAAATTCTGCGATAAGAGCATCTTTTTCTGCATTTTCATATGAAGCAACTTTTTCTGCAAGCGCATCTCTTTCTTCTTTAAGTGCAGAATATGATTTCTGAAGCTCTTCAAGTTCAACAACAACTAATGAATACTTGTCATCTTCCTTTTTCTTATCTTCTTCATCATCTTTCTTCTCTTCATCTTTTGCATCATTTTCTTCTTTATCTTCAGAGTCGTCTTTCTTAACGTAATCTGGTGATCCACTATCTCCACCGTTTCCAGCATCAGAACCACCTTCAGTAGCACCAGCCTCACCATTATCTACGCCCTCTGCAGGAGTAGTAGTTTCCTCTGTTGTTTCTGTTGTTGTTTCTGTACTTTGTTCGGTAGTAGTTTCAGTAGGTTCTTCAACAGTATTACCTGTATTAGTAGGGTTCTCTACAATAGGAGTTTCTACTTCAGGCTCCTGTGGTTCTT